>JAFGPX010000260.1 GCA_016935975.1 Deltaproteobacteria bacterium
GAATACCTCTAGTATTCGGCGCTTCGCTGCTCCTTGCATCCGGGCCGAATCCACTCCGAACGGCTCGGTCCGACTTTCGCCACGGGCTGCTAGGACATCTGGTCATCGTCCCCTGCCGCTCGTTCCTTCGATCGCGGCGAGGCTATCCTTCGCTTCCGCGTAGTCTGGCCTGATGCGAATGGCTTCCTCGTAGTACCGCACGGCTTCGCCCCTTTGCCCGAGTCGTTCGTGGACCTTGCCTAGGAAGAAGCAGAGCGATGCGTTCTTGGGATCCCGTCGGTGCACCTCGGCGAGATGAAAGATCGCCTCGCGGTACTTGTCGGCCGCCAGATAGCACTGCCCGAGGTTGAAGTGGGCGTAGATGTTGCCGGGTTCGAGCTTGAGGGCGGTCTCGTACTCCCCGATCGCCCGCGCTGGCTCGCTCCGCTTGAGGAAGATGTTGCCGACGTTGACGTGCGCAATGGCGGAATCGGGATCGAGGCGGACGGCTTCGTCGTAGTGGAGCATGGCCTCGTCGTTCTTCCCTGCGCCCTCCAGCGTGTTGCCGAGGCCGATGTGCGCCTTGACATTGCGCGGATTGAGCGCGAGCGCTTCCCTGAACCGCGCGCCGGCTTTCGGGAAGTCGCCGGCATCCATGAGCGCCATGCCCGAGCGCCAAAGCGAAACATCGTCGACGAAACGCGGGTTGATGCGTTCGATGGCCCCGGGGGCTGCGGCGACGAATTCCGGGATATTGGCGGCGCGGTCGGGCGAGGTGAACTGCTCCAGAAGCACCGCCGGAGCGTCGATGCCATCTTTGTCGATGTGCGCGACGAAGAGCTGCGTATAGGGCGAATTGGCCTTCGAAGAGAAGAGGAGCCACCTGCTGTTCGAAGACCAGCTGTGCCAGGAATTCATTCGTGGGGTATTGCACCGCAGGGGGCGCGCCTCGCCTCCGGCGGCGGGCATGATGTAGAGCTTGCTGTCGGGCTGCAGAAGCATGAAGCTGTTCGCCCTACAAAACACGATCCACCGACCATCCGGGGAGAATCGGGCGAAATAGTTGCTCATGCCGTTCTTCGATGCGCCTGGCAGCGGCTCGGCAACGCCGCCCTTGCCGTCGTTGAACGGGATGCGATACAGGTCGAATCGGAAGAGCTTCTGGCCGTCGACGAACTCGCTGCATTCCTCGGCCGTGAGAAGCGCTTTCTGTTTGTCGCGGAGGTCCTTGAGCTGATGGGCGGCACTGCGCGCGAAGACGATGGACTGGCCGTCGGGGCTCCAGACCGGGTTCGATTGCACGAGACTGCTATCGTCGGCGCCCGGGAGGGAACTGAAAGTCTTCGTCTTGCTGTCGTAGACGACCAGGATCCCTTGAATTGGGAAGAAGAGCTGCGAGAACGCGAGATCGGGTCGGGCCACGAATACCGAGCGGTCCTTCACCGTGCTCACCACGTACCTACCGTCCGGCGAGACCTGGGAGAGCAGACCGAAGGTGGGATTGTCCGGGTCGCGCTTGTAGTCGCTCCACGTAACGATGTTGCTCGTGACCAGGTCGATCTGCTTGGCCACCCTGGACAGGGCATAGGCGCCCTTGTCGTTCCCATAGTCGACATCCATGCCGAGCACGCTGCCGTCTGCGGAGAAGGAGTGGCAGTTGCCGCACACCGGTAGGTTTTCCAGGACCACGGGTGGGGCGTTCTCGCTCGCGATGGAGCCGTAGCGCCAGCGGATGCGGGTAGGGTCCTTGACCGCGTCGGCAAACGGCAGGACGACCTCCCGGTAGAAGACCGAGTCCCGCAAGGGATCCTTGCTGGTGGAAAAAGAGACCGTGCCCTGCGCGTAGGTGTCGGTGCCGTCCTGCGAGCCGCGCCCGATCACGCCGACCACCGCCCTTCCGTCGACCGAGTGCTTCTTCATCGACTCCCACTGCCGGGGCGAGGGTTTCCAAACCGGCGTACGAACGAGACTCTCGAGTTGCAGGTTCGACCGGTCGAATCGGACCGTCACGAGCCACTCGTGTGCCGTGGACTGGGGATCGGTCCAACGAAACCGTGGCGCCACGATTTCCGGGGGAAACACGGCGTTGTCGAAGGGATAGGTGATGGTCAGGGGCAGCAGAGGGTGGCGTTGTGCGGCCGCTCGACGTATCCGGTAGGCCCGCACGCGGTCGTGTTGCGACGCGAGGCCGACGGCGAAGACCGTGCCGGCGAGGATGATGAGAAGCAGTAGGCCTGGTTTTCGGCGGTCTTTGATCCCTCGCATGATGTCTCGATTTCGGGCCTAAGTCGGCGAGATCCGGCATGTCCGAAATCCCGCTTTCGCCTCCTGGGCCGCGCCGCTGGTCGTTTGCGGGGCGAGCCGGAATCGCTCCTCCGCGATGCAAGATGGACGATTCGAGCGCTTCGGTCAATTCGCGCCGCGCTGGCGTTCGCCGCCGCCATCGCGGGCCCCTCGGCCACGGTCGGTAGCGGCAAGCCCCGCCTGCCTCGAGTCCGTGGGCTGCTAGCGCGCGAGCGCCGAGAGCACGAGCACGTACTTCGCCTGGTAGCCGGTGCTGGGCTCCGTGATGGGCCACGACCCGACCGGCCAGCCGCCGTTGTAGTCGAGGTACGACTTCTGTTGCGGCTGGTGCATGGGCGGATCCCAATTCTGGCTGCATAGGGCGAAATCGCTCGACCCGTAGCACTGGTACGCGGGATCGCCCTGGGGGGCCGTGCAGCAGGCGTCGGGCCCGAAGCCCGAGTTGTTGGGTCCGCCCGGAACGAAGCCAGGTGCGGGGCCCGGCGTCGTCGCCGTGGTCTGGTCCCACTTGGGCGACTTGTCCGCGAACCACGAGTGGAAGATGGTCGTGGCGGAATGCTCGGCCCCGGCCCTCTGCATGTTGGTGAGGTAGACCAGGCCGAGCGGATTCACACCGTGCAGGTAGTGCACGTAGTCCTCGGCGGCCGCGGCGGCCTTTTCCGCATTCGCGCCCGTGCCGTGC
>JAFGPX010000261.1 GCA_016935975.1 Deltaproteobacteria bacterium
CGACGGCCTGTCGTCGGTGGTCAGGACGACGGGCAACCCTGACTGCCACATCGTGCTGCGCGGTGGGGCGACCGGCAGCAACTACCACCGCGATAGCGTCGAAAGCGCGGCCCGCGCCGCGGCCAAGGCCGGGCTTTCCCGGGGCGTCATGGTGGACTGCTCGCACGGCAACTCGAGCAAGGATCACACCCGGCAGGCAGCGGTGTTCTTGGAAGTGGTGGGCAACTTCGCCGGCGGCCAGAAGGCCATCCTCGGCGTCATGCTCGAAAGCAACCTGCGGCCCGGCAAGCAGGCTTGGAAGCAAGGGCAGAAGCCCGAGTACGGCGTCTCGATCACCGACGCGTGCATCGGCTGGGACGAAACCGAACGTCTGCTGCTCGATGCAGCAACCCAGCTCTCGCGAGCAGCGGCTGGCTAGATGCGAACGGTGTTTGCTGGACGGGGATTGTCGGTTGGGGGTATTTTACCGGCTCGATGTCGATGAAATCGACCGCCTCGGTCCGCAGACTGCAGTCCTCTCGCGGACGCACGCTGTGCTTTCTCGCGCTGGCGGTGGGCGCGCTATGGACGAGCGCCGCCTGCGAGGACAAGGCCATCGGGCGCCAGTGCGACCTCACCGAGGAGATAGATCAGGACCACGGCGGCTACAATTCCAATGCGACCGACTGCCCCAGTCGGCTATGCGTCAAACCCATGGTGCAGCCAGGCGTATCGACGGATCTCGACACCGGCCCCTACTGCAGCGCCGAGTGCGACTCCGACAACGATTGCGACGGCCAGACCCGCGACCCGTCGAACCCGAACGACAAGCGTTGCCGCAAGGGCTTTTCCTGCGCACTCGTCTTTCCCACTGGGAAGCTGGCATGCAAGAAAATCTGCCTGTGCCGTGACTTCTTCTCGGCCTCGGTGGGCCCCGCCGTGCCCGAAGGATGCGACGCGAACGCCGGCGCGTCGAGTCCCTGAAGATCTGGGTTTCCTTCATTCTTTTTTCGCCAATCCGGCTTGCCTGGGCCGAATTGCCCCCTTCCCGCCACGCAGCGGACGGGTATCCTAAGGATTCCTTCGCAAGCTATCCGAGTCTAGTTGGAGACGAACCGCGCCCCTCGCCAAGCCATGCGGCGGGCGGGTTCGCTTTCGCCCACGAAAAGCCAGCCTAGGCCATTGTCTGGGATCGATCCCTGGCCAAAGGAAGATCATGACCTCCGCAACCCCCGAGGACCCTACACGCAATCCGGACGCGAACGAGGAAACCGACGCCAAGGCGACGGCCGACGAGGTGAACACGGGCGAGCTCGAGTTGCTGGAGCTCACGCCCACGCCGATGGTTCTCCCGGTCCGGACGGGCGAGCCCGGCCCGCCGCCCCTGCCGCCGGCGGTCGCTGCGGGCCCCAAGCAGCCGCCGCCCCTGCCGCCCCGCGTGGTTCCGCCGCCGCCCCCGCAACGCGCGACGCAGTCTCGTCCCGTCGAGACGCCGCAGGGCCCTGCCCGGCCTTTGCCCACGCCGGAAGAAAACGCGGGCCGGCCGGGGGCAGCCCCGCCCTTGCGGGCGCCCGTGCCGGGCGCGATCCGTGGTCCGCACCCCACCACGGCGCCCGGCCGGCTCTCGCCTTCCCCCGACGTGCCCGCCCCGCCACCGCGGCCCTCCCAGACACGCGCGGCCGTCGCACCTCCGCCGCCGCCATCCGCCCGACGCTCTCCCTCGCCGGAGGCGACCCAACCCGCGGCTCCGCCCGTGATGGCGCCGCTGTCCGGCGCGGCCAGCAGCCTGCGCCTCACCGTCGGCGCGGCCCTCCCGACTTCTGTCCCGCCCAGCGCGCCTTCGCTGACCCTACGGGCCGTGCCCTTGCCCGCGGTGTCCGCGCCCGCGCCGCGCCCGGCCGCAAGCGAGAGGTTTGCGCCCGATGCGGCCATCGCCGACGCACGCAAGCGGGTCGAGGCAGCCGCCGCCGGTGATCGCATGGCCCTGACGCGGGCGCGCACCGAGCTCGGCCTACTGCTCGAAGTCGCCGGCGGCGACGCGGCCGCGGCCTTGACCGAGTACCGGGCCGCGCACGGCATGGCCGCCCATCTCGTCGCGCCCATCGCCGCGGCTCGGCGGCTGACCCCGCTGCGCCCGGCCGCACCCCTCTTGGCGCTGGTCGAGGCCGAGGTGCGCGCGACCACCGAACCGACGGCCCGACTCACCCGCCAGCTCGACCTCGGGCTGCTGCTTGCGGCCAGCGGCGCGCCGTCGGAGCGCACCGGCCAAGCTTTCCGCGAGGTGCTCGCCGCGCGTCCCGGCCATCCCGGCGCCCTGCGCGGCCTCGAAACCGCGCTTTTCCCGGCCCTGCGCGGCGCCGAGACGCCGCAGCAGACGGAGGCGCTGGCCGCGCACCTCGAAACCATGGCCGCCGTCTTGCGCAACGACACCCGGCTCTCGGCCTGGCTGGAAGTCGAACGCGGCCAGCACCTCGAAAGGCTGGGCCGTGCCGACGCCGCCCGCGCCGCCTTCGAGGCCGCCTTGCTGCTCGACGGACGCATCGGCCCCGTGCGCGACGCCTACACTCGCCACCTGCTTCTGCAAGGGCAGATCGAGGCGCTGATCAAGGCCTGGGCCGCCGAGGCATCGCTCGAAACCGACGCCGCGCGCGCGGCGCGCTTGCTCTATTTCGCCGGCCGCCTGGCGGCCGAGCGCCTGGATCAAAAACCGCAAGCCATCGATCTCTTCGAGCGTTGCGCCAGCAGCGAGACCGCGGCGCAGTCGACGAAACGCGCCGCCTTGCGCGAGCTGGTGTCGCTTTACGAAGCCACGGGCAACCTCGACATGGCGGCCGCGACCGCCGACCAGGTGCTCGCTTTGGCGCGCGAGTCCGAGCGGTCCTACTGGCACCACCGGCTGGCGGCCTTCTACGAAGCGCTCGGGCGCCATTCCGACATGGCGGCGCACGCCCACCAAGTCCTCGCCGTCGAACCCGACAACGAGCCCATGCGCGACAAGCTCGACCACGCGCTCGCCGCCCTCGGCAAGCACGCAGAACGCATGGCCATGCTCTCCGAGCAGGCCTCGCACGCCTCCACGCAGCATGCCCGCATCGAGCTACTGCAACGCGCGGCCGCCATCGCCGAGCACGACATGGGGCGGCCGGACCTCGCCCTGCTCTCGCTGCGCTCGGCGTGGGCCATCGAGCCCGGCAACCCCGACGTCACCGATGCCATCGTCCGCCTGCTTCTGCCGGGCACGCCACCGTCGCTGACCGATCCCGACGACCCCGCGCGCGCGCGCGCGCGGATCGACTTCTACATCGAGGCCGCCAACAACGCGTCCGATTCCGTGCGCAAGGTCGCCCATCTGGAAAAGCTCGCCTCGATCTGGGAGGACGAGGTGCGAGACCCCGAACGAGCGGCCGCGGTCTTCACCGAAATCCTGGTGATCGAGCCGAGACGGCGCAGCGCCATCCTGGGGTTGGCCCGCTCGGCGGGCCGCGCCGGCAACGCGCGCGAGCTTCTGCGCGCCTTGCTCCTGGAGGCCGACCAGGCCGGCGACGATGTCGTCCTGGAACGCTCGCTGCTCCTGCGCGCCGCCGTGGTTGCGTCGCGGCAACTCAATGACGTCGACGGCGCGCTCGACATGGTCAAGCGCGTGCTCGCTCACATTCCCGGCGATCCGGCCGCGCTGCGCGCCGCCTTCCGCATCCACGAGCGGGCCGGCCGCCAGGCCGAGGCCTTGGCGCAGCTCCGCCTGCTCCTCGGACAGAACAAGAAAGGGCCGGGCAGCTACGCCGTCCAAGCCGAGATCGCCCGCTTTCTCGAAGAGCGCATGCATCGCACGGCCGACGCGCTCACCGCCTGGCGCGAGGCGCATCGCATGGAGCCCGCCAACCCCACGCCGCGCGCCGAGATCCGGCGCATCCTGCTGGCCAACGGCGACTACCGCGCCGTGGCCGAGGAGCTGGCCGCTCTCGCCGGCGGCACGACCGAGCCCACGGAGCGCGGCGAGCTTTTTCTCGAAGCCGCCGAGATCTACGACGACCGCCTCAACGACGCCGAGCGGGCCATTCCGCTTCTCGCCGAGGCGCGCACCTGTCTGCCCGACGGGGCCGCCCTCGTCGATCGCCTGGACCGCGCCTACCTGCGCACGGGCAAGAGGTCCGAGCGGCTGGCCCTGTTGCATGCCACGGAGACGCCCCAGCCGCGCACCCAGCTCGCCCTGGCCAGCTTGCAGGCGGAGGAGCGCGATCCGTCCAAGGCTCTCAAACGGCTGGCCGACCTGGCCGGCAACGACCTGGCCGGCACGGCGGCTCTGCGCATCGCCGAACACGCCTTGCGCCGGACGGAACGCTGGAACGAGCTCGCCCTGGTGCTGCGCAAGCAGATCGAGTGCTTCGCCACGCCCGAGGCGAAGCTGGGCAGCGTCTTCGAGCTGGTCACCCTCGAGGAATACGGCGAGGCGCGCGCGCCCGAGGGCGAGCCGACGGCGTGCGAGCTTCTCGCCCGGTTCGCACCGGACAACCTGCTCCACCACGAGCTTCTGCTGCGACGGAGCGGTCTTCACTTCGGCAGCCCCGTCCCGGCCGCGTGGCTCGCCGCCTCGCTGGCCACGCTGGCGGCGGCGGCCCCGGATCCATTCACCGCCGCATCCCTGCAGCTTCTCGCCGGGCTCGTCACCGAACACGCCGACGAGGAAGGCCTCGAGGCACAGAAGGAGGCTTTGGTCGCCTACGCCATCGCGCTCGAAGGGTGGCCGGATTGCGTGACGGCGGCCCGCGGCGCCCGCCGCTTGGCCCTGCGTCTCGGGGAGACGGAAACCTTCGTGAAGGCGGCCGCCGCGCTGGGCACGCTGGAGTTGGATCCGGCGACGCGTTGCGAGCGCCTGCTCGAGGCCGCCGACGGCTACCGCGGCCGGCCCGAGGACGCAGCCCTGGCCTTCGACCTCGTCTGCCAGGCGCTCACGCAGGATCCCAATTCCAGCCGCGCCGCCGACGCCGTCATCGTGGCCGTCGGGCAGGGGCACGACGCCGGCAAGGCCAGCGATGCGCTGCGGACTGCGCTCGAACGAGCGATCCTCCCCGATCAGGCCGCGAAGCTGGGCACCGCGCTGGCCCATGTCGCCGTCGCGCATCTCGGCGATCAAACCGTGGCCCTCGAGGCCCTGCGCCGCGCGCGCAAGCGCGCTCCCAAGCACGTCGGCAACCTGCTGGCCCTGGCCGACGTGAGCAATGCGCTGGGCCTGCACGCGGAGGCCATCGAGACGGCCACGGCCGCCATGGGCATCTCGCGCGATCCGGCCGAGCGCCTGCGCGCCGGCATCACCCTTGCCGAGGTGCATCTGCGCTCGCCCGCCTTCCGCGACACCGCACGCCGCGAGGCCACGGAGGCGGAGAAACTGGCCGAACAGGCCGGCGGCGGCAGCAGCGACCTCATCGCCCGGCTGGGCGCCGTGTACCGCCAACTGGGCGACGAGGCAAGCGCCGAGCGGGTGCTCATCTCCGCCCTGATGCTCGGCGGCGACAACAGCGCCGCGCTCGACAACCTGGTCACCATGTACGGCGCCGACCAAGAAGCCGGTCGACGCATCGCCGCGGCCCTGCACAAGGTCAAGGCCCAGGCCGAGGCGAGCGGCCAGCCGCGCCGGCCCGAGTTGCTGGCAGCGCTCGGCAAGGTCGAGGCCACCATGCTCGGCCAGAAGCGCGAGGGCATCGACCGCCTGCGCGAAGCCGCCATCCTGGCCCCTGGCCGCGTCGAAACCTACCAAGCGCTCGCCGAAGCGCACGGCAGCGCGCACGACGAGGCCGCCCGCGACATCTCGTCCATGCTGCCCGCCTTCGGCCGTTCGGCGCCGAATGCCGCGCAGCTTGCGGCCATGCTCGCGCTGCTCGCGCGCGAGTGTCGCCTGGGCCAGCAGCCAAGCGTCGCGGAGGCCGCCCAGGAAGTCCTGGCCCTGATCGACAAGTCCAGCAGTACGGACGCCGAGCCGGCCCGCCGGCAGGCACTGCCCCGAGGCGCCCCGGCGCCCGACTCGCTCGCCCGCGCAACGCTGGTGTCGTCCCTGTTCGGCGCCGTGGAGCAGGCCCCTTTGCTCGATGTCGCCGCCGTTCTCTCGGAGCCCCTGGCCAAGCTGCTGCGCCAGGATCCCGAGACCCTCGGTCTGTCGACGCGCGATCGCCTCACCGCCCGAGCCGCGCACCCCGTGCGCGCCCTTGCCGATCGCGTGGCCCGCGGCTTCGGCGAGCCGCGTTTCGACCTCTACCTCGACGCCCCCACGACTCTCTACGGCCGCTTGCTGCCGGGCGATCCGCCCGCCCTGGTGCTGCCGCCCGGCTTCGCGGACCAACCCGAGATCGAGCAAGCCGCCATGCTGGCGCACCTTTTGACCTACGTCGCGCTCGGCATCCCGTGGGTCGAGGAGATCCCCGCCAACGATCTCGACGGCATTCTCTTCGGCGCCTTGCGCGTCGGCATGGATTTGTGGGGACAAGGCGAGATCTCGCCCGAGGCCGAGACGGCCGCGAACTCCTGGCGGCAGCGCATCGCCAAGGCCGCCGGCCGCAAGGGCAAGCGCGCGCTCGAGGACAGCGCGCGGCGCCTGCGCCCACAGCCCGACACCTCGGCTTGGCGCGAAGCCGTGCGCATCGCCAGCCTGCGCGCGGCCTACGTTGTCACCGGCGATCTGCGCGCGGCCCTGGGCCTGGCCGCCAAGTTCGCCCCGGACCTGGCCCCCTACCGTGGCGCGGCGCTGGCCGGCAAGCTCTTTTCCCTTGCCCTCGGCCGCGAGCTCGTGGTCTTCGCCCTCTCCGAGGCCGGGGTGGCTCTGCGGCGCGCCGCGGGCACCCTATAGCTTGATGTTGCCGCCGCGGTCCGAGCGCAGCAGGCGGGCGCGTCGCGCCTCGATCTCCTCGCCCACCTTCTGCGAGGTGTCCAGCGCCAGCCGCAGCCACGAGCCCTCTTTGGCGCCCGCGGGCAGCAGCGCGCGCGGCAGGCTCCAGCGTTTCTCGCCGAGCAGGACCAAGGCCTCGTCGTCTTCGATGGCATCGACGAACAGCAACACGCCCTCTTCCGTCATGGCAATGGCACCTTCCGTGGGTGGTTGACGCTCGACCAGGTCACGCCCTCGCCGTCGAGCTCGATGGTGATCGTACCCTCCCGGGCCGTTTCCAGCACCTGCGCTTTGACCGCGCGCAGCCGTTCCAGGGTTTCGGGATGAGGATGCTTGGGCGCGTTCGGCCAATTGCTGATCACCGCCAGGCGCGGCGCGACCGCGGCCAGAAAGCCCGCCGTGGACGAGGAGCGGCTGCCGTGATGCCCCACCTTGAGCACCGTCGAGCGCAGCCCGACTCCCTGGCCGAGCAACCAGTTCTCCTCGGGCGCGGTGGCATCGCCCGCGAAGAGCACGCTCGATCTGCCCACCTGGAGCCGCGTCACCACGCTGCTCGCATTGACGCCATCGGCCCCCTCCTCCAGAAAAGGCCGTGGCGGCCCGAGCAGGGTCAAAACCACGCCCGAGCCGAGATCGATCTGCCGCCCGGCTTCGGCGCGCAAGAGCGGGATCCCGAGCTCCTCGACAACTTCGAGCAGGCGCGCGTACAGCCGGCTGTCGTGGCGATAGCCGCCGTCCATGTACAGCCGGGCGCCGCAGTCCTCCATCACCCGGGCGAGTCCGCCGAGGTGGTCCGCATGCGGATGCGAAAGCAGGATCAGATCGAGGGGGCAGGCGAAGCGCGAACGCAGACGCGCCAGGACCACCGGCGCCGCCTCCGCCTCGCCCCCGTCGATGAGCAAGCGCTTGCCCGCGGCCGAGGTCACGAGGATGGCATCGCCGTGTCCCACCGCGATGATGTCCACCGTGGCCAGGGTCGGCCGCGACGTGGGCGGCGGCACGGTGTTGCGCGGACAACCCAGGCAGAGCGCGAGCAGCGCCCACCGCAGGTGGCCAAGCCACGTCCGGCTCATGCAGGAAGGTTAGGCAGAAAAGCCCGGCGAGGAAAGTTCTCCGGTAGCGCGACATACCGGTCTATCGGCCAGCCCGCGCAGAAGTTGCCTCTCGCCGCGGTCGTCGTACTCCTTGACTGGCGCCGGCCCTTCTCACCATGATGCCCCCGTGTCGTATCTGGTTCTCGCCCGCAAGTACCGGCCGCAGCGCTTCGGCGATTTGGTCGGCCAGGAGCACGTCGCCCGTACCCTGACCAACGCCATCGCGCTCGGCCGCGTGCATCATGCCTTCCTCTTCACCGGGGCGCGCGGCATCGGCAAGACCAGCGCGGCCCGCATCCTGGCCAAGGCCCTGTGCTGCGAAAAGGGACCAACCGCAGATCCCTGCGGCACCTGCGCGATTTGTAGGTCGATCGCCAGCGGCCAGTCGGTCGACGTCCTGGAGATCGACGGCGCCTCCAACACCGGCGTGGACGACGTGCGCGCCCTGCGCGAGGGCGTGCGCTACGTGCCGGCCGAGGCGCGCAAGAAGATCTACATCATCGACGAGGTCCACATGCTCTCCACGAGCGCTTTCAACGCGCTTCTGAAGACCCTGGAAGAGCCGCCCCCGCACGTGGTCTTCATCTTCGCCACCACCGAGGCGCACAAGATCCCGGCCACCATCCTTTCGCGCTGCCAGCGCTACGACTTCAAGCTGCTGCCGACCCGAGTTCTCGCCGACCACCTCGCTCGTATTCTCGGCAGCGAGAAGATCGAATGCGAGCCCGAGGCCGTCCGCCTGCTGGCCCGCGAGGCCGCCGGCTCGGTGCGCGACGGGCTGTCCTTGCTCGACCAGGTGCTGGCCTATGCCGGCAGCGAGACCATCACGCGCGAGCGGGTCGCCGAGGTGCTGGGTGTCGCCGATCGCAGATTGCTGCTCGGCCTCGCCGAGGCCGTGCTCAAACGCGACACCGCGGCGGCCCTGCACGCCCTGTCCGATGCCGTGGATCGGGGCGTCGATCTGGTGCAGCTTGGGCGCAGCTTCCTCGGGCTGCTGCACGACTTCGAGGTCGTCACCCTGGTTCCCGACGCGAGCGAGGTTCTCGACGCCAGCCCCGAAGAGATCGCGGAAACCAAGAAGCTCGCCGAACGGGCGCCGCGCGGCCTGGTCACGGCCCTGTTCGAACGCTGGGCGCGGGCCGTCGAGGACGCCGCGCGTTCGCAGACGCCGCGTCTGATCATCGAGATGGCGCTCTTCGATCTGTGCTTCGCCGAACCGCTTCTGCCCTTGGGCGACCTGCTCGATCGACTGGGCAAGCTGGAGAGCCGCCTGTCCGCCGGGGGCCCGACGGCGACCGCCCCGCGACCAGGGGAGCCCCGTCCGCGCCTTTCGGTGGTGCCGCCAACGCCGCCCCCTGTCGTGCCCGCGGCCGGCGCCAAGGCGGTCAAGGACGCGCCGCCAGCGCTGCCCGTCTCTGCCCGAACCCCCGAAACCGATATCGCCTCGGTGTGGCGCCGCGCCTGCGAGGCCTTCGGACACCGCCCCGCCATCGCTGCCGCCCTCGATCACGCGGAAGTGTCCTCCTGGGAAGGCGGACAGATCGTGCTCGTCTTCGATCAGAAGCTGGCCCTCGACCAGGCGGCCAGGACTCGACCCGAGCTCGAGCGCGTGGTCTCCCAGATCGTCGGCTCGCCCACCCGCATCGCCCTGCAGCTGGGCTCGGCCGAGAATGGCAAAGCCCTGCTGCGCTCCGAGGTCGATCGCGAGGCCGAGGCCACCGCCGCCGAGCAGCGCCAGCGCGAGAGCGAGGCCCGCCAGCATCCCATGATTCGAAAGGCCCAAGAGCTCTTCGGCACCGCCCCCAAGGAGATCAAGACCCAATGATCTACGGGCTGAACCACAGAGGACACGGAGAACACGGAGCCGGACCGGAGAAGAAGGGGTTCGGATCCGGATCCGGAAGAAGACCAGCCCGTTCCGGCCCCTGTGTCCTCTGTGGTGAATCCTCCGAACGCCGCGCTTGCAGCCAAGGCAGCTTCGAATGAGTAGCGCTGGTCCCATTGCCCGTCTGGTCGTCGAGCTGGCCAAACTGCCCGGCGTCGGGGAGAAGACCGCGGCGCGGCTGGCTTTCCACATCCTGCGCGCCCCGGCCGAGGACGCCGCCGCCCTGGCCAGTGCCATCACCGATCTGCGCAGCAAGATCCGTCTGTGCAGCCGGTGCTGGAATTTCACCGAGGCCGATCCTTGCGACATCTGCCGCGACGAACGCCGCGAGCCGGGCCTTCTGTGCGTGGTGGCCCACCCGCAGGACGTCGTCGCCATCGAGCGCACGGGGGGCTATCGCGGCCGCTACCACGTGCTGCACGGCGTGCTGTCGCCTCTCGACGGCATCGGCCCCGAGGATCTGCGCATTGCAGAGCTGGTGCGCCGCTGCAGCGAGGAGAGCTTGCGCGAGGTCATCGTGGCCACCAATCCCAGCGTGGAAGGGGAGACCACCGCCGTGTACCTCGCCAAGCTCATCCGGCCGCTCGGGGTACGCACGAGCCGCATCGCCACCGGCGTGCCCATGGGCGGCGAGCTGGAGTACGCGGATCGCCTGACCCTGGCGCGAGCCATCGACGGCAGGCGCGAGTTGTAGTCGTGATTGCTGCCGTGTATCATCCAGCTCCGGCACGCTTCTGTCGATGCCGTGACTTGTGTGTGCCCCGCGAAAAACTGTTAAGCTAGCCGGAAATCGGAAACCAGCCCTTCGAGATCAACGTGTTCCACCAACCTGCCAGCCGCCGGCCACCGACGCTAGCTTCATCTTGCCTCAGGGTGACGGCGCCGGACTGGCCTCGAGAAGCGCGTGAGCCCCGACGGGCTTTGCCCGCCGGGGCCCGACGCCGGAGTTGGAAAGAACCCTCCCAGGGTTCTTTTTCCGGAAAGGTCAGAGCCCGATGAGTGGCCCAGATGTCATGTTCCCCGAGGAGCAGAAGCAGATCGCCAACGTCTGCATACGGCTCCATCGGGATGCCAATGCCAAGGCGGTCCTGCTCATCGGCCGCGATGGCCAACCCATCGCCGAGGCCGGGGAGGTCGGCGAAATCGACGTGACCTCGTTGTCCTCGCTGACGGCGGGCAACGTGGCGGCCACGGGCGGCATCTCGAAGATCCTGCGCGAGAAGGACTTCACCAGCCAATTCCACGAGGGCGAGAAGACGCACGTCCACATCACGCTGGTCGCCGGGCGCGCCATCTTGGTGGTGCTCTTCGACGAGCGTTCGTCGCTAGGGTTGGTCCGCCTGCGGGTGCGCAAGGCGACCGAGGAGATGGGCCGGCTGTTCGAGCAGGTCACACGCAAGGCGGCCACGCAAACCGGGCCTTCGATTCTGAACGAAATCACGGATGCCGACATCGACAAACTCTTCAACGACTGAGCGGCCCCGGTAGATGAGTTTCATCAACTACTCCTCGCGGGAAATCAACTGCAAGCTGGTTTACTACGGCCCCGGGCTCGGCGGAAAGACCACGAACCTGCAGTTCATCTACGCGCGCACCAGCCCCGAGGCCAAGGGCAAGATGATCTCGCTGGCCACGGAGACCGAGCGCACGCTCTTCTTCGACTTCCTGCCGCTGTCGCTGGGCGAGATCCGCGGTTTCAAGACGCGCTTCCATCTCTACACCGTGCCCGGCCAGGTCTTCTACGACGCCAGCCGCAAGCTGATCCTCAAGGGTGTCGACGGCGTGGTCTTCGTGGCCGACTCGCAGGAGGAGCGCATGGAAGCGAACATCGAGTCGCTGGAGAACCTGCGCAACAACCTGGCCGAGCAGGGCTACAACCTCGACAAACTGCCCTACGTCATCCAGTACAACAAGCGCGACCTACCCAACGCCGCGCCCTTGCACGAGCTGCGCATGTTGCTCAACCCGACGAACGTGCCCGAGTTCGAGGCGTGCGCCACTTCCGGGGTCGGAGTCTTCGAAACCCTGAAGGCCATCGCCAAGGCCGTTCTCACCGAGCTGCGCCGCGGCGGCGGCTAGCTCCGGGCCCAAGCCCCCTCGCCCTGGCGCGCCCATGCCGTCGAAGTCCTCCAGCTACCGGCATCTGGCCATCCTCGTCGGGCTCGTGCTCGCGCCGTGCGGCCCTCTCGGCGCCGCCACGCCGGACGAGGACGACGTCGACGACGCCACCGTGAACAAAATCATCGAGCTCAACAAGAAGGCGTTGCTCGCCTACGACGCGCTCGAGGTGGAGTCGGCCTCCGCTCTGCTTCATCAGGCTCTGAGCTTGTGTCAGGGCGCGCGCCTCGACAAGCACCCCGTGGCGGCCCGCACGCACCTCCACCTCGGCGTGGTCTACATCAGTGGGCTCAAGTTCCCCGAGCTGGGCGAGGCCGAGTTCCGCGCGGCGTTGGCCATCGATCCCAAGATCCAGCTCACGCAGTCTCTGCTCAATCCCGAGGTGCAGGCTGCCTTCGAAGAGGCGCAATGGTGGGAACAAGGCCCTGCCGGCGGGCCGAAACACCTGCCCTTCCCCACCGGCAAAGAGCCCGCCGCCGAGCCGTCCGCCCCGGGCACCGCGGGAGAGAACCGCATCTTCCATCCGCCTGTCACGCAGGCCATCCAGGGCCAAGCCGTCGAGATCAAGGCGCAGGTGCCGCCGGGGCTGGGCGCGGCCAAAATCATCCTGGCCTACTTGGCGGAAGACGGCGACGACTTCTTGGCCCGCGAGATGACGCCGATGGAGGACAGGGCGAGCTGGTTCCACGAATTCATCCCGGTCGAGGCGACGCAGGGAAGACAGGTATCGTACTACATCGAGGCCAAGGATGGCGACGACCAGTATTTAGCGGGCGACGGGAGCCCCGAAGCGCCTCACGACATCGCCCTCGCGCCCGAGACCCGGGCCGCGGCACCTGCCCCACGAGGCGCGGACGGCCGGGCCGAAGCCTCGCCCCGCCTCGCCAGCGGGCTGTGGCTGGTCTTTGCCGTGGGCGGCGGCGGCGGCTACCACAGAGGCTCGCCCGAGATGAACCCGAAGGACGCCAGTGGGGAGCGCATCGGGGTTTCCGGCTTCGGCCCCGCCCAACTGCTCCACGTGGCGCCCGAGATCGGCTTCCTTCTCCGCGACAACCTGGTGTTCTCGGTGCAAGGCCGCTTTCAGTACGTCACCGGAACGCAGCACGTGCTTGTCGGCAAGCGAACCTACCAGCCGGCCACTTTGGCCTCTGCCGGTCTGGCCAAGGTGACCTGGCTCGGGCCCAGGGGGAGCGGCAAGCTCCAGCCGCTCGTCAGCGCCATGTTCGGCGCCGGCCAGATCCGCCACAGCATCACGACGCCGGCGAGCGCCAATCTCACCGGCTGTGGTCCGGAGCCGACGTGCAAGGACACCATGCTAGGGGGGCTGGGCCTGGTCGGCGCCGGGGCGGGCCTCCGCCTCCGCCTCGGCGAAAGCCTGGGGCTCTACGCCGCCGTCGAGTTGCTCGCAGGTTTTCCGAGTTTCATGCTCAACGCCGACGTGAATGCCGGCGTGGTGGTGGTGCGGTAGCGGCCTCCGACCGGAAAGCAGCGGGCGCAACAGATCGCGCCCCTACACCGGCTCGTCGCCGCTGCCGAACTGGTGTGCCGCTAGGCGGGCCAGCGCGAACAGGACCAAGGACAGCCGATTGAGGTAGGGGATGACGTGCGGGCCGACCGGCTCGGATGCGGCCAGGCGCACGACCTGGCGCTCGGCGCGACGGCAGACGGCGCGCGCCACGTGCAAGTGCGCAGCGGCGACTCCGCCGCCAGGCAGGATGAAGCCACACAGGCCCGGCAGGCGGGCGTCCGTCTCCTCGACCTCTCTGTCCAGACCTGCCACGTGCTCGGCGCCGATGCCGCTACCGGCCCCGGCCCCACCGTCGCGGCTGGCCAGCTCGGCGCCGAGCCGGTGCAGCTCGCGCTGCATGCGCCGCAAGGTTGCGGCCATGACTTCGGCCGGCGCGCCGTGCGCTGCGAGCGCCGCGATGGCCAGCCCGAGAAACGACGACAGCTCGTCGATGCTGCCCACGCACTCGATCCGCGGATCGTCCTTGCGCACGCGCTGCCCGCTGCCCAGAGCGGTCTCCCCGCCGTCCCCGCGATGCCGCCTAGATGCGGCCACGACTGGCCTCCAGAAGTCTGTCGTTGAGCACCACGAGCTCGTAGATGGCACCGCGCCGTTCCGCCTTCGAGTTGATTGAACGCCGGGCCGAGACCTCACGAATCTCGAAATCCTTGTAGAGACGGCGAACCAGGGGAGTATCGCTGTTCGAGAGCATGAGCAGGCAGCCCTTGCGATCGAGGGCGCGGCAGAGGGCGGCCAGCTTCTCTTGCTCGGCCTGTCCGAACAGATCGCGCGTGTAAGCCGTGAAGTAGGAAGTCTTGGACAGCGGATGGTAGGGCGGGTCGAAGTAGATGAAGTCGCCCGCTCTGGCTTCGCTCTCCAGCAGGCGGAAGTCCTCCGCCTCGATCCTGGCTTCCGCCAGCGCGCGCGCCGCTTGCCGCAACCAGGTTTCGTTGAAAAGCTTGGGGTTCTCGTGGCGGCCGAACGGCACGTTGAAGATGCCACGGCTGTTGACGCGGTAGAGCCCGTTGAAACATGTCTTGTTGAGGTAGATGAGTCGAGCCGCCTTGCCCGCGCGCGACTTGGGCCGCTTCTCCCGCATGCCCAGGAAGAACTCCTTGCTGTGCCGCGCGCGGTACCTGGCCAGCAGCTTGATGACTCGATCTACGTCCTCCTGCACGGCCTTGAACGTGTCGACAAGCTCCCGGTTGTTGTCCCAGAGCAGCACATGCCGCGGCTCGACCATGGCCTTGACGTGGAAGAAGACCGCCCCGCTCCCCAAAAACGGCTCGATGTACCGTTCCACGCTGCCCTTGGGCGGGTAGAACCGGGCGAGCTGCGGCAGAAGCTGGGTCTTGCCGCCGGCCCATTTGATGAAGGGCCTGGCGTAGTCGGGCTTCTCGGTCGCGGCGCCAAGGGAAAGCGCCGCCTGCTTTGGCCTTGCGCGTTTTCTGCCGCTGCTGCGCACGGCGGGCATTAGAAACGGGCCGGCGCAGAAAGTGAAGCGAATTCCCTGGCTTTTGCGTCGCTGGCGGCTAAACTGCCGCGCCTTTGTGGCCCGTCGTGGGCCGTCGTAGAAAGCAGTCAGGTCGTCCATGCCGTCCATCGAGAAGGTCCGCAACATCGGGATATCCGCCCATATCGACTCGGGCAAGACCACCTTGTCCGAGCGCATCCTCTACTACACGGGAAAGATTCACAAAATCGAGGAGGTGAAGGGCAGGTCCGGCGTGGGCGCGACCATGGATTTCATGGATCTGGAGCGCGAGAAGGGCATCACCATCCAGTCCGCCGCCACCTCGGCCGAGTGGGACGGCCACAGCATCAACCTGATCGACACGCCCGGCCACGTGGATTTCACCATCGAGGTCGAGCGCGCCCTGCGCGTGCTGGACGGCGCCGTGCTCGTGCTGTGCGGCGTGGCCGGCGTGCAGTCGCAGTCGTACACCGTCGACCGCCAGATGCGGCGCTACAAGGTGCCGCGCCTGGCCTTCATCAACAAGCTCGACCGCTCGGGCGCCAACGCCGAGCGCGTGACGGCCCAGCTCAAGGAGAAGCTGGCGCTCTACCCCATCGCGGTGCAGATCCCGATCGGCGCCGAAGATCGCTTCGAGGGCGTGGTGGACCTGGTCGGGATGCAGGCCGTCTATTTCGACGGGGAAAACGGGGAGGACGTGCGCACGGCCGAGATCCCGGCCGAGCTGGCCGAGGCAGCCAAGCAGGCGCGCGCCCGCCTGATCGAGCAGGTGGCCGACGTCGATGACGTCCTCGCCGAGAAGTTCCTGGCCGAGCGGCCCATCGCGGCCGAGGATCTCGTTGCCGCCATCCGCCGCGCCACCGTGGCCTTTCGGGCCACGCCGGTCTTTTTGGGCTCGGCCTACAAGAACAAGGGCGTGCAGCTCCTGCTCGACGGCATCAACGCCTACTTGCCCAACCCGACCGAGGTCGCAAACCATGCCCTCGACCAGAACAGGAACGAGGAATCGGTCACCCTGACATCGGACGCGAACCAGCCCTTCGTGGGCCTGGCCTTCAAGCTGGAGGACGGCCGCTACGGCCAGCTCACGTACATGCGCGTCTACCAGGGCAAGGTCGGCAAGGGCGACTTCATCGTCAACTGCTCGGCCAACCAGCGCAGGATCAAGGTGCCGCGCCTGGTGCGCATGCACGCCGACGAGATGGAGGACATCGACAGCGCGGAGGCCGGCGACATCGTGGCCCTGTTCGGCGTGGACTGCGCCTCGGGCGACACCTTCACCGACGGGCGGCTCAACTACACCATGACCTCGATGCACGTGCCCGACGCGGTCATCGCGTTGGCCGTCGAGCCGAAAGAGAAGAAGGCCGCGGCCAACTTCTCCAAGGCGCTGGGCCGCTTCACCAAGGAAGATCCGACCTTCCGCGTGCACCGCGACGAGGAATCGGGCCAGACCATCATCAGCGGCATGGGCGAGCTGCACCTCGAGATCTACATCGAGCGCATGAAGCGCGAGTACAACTGCGCGGTCGTTCCCGGCCGGCCGCAGGTCAAGTACCGCGAAACCATCACGGCGCGCGCCGACTTCAGCTACACGCACAAGAAGCAGACCGGCGGCTCGGGCCAGTACGGCAAGGTGGCCGGCTTTCTCGAGCCCTTGCCCCACGATCACCCGACGGGCTACGAGTTCGTCGACGACATCGTGGGCGGCGCCATCCCGCGCGAGTTCATCCCGGCCTGCGACAAGGGCTTCCACGAGGCCATGAAGAAGGGGCCGCTCATCGGCTTCCCCATCGTGGGCGTGCGCTGCACCATCGACGACGGCCAGTCGCACCCCGTGGACTCGTCGGAGATCGCCTTCCGCACGGCAGCGCTGATGGGCTTCCGCGAGGCCTACAGCAAGGCCAAGCCGACCATCCTCGAGCCCATGATGCTGGTCGAGGTGCAGTCCCCCGAGGAATTCCAGGGCGCCGTCATCGCCCAGATCAACCAGCGCCGCGGCGCCATCCTCTCGACCGAGAAACACGAAACCGGCGTGCGCGCCCTGGCCGAGGTGCCGCTCGCCGACATGTTCGGGTACTCGACCGATCTCCGCTCGGCCACGCAAGGCAAGGGCGAGTTCAGCATGGAATTCCGGCGCTACGCCGAGCTGCCCAAGCAGCAGCGCGAGGCCATGATCCTGGAGTTCCGGACGAAGCGGGACAAGGAAAGCGGCGCCCAGGCCAAGCGCGCGGCCGGGTGACGGAAGAACCACAGAGGGCACGGAGGGCGGAGGAGAGCACAGAGCCGGAAGGGAAGGTTTTCCGGCTCTGGATCCGAACCCTTTCTTTCTCTGTGTCCTCCGTCTTCTCTGTGTCCTCTGTGGTGAAGGATCCGGCAAACTCGCGCGTTTCGTCGGACGCGCCTCCTTGCGCCGTCCCTCGACTCGGAGTTGCCTTATACTGGGCGTCCCTCCTCGTCCTGGTGAGAGTCATGTCCAAGCTTGCAGCGCTGTGCCTCGCGATTGTCGGATCTGTCCTTCTTTCGGTGGCGGCCCGGGCCGGAGACGAGCCGGCGGTGCGAGGCGAGGGGCCTGCCCTGCCCTATCTCGAGGCCGTGCACGCCAAGGTGCACCCTCTGTGGGCGGACAACTTCCTGGTCCTCGCCGCGTCGCAGTTGCCCAAGGACCACGCCATCAACGACGTCTCGCGCCGGGTGGAGCTGGCGGTCGTGGTGGCCAGCAAGGGGGCGCTCGTCGACGTGAAGGTGGCCAAGACCTCGGGCTCGTCCGACTTCGACACGTCGGCCATGGAGGTCGTGCGCGCCGCCGGCAACTTCGCGGCCGCGCCCGAAGAGGTTCTCTCCGACGACGGCAAGGTCCATCTGCGCTGGGCCTTCGCGCGAGACGACCGCCGGTGCTCGGAGCTGGCCGTCACCCACCGCGAGCTGCCAGTGCCAGAAGCCGTGCGCAACATGGTCGCACAGGGTCGAGATGACGCTGCCATCGCCCGCCTGCAGTCCGCGAAGGACGAGGAGCGCACGGCCGGCATGGACGTCTTCGCGCGCGCCTGGCTCGACCGCGTGGCAGACGAGAAGGATCTCGAGCTCGACGTCGCCCTCGCCAACGCCCTGGCCGGCGATGCGCGAGGCGCCGAGCAACTGCGGCGAGCCGCGACCGCGGCCGATGCGCCGGAGTCGGTCGCGCAAGCGGCCGCACGCGGCCTCGCCGCCCTCAAGATCCCCGTCTGCCCGCTCGTCAAGCAGTCGCTGGCCAGGGCGGCGAGCGAGGACAAGAAGACGCCGGCCTCGCAGGGGACGGAGACAAGCGACGACCAACTCGCACGAGGGATCGCGGCCCCGCAAGCGCGTGACCGCGTGCTGCGCCTGCTGCGTGAGGGGGCCGACGGATCCTGCCTCGGCTTCGGCATTGCGACCGCGAAGGATCGTGCCGCCAAGAAGGACCATCGCCTTCTCGCCGTTTCGAGCCTCGAGCGCAGCGAAGGTGCCGAGGCCAAGACCACCCTGCGGGCGCTGGCCAAGGATCCCGATCCCGCAATCAGCGCAGCGGCCATTCTGGCCGAAGCGCGGCCGGGCGCGGGCCGGGGCGCCGTGTTCCGCCTGATTCCGTTGCTGCGCCACAAGTCCGTCGCGGTGCGCGCGGCCGCCGCAACCGCCTTGGTTCGCGTCGGGGGCGAGGCTGCGCTGTCGCAGTTGTTCCTGGTACACAAGGAGAAGGACCCCAACGTCTACGCCATGCTGGCCGCCGAACTGTCCAAGCTGTCCGGCTCGGCCTCCGCCGAAATGCTCGGCCGCTTCCTCAGGAAGGACAACCCGGAGATCCGCCTGGCCGCTGCCCGGGCCCTGGCCGCCCGCCGCGACGAGCGCGCGGTCAAGTTGCAGGCGACCTTGGCGACGGCGGAACGCCCCGAGCTTCGGCTGCTCGCGGGCCTTTCCCTGGACAAGGACAAGCGCGACCGAGCCATGCGAGAACTCGGCGACATCGACTTCGGCGACAGCTACTCGGCGTTGCTGCGCGGCAAGGGAAGAATCGTCGCCGCGGACTGGCTGCTCGCGCGCTTCTCCGAGCTTCCGCCTGCAGCGCGCGTCGACCTCCTGGGCCGGTGGCTGGCCGCGCGCCCGGAAGACAAGTAGAGGCTAGAAGCCCTCCGGCCAGTGCGACAGCCCGACGCGGTTGCCGTCCGGGTCGCGCACGTAGAGGGTGTAATCCGTCCGTCGATAGACCGGAAAGCCGGCTTGCGCGAGCCGCCTCTCCCAAGCCTCGCGCTCGCCGCGCGCGATGCCCAGCGCCATCAGATGAATCCCGGGCGCGCCCTCGGCCTTGGCCGCCGCCTCGCCGTCAGCGCGCTCGAGGGCAAGGAATGCACCCCGGCCGAGATCGAGCCACAGCGAGCGCTCAGAGGTCCCGTCGCAGGAAGGCCAACGCCGCAGCACCGGCAGGCCGAGCGCGGAAACGTAGAACGACTCGGCGCGGGCCAGATCGGCCACCTTCACGGCGATATGGTGGACGAAAGTCGGAGGCATGCACGCGACTCTACACTGGTAGACTGGCCCCGCAGCCAGCGAGACAGAATTGGACAAGGACAAGCAACACGCGGGCGGGGACGAACCCGAAGCGCCGGCAGGCGAGTTGGCGCAGCGCTGCGCCCTGTGCCGCGCGGCCATCGCCGCGGAGTTCTTCACCTTGCGCGGGTTGCTCCTCTGTCCCCAATGCGCCGAGAGCATCCGGCAGCGCCAGAGGGGCCGGGGCAACGTGCGTCGCGCCTTGGCTTTCGGCGCCGTGGCCGCCGGCCTGATGGCGCTGCTCTGGTTCTTCGCCACCCTCGCCACACGCTGGCAACTGTCGTGGGTCGCCTTGTTCGCGGGCGTCGTGATCGGCCTGGCCGTGCACCAGGGCGCAGGCGGCCGCGGTGGCCTGCGCTACCAGATCGCCGCCATGCTGCTCGTGTACGCGGCCTTCGTCGTCCGCTACGTTCCGCCCGTCTTCGGCGGCATCGCGGACGCCATCAAGAAGGAACACGAAACCAGCGCGCTCACCGAGGCCAAGCCCGCGCCGGCACCGAACGCGCCCGCACCGGCGGCCCACGGGCCAGCGACGGCCGCGCCGGGCATGCCGGCGCCCGCCGCGCGGACCTCGACCCTCGCCACCTTGAAGGCCTACCTCGTGTTCACGATCATCGCCTGGGGCCTGGTGCTGGGCGCTCCCTTCCTTCCCGGAACCACCGGGCTATGGACCGTGCTCTCGCTCGCGGCCGGCATGGCGCTGGCCTTCCGCCTCAACCGCCACGTCCCCCTGCGCGGCCCGTTCTCGCCCGCTGGGTAGTGGAGGTCGGCCGGCTGCGGGAGTATGCTCGTTTCCGCTATGGCAGCGACACGCGTCTTGCCGCTAGGTTGGCTCTTGGCCCTGCTTGCCGGCTGTGCGACGGCCCCGACCGCGGAGCCCGTCGGCGAACGGGCCTTCCCGGCCCAGGCGGCGGCGCCGCCAACCGCGAGACCCGCGGTGGCGCCCGGCATCGTCCCGCAGAGCAGAGACGAAGCCGCCAGCGTCGAAGGCCCCGAAGGGCTCACGCGTCTTTGCGAAGCCCTGCGCGACGAGGCCTCCCTGACCTTCCCGGGCAACGCCGTCGAGCAAGCCCGCGCTTTCGAGGCCCACGCCCAACGTCGGCAGACGGCGCTGGCCGGCCGCTATGTCACGGTGGTGCCGGCCAGCGGCTTCGCGTTCCGCAACTACGATCTGGCCGAGCGCAAGCTGCTGTTGGACACCGAGCGCGGTCTCGTGCTGGGTGACGGCGCCGAGCTTTCCGTGCCCAGCGAAGACCCCGCGCCCGGGTTCGCCGTGGGGCCGGACCTGGCCGATCGCATCCTGTCCCAACGCACCGAGGGCAAGCTGGGACTGCGCTTGATCTTCCGGCCTTCCGGCTCGCAACTGCGCAAGGACACTTGCGTCTGGCTGGGCGGCGGCCGCGTGGTCAAGCTGGTGATCGATCTGGTGGCCGCGGCGCTCGTCAGCCCCGAGGGCGCGGTGGTCGCCCGCGCCAACGCCGGCGACTATGCCGACGCGGCGCTCGGCATCCCGGTGCGTTCCCCCCAGGTCGTCGTGTCCAAGCCCCACACCGCGAACGGCAAGGATCTCCCCGCCAGTCTGGTAGCAGCCCTGGCCGTGCTGGCCGAGCGCGCGCAACCCTGCTACGAACGCGTGCTCCTCGTGCGCCCCGCCCTGCGCGGCACCGTCGTGCTCGGCTTCCGCGTCGGCGCCGGCGGACGCGTCGAAGCCCCCCGCATCGAGATGAGCTCGCTCGCCGACGACGCCGTCACGGAATGCGTGGCCAAAGCCGCCGTCAAGGTTTCCATCCCCGGCGCCAGCGTTGGCCAGCGCCTCAGCGTCCCGCTGCACTTCCGCTCGGCGGAGGAGTAGGAGCGTCGGCGCGCGTACGGCCACTCAGGTGCGGTGGCGGTGCGGTGTCCGGCCACGCATCGCCGGCCGCCGGCCGTGGTCGTCTTCCGCATGCGGGTGCGCGTGGCCATGCTCTCCGATACCGGTCACGATCTCGATCCCGCCCTGCTTGACCCCGCGCAGAGCCAGGATGCGGTCGGCGATCCCCTGCAACCGGTCGGACCGCCCGCGAATCACGATGACCTCCAGGCACAGATCGTGGTTGATGTGCACGTGCAGGGTCGCACGCACCTGCTCGCCTAGCTCGTGCTGCAGCTCGGTCAGCCGCTCGGAGAGGTCGCGCACGTGGTGGTCGTAGACCAGCGTCAGCGTGGCGACGGCATCCACTGCCTTGGGCACCTTGTGCCGCCCCACCTCGGCCCGCGCCAGGTCGCGGAACAGCTCGGACCGAGTGCCCCCGCGCGCCCGCACGACAGCGTCGAGATCGCGCAAAAGCGAGGTTTCGAGGGCGACTCCGAAACGAACCAGGGGATCCTTCATGCCACGGAGACTAGCGCCTGGCCCCTTCCGAGGGAATGCCCAGACTTGGGGGCACAATCTGTGGTTTCAGACCTCCGCGCCGGGCGTTCCTTCGCCCGCCACCACCGACGGAAAGGTGGTCGCAATTTGTGACCACCTTCTAAGATCACAAATTGTGATCTTAAGCGACGCTGCCACGGGGCAAGCGGAAGGCTACGCCGGCTCGTTGCCGGGCTTCCACTTGATGTTGCAGCCGATGCTGGCCTTCTGCTCGGCGGCCGGCTTGCCGCCGGCGAGCAGCGCCTCGACCGCCGCCCGCGCATCCTTCCCGGTGACCGCGATGCCGTTGCCGGGGCGGGCGTCGTCGAACTGCCCGCGGTAGGCGAGCTTGCCGTCGGCGTCGAACACGTAGAGGTCGGGCGTGCAGCGGGCGTCGAAGGCGCGGGCCACGGCCTGCGACTCGTCGTAGAGGTAGGGAAAGACGTAGCCCGCGCGCCGGGCCTCGCTGGCCATGGCTTCCGGCGCATCGTCGGGAAACGTCGCCACGTCGTTCGCGCTGATGGCCACCATGGGCACGTTCTTGTCGCGACAGAAGCGGCCGAAGTCGGCGAGCCCGGCCTGGATGTGCTTGACGTAGGGACAGTGGTTGCAGATGAAGACGACCACGCTGGGCCGGCCGGCCAGCGACGCGGAATCCACCTGCTTGCCGCTCGTCGTGTCGGGCAGCGCGAAGCTCGGCATCGGCGTGCCCAGCGCGACCATACGCGACGGAGTGGCTGACATGACTCGGTTCCTCCCTATAGCAACAGCCTTTTGATGTCGGAAAGCAGCTGCCGGAGGTAGGTCGTGAAGCGCGCCGCCTCGGCGCCGTCGATGACTCGGTGATCGTACGACAGCGACAGCGGCACCATCAGGCGCGGCGCGAACGCGCTGCCGTCCCACACTGGCTTCATGCTCGCCCGCGACACGCCCAGGATCGCGACCTCGGGCGCGTTCACGATGGGCGTGAACAGCGTGCCGCCGATGCCGCCCAGGCTCGATATCGAGAAGCTGCCGCCCTGCAAGTCACCCGGCATCAGCTTGCGACTGCGCGCCTTCTCGCTGACCAGGGCGAGCTCGGTCGCGAGATCGTAGACCCCCTTGCGCTCCACGTCGCGGATCACGGGCACGACCAGACCCTCGGGCGTGTCGACCGCGACGCCGATGTGGTAGTAGCGCTTGACGATCAGGTTCTCGCCCGACGGGTCCAGCGAGGCATTGAAGGTCGGGAAGGCTTTGAGCGTCGCCACCACGGCCTTCATGATGAAGGGCAACATGGTCAGCTTCACCTCGCGCTTCTTGGCCTCGATCGCCTGCGGAGCCAGCCAGCTCTGCTGGCTGCGAAGCGTCGCGGGAGGCTTTGGGAACCCACCCATGGCCGACTCGGACTTGCGGAAGCTCTCGAGGTCGGTGATGTCGGCTTCGTCGTGCTGGGTGACGTGCACGACGCGCAGCCAAGCGCGGTGCAGGTTGGTGGCGGTCACGCGCTTGATGCGCGAGAGCGGCTGCGACTCGACGAGCCCGAAACGCGCGTAGTCCACGAACGGCAACTCGGGCAGCACGAAGCCGCCGCCCGCCTGCACCGCCTTGCCCACGTTCTCCTTGACGTAGTTCTTGACGTCCTGCTCGACGATCCTGCCCTTGCGGCCCGTGCCCTTGACCTGGCCGAGATCCACGCCCAGCTCGCGCGCCAGACGGCGAATCGACGGGCTGGCGTGCGCCTTGGCCTTGAGCACCACGAGAGGCGGCGGGGGCGCGGTCTTGGCGAGATCCTCGGGCGCGGGGGTCTTGTGCGAGCCGGGCTTCGCGGTTTGCGCGACGGTCTCGGGCGCGTCCTCGACGATCGGCGGGGCCGGCGCCGGACCAGGTGGGGGCGGGGGCACGGAGGCCGGAGCCGAGGGCGCGGGGGGCGCCATGGGCGCCGGCGCGGCCGCCGCAGGCGCCGCAGGCGCGCGCCTCTCTGCCCCCTCCCCAATCTCCATCACGGCGATGCGCGAGCCCTTGGACACCTTGTCGCCCACCGCGACCAGGACCTCCTTGATCACCCCGGCTTGCGGCGAGGGCACGTCCATGGTCGCCTTGTCGGTCTCGAGAGTGAGCAACGGCTGGTCCTGGCGCACGCTGTCGCCCGGTTTCACGGCGATCTCGATGATGCCCACGTCGTGAAAATCGCCCAGGTCGGGCACGGTCACGTCCACTTGCTTGGCCACGGTTCGCTGTCCTTTACACGGTCACGGGATTCGGCTTCTCGGGATCTATCGCATACTTCCGCATGGCCTCGGCAACTTTGCCGGCGGGCAACGCGCCCGTGTCGGCCAGGGCCTTGAGCGCCGCGAGCGCCACATAGCGCCGGTCCACCTCGAAGAAGTGGCGCAGCTTCTTGCGCGTGTCGCTGCGACCGAAACCGTCGGTGCCCAGCACCACGTAGTGCTTGCCCGGCAAGTACGGCCGAATCTGGTCGGCCAGAAGTCGCATGTAGTCCGTCGCCGCCACCACCGGTCCAGGACGACCGGCCAGGCAGGTCTCGACGTAGCTTGGTCGCCTCTCCGCTTCGGGATGGAGCATGGACCAGCGCTCGGCGGCGATGCCGTCGCGTCGCAGCTCGTTCAGGCTCGGCGCGCTCCAGATGTCGGCGCTCACGCCGAAGTCCTGCGCCAGCAAGTCGGCAGCCGCGATCACCTCGCGCAAAATGGCGCCCGAGCCCACAAGCTGCACGCGCGGCCCGTTCTTCTCCGCGCTCTCCCGCAGCAGGTACATCCCCTTGATGATCCCTGCCTCTGCGCCCTCCGGCATCGCTGGATGCCCGTAGCTCTCGTTCATCATGGTGATGTAGTAGAAGACGTCCTCCTGCTCGGCGTACATGCGGCGCATGCCGTCCTGGATGATGACCGCCATCTCGTAGGCGAAGGTCGGATCGTAGGAGACGCAGTTCGGAATGGTGGAGGCGAAGATCAAGTTGTGGCCGTCCTGGTGCTGCAGCCCCTCGCCCGACAGCGTGGTCCGCCCCGAGGTGCCGCCCATGAGGAAGCCGCGCGCCCGCATGTCGCCCGCGGCCCAGGCGAAGTCGCCGGTGCGCTGGAAACCGAACATGGAGTAGTAGCAGTAGAACGGAATCATGTTGACGCCGTGGTTGCTGTGCGCGAGGCCGGCGGCGATCCACGAGCAGATCGAGCCCGCCTCGGTGATGCCCTCCTCGAGAATCTGGCCGTCCTTGGCCTCCTTGTACGACATGAGCTGCTCGGCGTCGACCGGCACGTAGAGCTGGCCGACCGACGAGTAGATGCCGATCTGGCGGAACAGACCCTCCATGCCGAAGGTGCGGGCCTCGTCCGGCACGATGGGCGCGATATACTTGCCCACGTTGCGATCGCGCACGAGCTGGGTCAGGATGCGCACGAAAACCATGGTGGTGGACATCGGGTGCTCGCCCGAGCCTTTGAGCTGCGTCTCGAAGGCATCGAGGCCAGGCACCGCGAGCGCCGGCGCCGAGCGCCGGCGCGAGGGCAGAAAGCCGCCCAGCTCCTTGCGCCGGGCGAGCATGTACTGGATCTCCTTGCTGCCCTCTGCCGGCCGGTAGAACGGCGCCTGCCCGATCTTGTCGTCGCCGATGGGGATGCTGAAGCGATCGCGGAAGGCCCGCAGCGCCTCCTCGCCCATCTTCTTCTGCTGGTGGGTCGGGTTCTGGCCCTCGCCGGCCTCGCCCATGCCGTAGCCCTTGACGGTCTTGGCCAGGATGATGGTCGGCTGCCCCTTGTGATCGACCGCCGCCTGGTAGGCGGCATAGACCTTGTTGGGATCGTGACCGCCGCGGTTGAGCCACCAAATCTCCTCGTCGCTCATGTTGGCCACCATCTGGGCCAACTCGGGGTACTTGCCGAAAAAGTGGTGGCGCGTGAACGTGCCGCCCTTGGCCTTGTACGCCTGGTACTCGCCGTCCACGGCCTCCATCATGCGTTGGCGCAGGATCCCCTTGGTGTCGCGCTGGAGCAGGGGATCCCAGTACGAGCCCCACAGCACCTTGATGACGTTCCAGCCCGCGCCGCGGAACACCGCCTCCAGCTCCTGAATGATCTTGCCGTTGCCGCGCACCGGACCGTCCAGACGCTGCAGGTTGCAGTTCACGACGAAGACGAGGTTGTCCAACCGCTCGCGCGCGGCCAGCGAGATGGCGCCCTGCGATTCGGGCTCGTCCATCTCGCCGTCGCCCAGGAAGGCCCACACCCTGCGGTTGCTGGTGTCGGCAATGCCCCGGTGCTCTAGGTAGCGCAAGAAGCGCGCCTGGTAGATGGCCATCATCGACGTCAACCCCATGGACACCGTCGAGAACTGCCAGAAATCCGGCATCAGATAGGGGTGCGGATAGGACGACAGGCCCTGTCCGTCCACTTCCTGCCGGAAGGCGAGCAGCTGCGCTTCCGTGAGACGGCCTTCGAGGAAGGCGCGCGCGTAGATGCCGGGGGCCGAGTGGCCCTGGAAGTAGACCAGGTCGCCGCCGCCGGGCGCCTCGGGCCCGCGGAAGAAGTGGTTGAAGCCCACGTCGTACAGGGTGGCCGACGAGGCGAAGCTGGCGATGTGCCCGCCCAGCTCGGAGCTGCTCCGGTTGGCCTGCACGACCATGGCCATGGCGTTCCAGCGAACCAGCGAGCGGATGCGCCGCTCGATCCCCGGATCCCCCGGCACGCGCGGCTGCTGCGTGACCGGAATGGTGTTCACGTACGCCGTGGTCGCCTCGAAGGGCAGGTGCGCGCCGGAGCGGCGCGCGTGATCCACGAGCTGCTCGAGGACGTAGTGCGCGCGGCCGACGCCTTCGTGCTCGATGAGCGAGGCCAGGGACTCGATCCACTCGCGGGTTTCCTGCGGGTCGATGTCTTGGCTGAGCTCGGGGCGGTCGCTGGGTGTGGCCATGGGGATCCTTCGTGGTTTGCGTTGACGGAGTATTCCAGGAAATCGCCGTCCGCTCCACGTTCCGTAGGATGCATGGCAGCAGAGGGCCGTTGCGGCGTCGGACTGAGAGCTAGACCGGCGGCGTGGATGCGCTAGAAAGCCGGCACGTGCTCCTCTCCCGCCCCCTCGAAGCCGCGCCAAGGCTGTTGCTCTACCTGGCCATGGTGACAGCCTCTTCTTGCCTGGGCATGGGTACCCCGCCAGGGGCGGCCAGCCCGCACACCATCGCGAGGAACCACATGCCCCAACTGCAAGCCCACGTTTTCGCGGATCCCGCAACCGGGCTCGCCCTGCCCTACCGCCTTTTCGTCCCGGCCGGCTGCTCGGCGGAGAGTCCCTGCGGCCTGCTGCTCTTCCTGCACGGCGCCGGCGAACGCGGCGACGACAACGAAGCGCAGCTCGCGAACGACGCGCTCGGTTTCGTGAGGCCGGAGGTGCAGGAAGGCAATCCGACCATCGTCGTCTATCCGCAGTGCCCGAAGGAAATGCAGTGGGTGGACACGCCCTGGAACACGGGCTCGTACAGCCTCGCGCGAACGCCCATCAGCAAGCCCATGGCCGTGGCGCTGAAGTTGCTGGCGACCCTGCAGACCCAATATCCCATCGCCCCCAACCGCCTCCTCGTCACCGGCCTCTCGATGGGTGGCTACGGCGTCTGGGACATCATCGTCCGCCACCCGACCATGTTCGCCGGCGCCCTCGTCCTGTGCGGTGGCGGCGATCCCGAGCACGCCGCCGCGCTCCGCGACCTGCCCCTTTGGGCCTTTCACGGCGACCAGGATCAAGCCGTTCCCGTGCGTGGCTCGCGCCTCATGATCAAGGCGCTGCGCAAGGCCGGCGGCAGCCCGCGCTACACCGAGGTCGCGGGCCACGGCCACGACGTGTGGACCGTCGCCTACCGCGACGTCGAGGTCATGCGCTGGCTACTGGCGCAGCGGCGGCGGCCTTGAGGCCGGCTCAGCCATCCACGAACGCGATCGTGACGATGGACATGGGCGGCAGGCTCAACTCCTCGCCCGGGGCGTAGGCTCCCCGCAAAGCCCAATGCTCCGTGGCCGAGCTCAGAAACACCTGCGAGCTTGCTGGGGCAAACCCGTTGACCGTCAGAGGGAACGTCTCCGTCGCGTTGGACTTGTTGAGGATGACCACCGTGAGCGCGTGCCCGGCCGGGTCCTTGAAGGCCGTGACCCGCAGGTTGCCGGAGTTGTTCGCCACACCGACGAGCGACCAGCCTGGATCGGTGAAATAGGCATAGTGCTTGAAGAAGTAGTAGAGGTCGCGGAGCTCGTACCTGCCGGTGGCCGGGTCCACATTGACCATGCCCCCGTTGGAAATGCCCGCGGCGCGGAAGAGCGGGAAGTGTACGTAGACCGTCGCCTTCATCTCGACCAGGAAGTTGTGGATGTGCCAGGCCAGCTCGACCGCGTGGTCGAAGATGGGGTCTTGATCGAGCCGGCAGTACTCGGTCATCCACAGGGGTTTGTCGTTGTAGCGTGAGTCGCCGGCGAAGTCGCGCATGGGTTTCAGATGGTTGTCGGGGTGGTCCCAACCGGAATGACCGCCCCCGCCGTCGGCGTAGGGATGGATTGCGTAGGCGTAGATGGTGGCCTTCCCGGCCGCCGTCAGATTGTCGATGTAGTCCCTGGCCCCGCGCGAGGCGGACGCGTCCGAGCGCCCGGCCTCGTACCCGACGCTCTCGGGACCGACCATCTTGGGCACGGCCGGGAGGCTCTCCGGCACACGCGCGGCAAGCGCAGCGTGGACGGCGTCGAAGGCCAGGTTGTGGCCGGCGTAGGTGTCGTTCTCGCTCGGGGCGAAGACACAGGAGTCGTAGTCGGTCGCGATGTCCGGCTCGTTCTGGATGCAGATGGAATCGGGCACCACGCCGACAGCGGCCCAGCCGACGGTCAGGCTGTCGGCCCACCAGGCAGCGTAGGCGGCGTAGTCGTAGGCGGTCCCGTCCTTGACGAGCGTGCCGCCATTGTTGACGTCGCCGTTGCTTTTCAGAGCGGCGCTCGGCGACCAGGCCGCCAGGGCGATATGCAAAGCGGGATTCCGGGCCTTCCCGGCGGTCGCGATTGCCCCGGCGGCGGCCAGGTTCGTGTCATCGGGATACTGGTAGGTGTTCCTGATGCGGAGCATGTCGAGACCGAGACCTTGACCCGAAGCCGGCATCCCGAAGAGATCGTCGTAGATGGCCGGATTGGCCTGGCCGAAAGCCGCCATCTCGGGAGCGTCGTAGGCCCCGGCGGCGCCGAACCCCTCGATGGCCTGGTACACCGAACCGTAGTCCACGGTGACTTCGGTCGGAGCCCGCGGCCCGCTCTCGCAGCTCGCGCACGTCGAGAGCAGCGCCGCGAGGATGAGGGAGCCGCCTGCCGGGTGGCGGGGTGGCCCCTGCCTGGCAGGAGTCGGGGTGGCGTGAGCTTCGTCGCACACTGCAAAGGCATCGTCGCGTATGAGCAGAGCTTCTGTCAACGTTGCCACGCCCCCCTCCTGCGATGCCGTTCCGCAGCCAGGTTCGAACGGTGTAACCTGCGAGTCGCGTGTCCCTCGCCCTCCATATCAGCCGCTCGGTTCCGCTCGCGCCTCTGACGACCTTCGGTCTGGGCGGGCCAGCTCTGTCGTTCGCCGAGGTCCGGGAAACCTCTGACCTGACCTCCGCGCTCGACTGGGCGCGAGGGATGGGACTGCCCGTCTTCATCCTCGGCGGCGGCTCGAACCTGGTCGTCGCGGACGAGGGTTTCGCCGGCCTGGTTCTGCGCTTGCGCACGCGCGGCCGGCGCTGGAGCGAGCAAGGCCGCGAGCTTGTCGTCGAAGCGGCGGCCGGGGAAGCCTGGGACGACGTCGTGGCCGACGCCGTCGCGCGCAACGCGGCCGGCATCGAGTGCCTGTCCGGTATTCCCGGCTCCGCGGGCGCGGCGCCGGTGCAGAACATCGGCGCCTACGGACAAGAGGTTGCATCCGTAGTCCGCCAGGTACGCGTGCTCGATCGGCGGAGCCTCGAAGAACGGTGGCTCGACGCCGACGCCTGCGGCTTCGGCTATCGCGACAGCATCTTTCGGCGCAAGCCGGAGCGCTTCGTAATTCTGTCGGTGGCCCTGGGGCTGGCGAAGGACGGCGCACCATCGCTGCGCTATCCGGAGTTGGCCGCGGCCGTTGGCGCCAGCCCGCCCCTGGGAGCTGTCCGCGACGCCGTGCTCGCCCTCCGGCGCAAGAAGGGCATGGTGGTCGATGCAGCCGATCCCGATTCGCGCAGCGTCGGCTCGTTTTTCACGAATCCGATCGTCGGCGCGGCCGTCGCCGACGAAATCGCCGCCCGGGCCGGCGCCGAGATGCCCCGCTACCCCCTGCCCGACGGTCGCGTGAAGCTGGCCGCCGCCTGGCTCATCGAGCGCGCCGGGATCGCCAAGGGCTTGCGCATGGGCCCGGTCGGCGTTTCCGCGAAGCACGCGCTCGCCCTGGTCCACCACGGCGGTGGCAAGACCGCGGACCTGCTGCGGCTGGCCCGGCACGTGCGCCAAACCGTGTTCGACCGTTTCGGCGTCTCCCTCGTGCCCGAGCCCGTGTTCCTCGGCGTGGCGTGGCCCGGCTAGCCCCTGGCCTCCGACCGGCGGCGATTCTCGCCAGGCCCGGCTCCTCGCGCGCGCGGAAACAGCGACGGGCAGGGCCAGCAAGGCGGGCGCCGGGGGCCGCCTCGGCACGAACGCATCCTAGTTGACGCCACGCCCTCGGGTGATGGATTCTCCTCGCCATGAGCAACGGCAGAAACGACGTCAGCCTCGTCGGCAAGGGCAACCTGGGCGAGATCTACGAGTTGCGCAACCAAGCGGGCATGGCGGCCCGCATCGCCGCCTACGGCGGCACCGTCATGTCCCTGCACGTGCCGGACGCCGCCGGAAGACTCGGCGACGTGGTGCTGGGCCACGATCGGATCGAGGACTACCAGGACAAGAGCCCCTACTTCGGCTGCCTCATCGGCCGCTACGGCAACCGCATCGCCAAGGCCCGCTTCTCGCTCGACGGCAAGGAGTACAAGCTGGCGGCGAACAACGGCGAGAACTCGCTCCACGGCGGCATCAAGGGCTTCGACAAGGTCGTGTGGCGGGCCAAGCCCATATCGAGCGCGCTCGGCCCCGCCTTGCAGCTCGACTACGTGAGCCCCGACGGCGAAGAGGGCTTCCCCGGCACCCTGTCCGTGACCGCGGTGCACACGCTGACCGAGGACAACGGCCTGCGCATCGACTTTGCCGCGACCACGGACAAGAAGACCCTCTGCAACTTGACCCACCACTCGTACTTCAACCTGGCGGGCAAGGGCGACATCCTGGGCCACGAGGTCCTGCTCAACGCCAAGCGCTTCACGCCGGTTGGCCCCTCGCTGATTCCCACCGGCGAGCTACGTCCCGTGACGGGCACGCCGTTCGACTTCACCCGCTTCATTCGGATCGGCGAGCGCATCGACGCCGACGACGAGCAGATCCGCCATGCCGGCGGCTACGACCACAACTGGGTCATCGACAAGCCGGCGGGTCAGTTGGGCCTGGTGGCGCGCGTGTGCGAGGCCGGGTCGGGCCGGGTCATGGAAGTCCTGGCCACCGCGCCCGGTGCCCAGTTCTACAGCGGCAACTTCCTCGACGGCACCATCACCGGCAAGGGCGGCTGGCGCTACACGAGGCGCAGCGCCCTGTGCATCGAGCCGCAGCACTACCCCGACACGCCCAACCAGCCGGCTTTCCCGTCCTGCGTGCTCAATCCGGGCGAGACCTACAACCAGACGATCATCTACAAGTTCTCGGTGTAGCCGCGGGCGCCCGACCTGGGCGCGGGTGCCGACGCGGGGTTCGGTAGCCAGCCCCAATGCCAGTCACCCAAGAAACATCCACAGGGAGAAACGAAGGAACAGAGCCGGAAAGTTCTTGGCATTTGGCCATTCCTATCCATCTCTGCTCCTCAGTTCCTCCCTGTTCTTCCCCCAAGTGACCGGCATTGGGGCTAACGTGTGTAGGCCTCGATGCCGACGGTGACCCGGTATTGCAGATAGGTGTAGGGCACGCCGCTGAGCCGAGGCGCCGGCAAGGCCACACCGAGCGGGTTAATGACGAGACACGTTCGCTGGCTGAGCCTCCATTCGAGCCCGAGCGGAGCGAAGCCCAGGAACAGTCCCGTCGATCCCCTGGGTACGCCGTAGAGCGCGATGAGCATGCGCGACATCCCCACGTGCAGCGTGCTGCGCAAGTCCAACCGCTCGCGGGCCAGGGGCAAGCGCACGATGGCGGTCGCGTAGGCGTTGAGCACGCCGGCCCGCACGCTCACGCCGTTGTAGGTGAGGAAGGGATTCCACTCGACGTCGATGCCGGCGGTGAAGTGGCGGTGGGCACGCAGGCGGAACCCGAGCGCCAAGGCGAATGCCGCGTGATCCGACGAGACGGCGCCGTCGAAAGCAGCGCCCGGCGCCATCGCTACCGGTTTGACGGGTGAAGCGTCCGAGCTGGGTGCCGCGGACACGGGCGCTGCCTGACCGCTCGTCTCCGGCTGGGCGCGCGCCAGTCTGGCTGACAGCAGGCAGATCGTCGCAAGCAGCGCGCACCAGACCAGTCGAGGTCGGCGACGCGCGCACGCTGCCGGTACCAGCAGCATGAGCAGCACAAGAGGAGCCGTCCCCTGCGCCGAGCGCGAGACGCCCATGCCACCGATACTGCAACCTAGGCGGTACCTGATTCGGTACCTGCGCTCGGGAGCATCACACCAACCGTTCTCGAACGTACATCCCGGCGAGCTCGCGAGATAGGTGTCCAGGACGGCTCCGACCGAGGCCAGCTTCTGCGTCGGATCCAAACTGGGGTCCAGGGTGGCACGCAGAAGATCGGTGGCGGCATCGATGGCCAGGGCGTGCCGCTCCGCGCGCAAGGGGTCGGGATCGTCACAACGGTCGAGATCCGCGGCGTGGGGTGGGCCGTCCCGCGACTCGACCCAGTTGCCGTTGATCTGGTTGACCCAATTGAGAACGACGGTGACCTGTTTGCCGTCGGCGGTGCGGTAGGTGTGCGCGAAGCTGTCTTCCAGGGCGTGCAGAGCCTGTCCTATCCGCACGTAGTAGGTCGGCAACGATGCATCGACGCGGTGGCGGAGCTGCAGGTAGATAGGCAGGACGGTGCGGTGGTTGGCATCGGGCACGGAATCCGCGTCGAGCCCGGCGATCGCCTCGCCCGCACGCGTGAGAATGAAGGCACGACAACGGGCGAGCGCCTGCTGCGATCCCGCGGGTTCTTTGTCGTCCTCCGCGCGCAGACAGTGTTCTTCTTGCGCCCGCGGATCGCCATGCACCAGCGCAAGCTGAGACAGATCCGTCGAGCTGTGCCCCTTGACGTCGTTGTCCCGGACGGCGAGCAAGAGCGAGGTCGCACCCAGATCCAACATGTCCGGACCGGGGTGGTAGTCGACGTCGTCGATGAGCGCCTGCTCGTTCTTGTCGGCGGGGATGGGCGCAGCCGTCGCAAGCTCGCTGCGTACGCGACGCAAGGCTTCGGACGTGATGGCCTCGTGACAACCGGGGCCAACGGCACTCGATATGGTGTAGCCGCGAGCCAGGCCCGGCGCGACGAGGAGGAGCACAGCGACACTTCCCGCAAACAAGCGGCAACTGGGACCGGGATGCGATGGTGGCAAGGGGAGCCTCTCTGCGGGGACCTTCGCCCGCGATCCTCACCGAGGCAGCCTCTCGACGCAACATCTTGCCTCCGCTCCCGACCATGGTTGCCTCGGGGCATCGGGGGCTGGTCTGCACTCCCCCGTAACCCTGTGCCGGGTTCCGGCCTCCAACTATCGTGAGCCACAAGGATCCGGTGTGCGGGATGATGGTGGATCCCGAGCGCGCCAGGGGAAAGCACGACCACCAAGGCACGACGTACTACTTCTGCGCCCCGGCCTGCCGCGCGCGCTTCGCGGCCGATCCGGCCCGCTACCTGGCGCCCGACCATCGTCCGGCCGGCATGGGCGGCGGCATGGTCAAGCTCGGCAAGCCCGGGATGGTTCGCGCAATGGCCCCCAGCGCGGCCGCTTCGTCCCCAAGCGGCCGGCGCTTCGTGTGCCCGATGGATCCCGAGGTGGAAAGCCCGGTGCCGGCCGCCTGCCCGAAGTGCGGCATGGCCCTCGAGCCCGAGGCCGTTTCCCTCGACGACAAGCCCGATCCCGAGCTGGCCGACATGACCCGGCGTTTCTGGGTCGCGCTCGCCCTTGCCACGCCGCTTTTCCTCTACGGCATGGCCGAGATGCTGCTCGGCCACGACCGGCTGCACCTCTTGCCGGCTCGCGTTCTCGCTATCCTCGAGATGCTGCTGGCCGCGCCGGCCGTGTTCTGGGCCGGGTGGCCCCTGCTCGTGCGCGCCTGGAGATCCCTGCGTAGCCGCAGCCCCAACATGTTCACGCTCATCGGCCTGGGCGTGCTGGCGGCCTTCGGCAGCAGCGCGGTCGCCGCTCTGGCCCCCGGCCTCTTGCCCGCCGCCTTCCATCGGCCGGGACAGCCCCCGCCCCTCTACTTCGAGGCCGCGGCCGTCATCACGGCGCTGGTCCTGCTTGGCCAAGTGCTGGAGGGACGCGCTCGTCGCAGAACCGGCGACGCAGTCCGCGCCCTGCTGCGCCTCGTGCCACAGAGCGCCCACCTCGTCACCAGCGACGGCCGCGATGCCGAGCTGGCCGTCGAGTTCGTGCGCCAGGGCGACCGCCTGCGCGTGCTGCCCGGCGAGCGCATCCCGGTGGACGGCGTGGTCGCAAGCGGCGCGAGCACGGTCGACGAATCCGCCATCACCGGCGAGCCCATGCCGGCCGACAAGGGCCCGGGCGGCAAGATCACGGGCGGCACCCGGAACGGCAACGGCAGCTTCGTCATGCTCGCCGAGCGCGTGGGCAGCGGCACCATGCTGGCGCAAATCGTGCGCGCCGTGTCCGCGGCCCAGCGCAGCCGGGCGCCCATGCAGCGCCTGGCGGATCGCGTGTCGCGCTGGTTCGTTCCGGCCGTGGTCGCGGTCTCGCTTGCCGCCTTCGCCGTCTGGTCGGCGACCGGACCGGAACCGCGCCTCGCCCACGCCCTGGTCGCCGCGGTCGCGGTGCTCATCGCGGCCTGCCCCTGCGCCTTGGGCCTGGCCACACCCATGTCGGTCATGGTCGGCGTGGGGCGCGGCGCCTCGGCCGGCGTGCTGGTCAGAAACGCCGAGGCCATCGAGGCCATGGCTCGCATCGACACCCTGGTGCTCGACAAGACCGGCACCCTGACGACCGGCAGCCCGCGCCTGGTCGGCGTCGTCGCCGCCGGGGGCTTCCTGGAGGCCGACGTGCTCCGACTTGCGGCGAGTCTCGAACGCGCCAGCGAGCACCCCCTGGCCCGCGCCGTGGTCGCCGCCGCCGGCGAGCGCCAGCTCGCGCTCGCCGAACCCGGGGACTTCCGCAGCGACGCCGGCCTGGGCGTGAGCGGCCGGATCGGCGAGCACGCGGTGCTTGCCGGCAACCGGAACCACCTCGACAAGGCCGGCATCGACACCGCTCCCTTGGCCGCCGTCCTCGCGGAGCTGGCAGGCCTGGGCCACGCCGCCGTGCTCGTCGCGGTCGATGGCCGGCTCGCGGGTCTGCTCGATCTCGCCGACACCGCGAAGCCCGGCGCTCGGCCAACGCTCGCCGACCTGCGCGCGCAAGGCCTGCGTATCGTCATGCTCACCGGCGACAGCCTCGCCGCCGCGACCGCCGTCGCCAAGGATCTCGGCATCGACGAAGTCATCGCCTCTGTCTCGCCCGTGGAAAAGGCGGCCGCCATCCGGCGCCTGCGCGGCGAGGGGCGCAAGGTCGGCATGGCCGGCGACGGCATCAACGACGCCGCGGCCTTGGCCGAAGCCAACGTGGGCCTGGCCATGGGCAACGGCACCGACGTGGCCATCGCGAGCGCCGGCATCACCCTGGTCAAGGGCGACCTTGGGGCCATCCTGCGGGCCCGCCGCCTGGGACGCGCCATCGTGGCCAACATCCGCGCCAACCTGCTCTTCGCCTTCCTCTACAACGCCCTGGCCATCCCCATCGCCGCCGGCGCGCTCTACCCAGTCTTCGGTCTCGTGCTGTCCCCCATGATTGCCAGCGCGGCCATGAGCCTGTCGTCGGTGTCGGTCATCGGCAACGCCCTCCGCCTGCGGCGGGTGGCGCTGTAGGCCCCTCGCCGGCTCTCTTCTGTTGAAGCACCCACCTCGCCATCTGTCGCGTTGGCGCAGCCGAGCTTGGCTCGGCGGAGCCAGAGCGCGGGAGGGCATGGGAACCCTTTCAGGGTTCCCATCGACAATTGGTTCGGATGCGCTCGACGGCCGCCTCGACGTTCTCGCGCCACCCGAACGCGGAGAGGCGGAAGTAGCCCTCGCCGCAACTGCCGAAGCCCGAGCCCGGCGTGCCCACCACGTTCGCCTCGGCCAGCAGCCGGTCGAAGAAGTCCCACGAGGTCATGCCCCCCGGCACGCGCAGCCAGATGTACGGCGCGTTCTGACCGCCGTACACGCGATACCCGGCGGAAGAAAGCCCCTCGCGGATGAGGCGCGCATTCTCCATGTAGTAGTCGATGTTGGCCTGCACGGCCCTGCGGCCCTCGGGGCCGAACGCCGCGGCCGCGGCCTTCTGCACCGGGTAGCTCGTGCCGTTGAACTTCGTCGTGTGCCGGCGGTTCCACAGGCTGTGCAACGAGACAGGGCCGCCGCCGGCATCCCGGCCGCACAGCTCCTTGGGAATCACCGTGAACGCGCAGCGCGTGCCGGTGAAGCCCGCGCTCTTGGACAGGCTGCGGAACTCGATGGCCACGTCGCGACTGCCCGGGATCTGGAAGATGCTGTGCACCAGCCCGGGCTCGCGGATGAACGCCTCGTAGGCCGCGTCGAAGAGAATGACCGCGGCTTCCTTCCGCGCATAGGCCACCCACCGCTCGAGCGCGGCGCGCGACATGACGGCGCCGGTCGGGTTGTTGGGCGAGCAGAGGTAGATGATGTCGACGTGCCCGGCCGGCAGCGTCGGCTCGAAGCCGTTTTCGGCCGTGGTCGGCAAGTACACCAGCTTGCCGTAGCGGCCGCTGTCGTCGGCCTCGCCGGTGCGTCCGGCCATGACGTTGGTGTCCACGTACACCGGATACACGGGGTCCGTCAGGGCGATCACGTTGTCGAGCGCGAAGATCTCCTGGATGTTGGCCGTGTCGCACTTCGAGCCGTCCGACACGAAGATATCGTCCAGCGCGACCTGCGCGCCCTGCTCCCGGTAGGAAGCGGCGATGGCTTCGCGCAGGAAGTCGTAACCCTGCTCGGGACCGTAGCCGCGGAAGGTTTCGCGCTTCCCCATCTCCTCTGCCCCGGCCTTGAGCGCGTCCACAATCGGGACCGGCAAGGGCAGCACCACGTCCCCTATGCCGAGCGGGATGATGCGCGCGTCCGGGTGCGCCGCCGCGAAGGCGCGCACGCGCTTGCCGATTTCCGGGAACAAATAACCGGCGCGCAGCTTCTGATAATGGGTGTTGATTCTCGGCATACGGCCAACCATAGCGCTTTCTTTGCCGTCGCAAAACGGTCAGACTCACACAACCTCATGGCATCCACTGCGAAATTGCTCCTGCTCGTTGTCCTCGTCCTCCCCGGCCCCGCGGCCCTCGCGGCGCAACCCGCGGCCAAGGTGGCCAAAGACCCGCGCCTCGTCATCCTCTCCGCGCTCAAGCAGGAGATGGCCCGCTCGATGAAGAAGCTGCGCCTGCCGAGCGAAGATGCCCCCTATTTCATCCGCTACATCGTCCGCGACTACGACAACTACGACATCTCTGCCCGCTTCGGCGCTCTTTTCGAGGACTCCTACCAGCGCGTCCGCCAGGGCGCGGTCGAGGTGCGCGTGGGTAGCTACCAGTTCGACAACACCGCCGACGACTCGGCCCACAAGCTCTTCGACCTCGACGACTTCGACCGCTACGAGCCCCCCATGTTCGCGCCTGTCGACGACGACGTGGCGGCCATGCGCGCGACCATGTGGCTTTTGACCGACGCACGCTACAAGCAGGCCCTGGCGACCCTGCACAAGAAGCGCGGCGCGCGTGTGACCAAGATGGTCGAGGACGAGAAGATGCCCAGCTTCTCGCGCGAGAAGACCGCCCGCGCCGTGGATGCGCCAATCCTCTTGAAGGTGGACCGGGCCGCCTGGAGCGACCGCCTGCGGCGCATCTCGGCCCTGTTTCGAGCCTATCCCGAGATCTTCGATTCCCAGGTCAAGCTTTCGGCCGACCACCAGACGCGCTACCTCGTGACCAGCGAGGGCGCCGAGCTGGTGAGCGAACGTCTCATCTACTCCCTGCAACTCACGGCCACCACGCGCGCCCCCGACGGGCTGCTGCTCAACCATTTCAAGAGCTACTTCGGCGCCAGCGAGGACGAGCTGCCGGACGACGCCGCGCTCCCTCGCCTGGCCGGCCGGCTCGCCGACGAAATCAAGCGCCTGCGCGAGGCGCCCATGCTGGATCCCTACAACGGCCCGGCGATCCTCTTGCCCGAGGCGGCCGGGGTGTTCATCCACGAGGCGCTCGGCCACCGCCTGGAGGGCGAGCGCCAGAACGACAACAAAGAAGGCGCCACCTTCAAGGGCCAGATCGGCAAGCCCGTGCTGCCTGCTTTTCTCAGCGTGCTCGACGATCCCACGCTGGCCAAGGTGGGCAACGTCTCGCTCAACGGCCACTACCGCTTCGACGACGAAGGCGTGGCCGCTCGCCCCGTCACCCTGGTGGACCACGGCATCTTGCGCAACTACTTGAAGAGCCGCACGCCCGTCAAGGGCTCGCTCCAATCGAACGGCCACGGCCGCGCCGAGGGCACGCTCGACCCCATCGGACGCATGGCCAGCACCATCGTTCGCTCGGACAAGGCGGTTTCCCTCGCGGAGCTGAAGCAGATGCTGCTCGGGGAGATCCGCCGCCAGAAAAAGGCGTTCGGCCTGATCATCGCCGACATCAGCGGCGGCCAGACCAACACCAC
>JAFGPX010000262.1 GCA_016935975.1 Deltaproteobacteria bacterium
GCCTTCCGGGAAGACCTCTACTACCGCCTGCAGGTGTTCCCGATCGTCATCCCGCCCCTGCGCCTGCGCAAGGGGGACATCCCCCAGCTGGTACAGCACTTCGTCCGGCGGAAGGTCCGGGAGCTGGGCCTGAGCCGCATCCCTCCGCTGGCGCCCGGGGCTTTGGAGCGGCTCGTCGCCTACGGCTGGCCGGGGAACGTGCGGGAGCTGCAGAACGCGGTGGAAAGGGCGCTCATCCTCGCCCGGGGGGCTCCGCTGACCTTCGCCGAGCTTACCTCCCCTGGCCCACGCGAGGCCACTTCCGCCGCCAACTGCCTCCGGACCGACGAACCGGCCGCTCCCTCCCATCTCGCGGCTGTCGCCTCCGGCGCGACCGACGACAACCTGCCGTGGCCAGAAAAAGAGCCTCTGGAGCTAGACGAGGTCGTAAGCCGTCACATCCAGCGAGCGCTGTCGCTGGCGGGCGGCCGGATCTCCGGCGCGCGCGGGGCTGCCCGGCTGCTCGGCGTGAATCCCTCCACGTTGCGCAAGCGGATGCGCAAGCTGAGGATACGCTTCGGCCGTTCGGGCAAAGGTCGCGCCGGCTGACTCCCGAAAGCTGAGGCTAGAACCGGCCCTGCGACAGGAGCCCGGGCACAAGGTCCGCGGTCCCCACGGTCGACTGGACGGGAACGGCGCCGGGCAACGGCAGGAACGAAAGCGGCGGGAGATCGGACCGCGTTTGGCTTTCGCGATCGTAGTTCATGGTGAGCAGCCAGCCGGCGAAGACACCCAGGCCGGCCCCGACGAGCGCGAAGCGCGCCGTCCGCTTGTCCAAGGTGGCATCCGTGTCGTTTGCACAGTGAACGCCGTTCGTGCGCGTGCACAGCTCGATGGCGCTGGCGAAAACCGCGCCCGTGAGGCCCGCCAGGTCGACCATGAGCACCCTCTGCCAGGTGGGGCCATAGCTCCGCTGGTCCGGCAGGTAGGCCATGACGAGGCCGGCGCCGAGGCCGACGTTGAGGCCCGCGAGCATGCCCCACGCCAGGCGCTCCTTGGCCTGGTTGCGGTACTGGTTGTTGTCGAGCTGACTCGCGGATGGATACAGACCCAAGGCCGGCACTGCGATGGCCCCCGCCATGGCGCCGAGCAGGGCGGCGCTCTCGATGAGCGCCACGCGCCCGTAGTTCGGCGCCTTGTCGTCGAGCCACCAACCGACGAAGGCCCCCGCCGTCAATCCGGCCACGCCGCCCAGGAAGGTCGGGGTCCAGTCGCGCGTGAGCGCCATCGCCAAAGCGGCGCCTTCCACATCGCCGATCCACATGGCGCCGATGCGAAAGAGGGCCAGGTTGTCGCGGATGTAGTCGGGCACCAGCGCCGTTGTCGAAGAGAGCACGCCCAGACCCAGACCGCCGGCCAGCATGCCGGTGGCGAGGATCGGAATGGAAAGCGGCGCCGCGAGATTGTCGGGATCGGCCTGCGTCAGGACGGCGAGGCCGCCTCCAGCGGCACCGATGCCGGTCCAGAAACCGATGAGCTCGGGCCGGCCGGAGCGCTGCACGTAGTTCAAGGGGAAATCCAGGACGCGCTTTTCCCCTGGGGCCAGCGTGATGGTTTCCCGCCTGGGCTCGTAGTAGGACGCCTCGGCGTAGATCTCGTAGGTGCCGGGGGCCACCGCCTGCGCATAGGGGTTCTGCGCGCGGTTGCCACGAACGAAAAGCGCGGCGTTGGATGGTTTCGTGCGCACGGTGAGATGCGCGGCTATGGGCTCGAGCTTGAAGAAGAGAGGTTTGGTTTCCGCGACCTCGATGGCCAGATCGCGGGTTTCGCTGACGAAGTTCGGCTTGCCGGCGGTCACGCGGTATTTGCCGCGCGGGACCGGAAATTCATTGGGCGCCTGGCCCGTGATGACCTTGCCCTCACCCTCGATGCGCACGTCCACCGCGTCGGGCACCGTGTTGATGACGAACACGCCGGGCCGGCGATTGATGGCGTCGATGCGGAAACGGGACAGCTCGGCCAGCTCGCCCGTGGCTTGCTCGGCCAGGTAGGCCTCGTAGTGCGCGCGCGCGTTCACCAGATGGCCCAGATGGTATTCGCACTGGGCAATCATGAAGGTGTTCTCCGGCTTGGGTGCGATCTCGTTGGCGAGCTGGAACTCCACCAGCGCCTGCTCCTTGTTGCCCGCCTCGAAGAGGCTGACAGCCGCCTGATAGTGCCGCTGCGCCCGCTGCAAGGTGGTGGGCTCTTCCGCCCGGGGTGCCGCGCCGAACAGGACCAGAAACGATAGGAGCGAGCCTGAGAGCAAACGCACTAGGGCGCAGTATAGGGGGAAGGCGCGATCTTGTCGTCGGCCTTGCTCTTTTGGGCGGGCGACGGCGCCTCCACGGGCGCGGCCGGGCGCACGGCATGACCTCTGCCCGACCGCCGCGCGCGCTCCCTGGACGGGGTGGTGGACTCTTCACTGCTCGGCAAAGGGGGTTCGGGTTCGACCGGCCGGGGCGCGGGTGCGGAGGCGCGTGGAGCCGCACGCGCCGGGGCGGGCGCCGCCGGTCTGGCCGTTTCTTCGCCCGTGCGCGCGAGCAGCGTCGCGGTGGCGATGCCGAGCGCCAAAACCGCCGCCACCCAAAGAAGCAAGGGCCAGCGCCGACGTGCCGGCGCCGGCGCAGCCAACGCCGCGTCCTCGCCGAAGAACGCGTCCAGATCGCCCGCCAGCAGGCGATCGATGTCGTGCTCAAGCGCGGCCATCTTCTGATAGCGGCGCGTGCGCTCCTTCTCCAGACCGCGCATCACCACTCGATCCACGGCGGGCGGGATGCCCAGCTCGGGACGCAGCGCAGACGGCGCTTGGACCTCCTTGTTCCGGATCTGCGAGATCACGCCCAGGTAGTTGTTGCCGCGGAACGGCAGCTCGCCGGTCAAGCATTCGTACAAAATCAGCGCCGTGGCCCAGATGTCGGCGCGCTCGTCGATGTCTTCCTCGCCGGCCGCTTGCTCGGGCGACATGAAAAGCGGCGTGCCGAGCACCGCGCCGGTGCGCGTGAGGCGTTGCCACTCGCTGCCGGCCTCTTCGCGCGAGCGCACCGCCTTGGACACGCCGAAGTCCACGACCTTGACGAAATCCTGCTCGTCGCGCCGCACGAGATACACGTTCTCGGGCTTCACGTCGCGGTGGACGATGCCTTTGTCGTGGGCCGCGCCCAGGGCGCTGGCCACCTGCTTGACGATGCGAAGACTCCGCTCCACGGGCAGCGGGGCGTCGCGCATGACGAGCTCGGAGAGCGGCTCCCCGTCGAGGAATTCCATGACCACGAAGGCGCGACCGTCGCGCGTGGTGCCGAAGTCGGTCACGTCCACGATGTTCTGGTGGCCAATGGAGCTGGCCAGCCGCGCCTCCTGCAGCAGGCGCGCCATCAGTTCCTCGTTCTCGACGAATTTCTCGAGCAGCACCTTGATGGCCACGCGCTTGCCGATGATGCTGTGCTGGGCCTCGTAGACCGCGCCCATGCCGCCCTCGCCGATGCGACGAACGATGTCGTAGCGCTCGGCGAGCCTGGCGCCGACCAGCGAATCGAACTTGGCCGAGCCAAGCGCGCTGCTCTGCTGCGCCGGAGTCTGCCGCGCGGTCTGGGTCGGGGATAGATCGGTGTCGCCCACGATTTTGAGGGGCATTGTAGCGCCGAATCGCACCGAGGCCACAGTAGGCAACGGTTTTCCGACGGTGGCTTGATCGCTCCGGCCAGCGTGGTAGGAAGCGCGCATGCCCCACTATCGCTCGCGTACATCCACCTTCGGTCGCAACATGGCTGGCGCCCGCTCCTTGTGGCGCGCCACGGGAACGAAGGAGGACGACTTCGGCAAGCCCATCGTCGCCGTGGTCAATAGCTTCACGCAGTTCGTGCCCGGCCACGTCCACCTGCAGAACCTGGGCCAGATGGTGGCGCGCGAAATCGAGGCCGCTGGCGCCGTGGCCAAGGAATTCAACACCATCGCCATCGACGACGGCATCGCCATGGGCCACGACGGCATGCTCTACTCGCTGCCCTCGCGCGAGCTCATCGCCGACAGCGTCGAGTACATGGTCAACGCCCATTGCGCGGATGCCATGGTGTGCATCTCGAACTGCGACAAGATCACGCCCGGCATGCTGATGGCCGCCTTGCGCCTCGACATCCCGTCGGTGTTCGTGACGGGTGGACCGATGGAAGCGGGCAGAGTCAAGCTGCCCAGCCAGGACGGCAAGTTGGTCCACGTGGATCTGATCGACGCCATCGTGCAGGCCGCGGATGCGTCGGTTTCCGAGGCGGACGTGACCGCGTACGAGCGCTCGGCCTGCCCGACCTGCGGATCCTGCTCGGGCATGTTCACGGCCAACTCGATGAACTGCCTGACCGAGGCGCTGGGCATGTCCTTGCCGGGCAACGGCACCCTGGTGGCGACGCACAGGGACCGCAAGGATCTGTTCCTGCGCGCCGGCCGTCTCATCGTCGAGCTGTGCCGGCGCTACTACGAGCAAAACGACACGAGCGTGCTGCCGCGCTCGATCGCGACCTTCGCGGCGTTCGAGAACGCCATGTCGCTCGACATCGCCATGGGCGGCTCGACCAACACCGTGCTGCACCTTCTGGCCTGCGCGCGCGAGGCCGAAGTCGCTTTCGGCATGGCCGACATCGACCGGCTCTCGCGCAAGGTGCCTTGCCTGTGCAAGGTCGCGCCCTCGAGCGACAAGTACCACGTCGAGGATGTGCATCGCGCCGGTGGCGTGCTGGGCATCCTGGCCGAGCTCGATCGCGCGGGCCTCGTCCACGGCAACGTGCCCACCGTGCATAGCAAGAGCATGGGGGAAGCCATCGCCACCTGGGACGTGGCCACGAGCCGGGACGCATCGGTGCTAGACTTCTACCGCGCCGCGCCGGGGGGCGTGCACACGCTGGAGGCCTTTTCGCAGAACGGACGCTTCGACAAGCTCGACCTCGATCGCGGCACGGGCTGCATCCGCGACAAGGCGCACGCCTACTCGCAAGAAGGCGGCCTGGCCGTGCTCTTCGGCAACCTGGCCGAGAAGGGCTGCATCGTCAAGACGGCTGGCGTCGACGAGTCGCTCTGGAGGTTTGCCGGCAAGGCGCGCGTCTACGAGAGCCAGGACGACGCGGTCACCGGCATCCTAGGTGGCAAGGTCGCGGCCGGCGACGTCGTCGTGATCCGCTACGAAGGCCCCAAGGGCGGCCCCGGGATGCGCGAGATGCTCGCGATCAC
>JAFGPX010000263.1 GCA_016935975.1 Deltaproteobacteria bacterium
CCATGCCCGATCTCGACCGGGCCGCGCGCGCCTGCCGCGTGGACCGGGTGATGCGGCCGTACGTCGAAGGGATCGTCGCGTGAAAGGGTGGCTACCCCAATGACAGCCCCTCCAGCGCGCCCGAAGCTGTACCACATCACGCACGTGGATAACCTCGCCGCCATCGCCAAGGAGGGCGTCCTCGTGTCGGACGCGGCGATGATCGCGCGCGGCGGGCCATCGCAGGCAATCGGCATGTCGGAGATCAAGCGACGGCGGATCGAGGAGCTGGAGGTGAGCTGTCACCCCGGGACCAAGGTGGGGGACTACGTTCCCTTCTACTTCTGTCCCCGGTCGGTGATGCTGTACGTGATCCATTGCGCCAATCATCCCGACCTGACCTATCGCGGTGGACAGGGGCCCATCGTGCATCTGGAGGCGGATCTGCACGCGGTCATCGCTTGGGCACGGGCGAACGGGAGACGCTGGGCCTTCTCGCTGTCCAACGCCGGGGCCTACTACGCCGAGTTACGCTGCCGGCCCGAGGATCTCGACCAGCTCGACTGGAACGCGATTTCGGCGACGGATTTTCGCAGTGCTCAGGTGAAGGAAGGCAAGCAGGCCGAGCTCCTCGTACACGAGAGCTTCCCCTTCGCCCTCGTGGAGCGCGTGGGTGTATGCTCGCCCGCGATACGGGCTTCTGCCCTTACCGCGGTGGGCATGGCCAGCCAGCCAGCGATCGAGGTCTGTCCGGCATGGTACTTCTAGGAGAGGAGACCGTAGGATGACTGAATTCCAGACCGGCGACATCTTCACCGCGGACGCGGAAGCCCTGGTCAACACGGTCAACTGCGTCGGCTACATGGGCCGCGGCATCGCGTTGCAGTTCAAACAGGCGTGGCCGGAGAACTTCAAGGCCTATGCGGCCGCCTGCCGCCGGCTAGAGGTGCAGCCCGGGCGCATGTTCGTCTTCGCAACCGGGCGCCTGACCAATCCCCGCTACATCATCAACTTCCCGACCAAGCGCCACTGGCGCGGCAAGTCGCGTATGGAGGACATCGACGCGGGCTTGGAGGCGCTGGTCGGCGAGATTCGGCAGCGCGGGATCCGTTCGATCGCGATCCCGCCGCTCGGCGCCGGGCTGGGCGGTCTCGCTTGGCCCGCGGTCAGGGAACGCATCGCCCATGCGATGAGCGCGCTGCCGGATGTTCGCACGATCGTGTTCGAGCCCCATGAATCCCCCGCGGCCGGCACGAGCGTGCGCATGGGCAAGCCGCCGGCCATGACGCCGGGGCGGGCGGCCCTGGTCGGGCTCTTGGATCTCTACCTGCGCGGGCTTCTGGATCCCTTCGTGTCGTTGCTCGAAGCACACAAGCTCATGTACTTCATGCAGGAGGCCGGCGAGCCGCTGCGACTGCGCTTCGCCAAGGGTCCGTACGGGCCCTACGCGGAGAACCTGCGCCACGTCTTCCACGCCATCGAGGGCTACTACGTGACCGGCTACGGAGCCGGCGGCGATGCGCCCGACAAGCCCCTGGAGCTGGTTCCGGGCGCGGTGGCGGACGCGCGGGCCGCGCTCGCGGCGCAGCCCGAAACCCGGGAGCGCATGGAGCGGGTCGGCAAGCTGGTCCAAGGCTTCGAGTCGCCCTTCGGCCTGGAGCTGCTCGCCACCGTGCACTGGCTGCTCGCGCACGAAGCGCCGTCCTCGGAGGATGACCTGATCGCGCAGACCTACGCCTGGGCCGAGCGCAAGCGCCAGTTCTCCCCCAAGCAGATAGAGCTGGCGGCGAGAGTGCTGCGCGAGCGGGGCTGGCGGCCGGTGGAGAAGGCGGAAGCATGAGGACAGCAGGGGGCGGGCGGTGGAAGCCGTACCCGGCCTACAAGGACTCCGGCGTCGAGTGGCTGGGGGAGATTCCGACGGGGTGGGAGGTGGTTAGCGCCGGGCGGGTCATCAACCGCATCGAGCAAGGCTGGAGTCCCGTCGCAGACGACCGATCTGCCGGCCCCGACGAGTGGGCGGTTATTAAGCTGAGTGCGGTCGCCAGGGGCACGTTCCGACCGGCTGAACACAAGGCTATGCAGGCAGATCTGCCTCCTGATGCACGGTACGAAATTCGCGATGGTGATTTCCTGCTTACTCGCGCGAACACACCTGAGCTCGTCGGGGATGTGTGCGTTGTCCACAAGCCGCCACCGAGATTGATGCTTTGCGATCTCGTGTACCGACTCAGCCTGCGGACTGAATCGGTGGCGCCGGAATTCCTCGCCCACTGGTTCCTGAGCCCAGTGGGTCGCCGCCAGATCCAGATTGATGCACGGGGATCGAGCCTGTCGATGGTGAAGGTGTCACAGGGCTTGATTCGGGCCTGGACGGTCGTGGTGCCGCCGACCGCCGAGCAACGTGCCATCTCCGCGTTTCTTGATCGGGAGACGGGGCGGATTGATGGGTTGGTGGGGAAGAAGGAGCGGCTGATCGAGCTGCTCCAGGAGAAGCGCACCGCCCTCATCACCCGCGCCGTCACCAAGGGCCTCGACC
>JAFGPX010000264.1 GCA_016935975.1 Deltaproteobacteria bacterium
GACGACAGCGATTCCACGTAGCGGCGCTGGCCCTCCGCGTAGAGCGTGTCGAAGGCCAACGACGACTTGCCCGAGCCGGACACCCCCGTGAACACCACGAGCTGGCGCTTGGGGATGCGCAGCTCGTCGATGTGCAGGTTGTGCTCGCGCGCGCCGCGAACGACTACGAAATCGGGCTCTTCGGCGCTGCGCTCGTGCGGCATTTCTTCGAGTAGGGTCTACTCGAAGAAATAGGCGATGCCCAGGGTGCCGGACACGAAATTCGCGCCCCCCGCGTCGTAGCCGCCGACCGACTCGCCTCCGATCAGGATGTCGTCCTCGGCCCCGAAGTAGACCCCGAGCCCGAGATCCGCGATGAAGGCCACGTTGGGCACCATGAAAGCGCGAATCTGCGCGCCCCCCTGCAGGCAGACATCGATCCGATCATCGTTGCCGTCGAATCCCGGGTTCGTCTCCCAGCGCACGAAACCCAGACCGCCGCCCAACGAGAAATCCGCGAACGAGGCCGCGTGCAGGTGATACCAGAACCGCCCACCCACGCTGAAGCTGGTGGTGTAGTTCCCGTTCGGGTTGTAGCGGCGCATGCCGAACAAACCGTCGACGTGGAAGCTGCCGCGCGCGTTGCCCCAGGTCCCGAGCAGGCCGCTGGTCCCGTTGAGCATGGTGGCGGCCCCGATGCCCAGACCCGAGCCGTGCGCGGACACGGCGCCGCTGGCGGTCGCGGTTTGCGGTTGCTGCGCCCAGGCCGAAGACGCAGCTAGAGACGCCACTGCTACGAACAGACTGATGATGAGGATGTTACGACGCATTTGGACACCTCCATGGTGACTTGCCGACGGTACTATAATCGGGCCCGCATATGAAGCTAGGTCCTCGCGTCGCCATCATCGCCACCCTGCTCATGGCTGCCGTGCTCGCGGCCGCCATGGGTTCGGTCCTGGTCGTCCTGCGCGGCGATCAGCTCGCCGACCTGGACCGCGAGGCGCACGCGCTGGCCGACGCCATCGTCATGGGCCTGGAGCCGCTGCCGGCCGACCGCGCCGGCCTGGCCATGAAGGCGCGCGTGGCGGCCGTGGCGAAAGCGGGTGGCGAGTTCCGCCTGGAGGCCGTGGCCTGGGGCGGTCAGCGGCCGAACAACTCGTGGGCCGGCCTGGTCGAGGAAGCCACCAAGCTCGACGCGCCGGTGGGGCGCCTGTTCGACCTGCGCGGCATCCCTCCCTTCTATGCCATGGCGATCCCGCTGCACAACGCCGCGCCCGGCGAGCCCAAGCGACAGGTGGTGGCCTTTCTGGGCCTGGTGCGCGACGGTGGTTTCATCAACCAAGACTTGCTGGCTTCCGCGAAACGCCTGCTGCCCTTGCTCGGTGTGTTCGTCGCCGGTTTCGCGGTCGCCGTGTACGTCATGCTCATGCGCCGAGTGGCCACCCCCCTGCGCCGTCTGGTCGACGCCATCGACGGCGCGTCCAAGGGCGACCTGTCGCGCGCCGTGCTGCCCGAGCGCGACGACGAGATCGGCAGCCTGGCCGGCCGCTTCAACGCCATGATGAACTACCTGCGCGAGGCGCGCGAGAAGGAGGCCCGCGCCACGGCGGCCCGCGTGGCCACCGAGGCGCATCTGCGCCACGCCGAGAAGCTGGCCACGGTCGGCCAGATGGCGGCCGAGATCGCGCACGAGGTGGGCACGCCGCTCAACGTGATCGGCGGCCGCGCGCGCACCCTGGCCCGAAGGTCCTCCGAGCAGGCCGAGGTGGAGAAGAACGCCGAGATCATCTCGACCCAGGTCGACCGCATCACCAAGAGCATCAGCCAGGTCCTCGACTACTCCCGGAAGAACCGGCCCACGACCGGCGAGGTCGACGTGGCCAAGACCGTGCGCGACACGCTGGAATTCGTCGAGGAGGATCTCAAGAAGCACAAGATCGAGGTGGCCCTCACCTGCGAGCCCGAACTGCGCCCCATTCCCGGCAACGCCGACGAGATCCAGCAGGTGTGCCTGAACCTGATCATGAACGCGGTCCACGCCATGGCGGGCGGCGGCAAGCTGGGCGTCGTCATCGAGTACGTCATCCGCCGCAAGGAAGGCCTGGACCTCGCACCGCCGGCGCCCTATCTGATGATTGCCATTGCCGACACCGGCCCGGGCGTGCCCCAAGAAGACCGCGCTCGCATCTTCGAGGCCTTCTTCACGACCAAGGACAAGGGCGAAGGCACCGGCCTTGGCCTGGCGGTCAGCCACGGCATCGTCAAGGACCACGACGGCTTCATGGAAGTCGGGGACAGCCCCGGAGGCGGCGCCGTGTTCCGCGTCTTTCTGCCCCTGCCGTCCGAGCGCGAATCCGACCAAGCCAAGCCCGACGCCACCCCGCCGCCGCAGCCGGTGGCCTAGCGACGTAGCCAGCCTGTCTGCAAGCGCGAGTCAAGCCCTTCGCCCACCGAATCCGCGGGGCACTACCAGATGACGCGCACGGGATAGCGGGCGATTTGGGCGTCGGGGGTGACCAGGGTGCAGTCCTCGTGGATCGCCTGGCAGATCAAGGTGCGGTCGAAGGGATCCCCGTGGACATCCGGAAGCCGATCAAGGTAGGCGAGCGCCTCGCAACGGATCGGGATCTCGACGACGCCGAGGCGCACCATCGCATCGCGAACGAAGGACGCCGCTGGCCGGTCCAGTCGCAGCGATCCCGGCTTGCGTGACTTCAGATGGATCTCCCAGGCGGACACCGCGGACACGAAGACCTCGTTCTCGCCCGCCGCCACCGCAACACGGGCCACCTCGCTCAGTTTCTCGGGCGAACCCGCGGCCCATAGGAACGTGCACGTGTCGAGCAGCAGTCTCACTTCCCACCCGCCGTGGGATCACCATCCGTGAAGGCCGCCAGCTCCTCGGACGAAAGCGGCGCGTTGAAATCGTCGGACATGTGCAGCAAGGCGCCGCGAAGGACGCCAAGGGGGCGATCTGGACGGCTGGATGTGGCCAGCGGACGCAGCTCGGCCACGGGCTTGTTCCGATCACAAATGATCAAGGTTTCCCCACGTTTGACACGCCTAATGTGGCGCGATAGATGCGTCTTGGCCTGCTGGATATTGACTGACTTCACGCCCTAAGTAGACCACGTTCCTGGTCAAGTTGCCAGGAGAGAATTCGAACCTGGTTACCCTTTCCCAAGGCAGCAGCGCTTGTACTTCTTCCCCGAGCCGTACGGACGAGGCGCATTGCGGCCGACGGACGGCTCCGCGATGTGGGGCTGCATGGCGGCCACGTGCTGGTTCGGACCAACGGTTCATCTCTGCCGTCGCTGGACGAGGCAGGCCACTCGGTCGACCCGCTGGAGATCGGGCGTCGACTGGCGCCCGGCGAAGCGACGGACGTACAGGTGCGATTGCGCACGGAGATCGGGCCCGGACAACCGCTAGTGGGCCGTCTCTCGGTTCAGGCTCTGCCCATCGAGGAAGCGCAGAAGGCGCAGGAACGGGTTCGGCGCAGCAAGAGCAAAGGCGGGGGACATCCGGGTGAGCGGGCCATCGAGAATGCCAAGTACGTCTACTTGTTCACCACCGCCCTAGCGCAACCGCTGACCACGGTCCAGGCATTCGCGACGTACCGGCTCCGCTGGCGAATCGGGGAGTCTCAAGACGATGAAGAGCGCCATGAAGTTCGCTTCCCCGCCCAATCGCTTGCCCGAGACAGGTCGTACATGGCTGATCGAGAAACTCGTGTTCGCCCTACTGCTCGGCCGGCTGGTAGCCGAGCAGGTGGATTGCCAACCCCCCAGTGGGCAGCGGCATAGGCGCCAGGGTCGACGCCAACCATCGCCCTATCGGTTGGTGGCGTTCTTCTTCGATGCACTGGCCGATGCCTTCCTCCGCCCACTGCCGCTCAGCGCGCGGGTGGGAGCGATTGCAGCGCTGCCCCAGCTGGCAGACGGTCGCCCCACGCGACAAGTCGGGCAATTCGTTGCCCACCACAGTCGGCCCTTCGCACGGCGAGTCGGCCTCGTCGCGCTGCAGCCCGGCGGTGGTTCACACCTATGGGGGCAGGCGCGGCAGGCGAGGTTGAGGTCGTGGCAGACCAGGCGGCGCAGGGCGAGGGGCGCGCGGGGGACGATGCGGATGCGGTAGCGCACGAACCACAGAGGCGCGAGGGCGGCGGTGAGGCCCTCTCCCTGTCCCTCTCCCGCTTCGCGGGCGAGGGGACTCGGGGCAGGCGCCAGCGCACGCGCCGGCCTTCGGGCTCCTGGTAGAGCGGCACGCCGGTTTCCGAGAGGACGAGGAAGTCGCGATAGACGGTGCGGCGGCTGCAACCCAGCTCGGCGGCGGCGTGGTCGACGGACAGCTCCTTGCGCTCGTCGAGCAGTCGCAACAGCCGCTGCTGCCGCGCCAGGTAGCTGCCGCGCCGACGAAGCGGCGAACCAACCGCTCGTCTTCGATACTCCCGCGATCGAAACCTCGTCCCTGCCACGGCGGCGATTGTACTCCTTCTCTGCCTTCCCGACTTGGTAGCGCGCGACCGTAGCGGCTATTCTCCCCCCCATGTCCCCTGCCCCCATCCGCTACCGCGTGGCCATGCCCGAGCCGGCGAGCCACGAGTTCCACGTGACCATGGACATCCCGCCGCTGCCCGAGCGCCAAAGCCTCGACATCGTGTTTCCGGTCTGGGCGCCGGGCAGCTACATGGTGCGCGACTTTTCCCGCCACGTCTACGAGCTGGCGGCCACGGCGGGCGGAAGATCGCTGGCGCTCGAACGTCTGGACAAGGCGCGCTGGCGGCTGCAGACGGGCGGCCGCGCCGCGACGGTGCGCTACCGCGTCTTCGCCTTCGAGCAGAGCGTGCGCACGTCGGTCCTCGACGACAGCCACGCCTTCTGGAACGGGACCAGCCTGTTCTTCTTGGTCGACGGCGAGACCGCCCGCCCGTGTCTGCTCGAGGTCGAGCCCGCGCCGGGCTGGCGCATCAGCACCGCCCTGCCCGCCCTGCGCGGCCGACCGCACGCCTTCCGCGCCGCCGACTACGACGAGCTGGTCGATTCGCCGGTCGAAATCGGAACGCACGCTCTCTTCGCCTTCCGCGCCGGCGGCGCGCGCTTCCAGGTGGCCTGGCAGGGCGAAAGCAACGTCGATCGCAGCCGCATGCTCGCCACCTTGCGCCGAATCGTGGAGGCCACGGGCGCGATGTTCGGCGGCTTCCCCTTCGACCGCTACCTGTTCATCGTTCACGCCCTGCCGGCGCGCGGCGGCGGCTTGGAGCACGCGCGCTCGTGCGCCCTCGACATCGCCGGCTTCTCCTTCGAGGACGAAAAGGGCTACCAGAGCTTCGCCGAGCTGGCGGCCCACGAGTTCTTCCACGTCTGGAACGTCAAGCGCATCCACGACCGCTGCCTCGGTCCCTTCGACTACGCCAAGGAGAACTACACGCGCCTCCTCTGGTTCCACGAGGGCTTCACGGAATACATGCAGGGGCACATCCTCTTGCGCGCCGGCCTGCTGGCCACCGAGCGCTACTTGAAGGATCTGGCCGAGGACTGGACCCGCTACAGGGCGCGGCCCGGCCGCAACGTCACGCCGCTTTCCGAGCTGTCGTACGAGGCGTGGATCAAGCAGTACAAACCGGCAGAGAACCACCAGAACCGCATGGTCAGCTACTACGACAAGGGACGCTGGGCGGCGCTCGTCCTCGATCTGCTGCTACGCCAGGCGACGCGTGGCCGCCGCGGATTGCCCGAGCTCTTCGCCCGGCTGTGGCGCAGGGTCGCCGCCAGGGGCCGACCCGTCGATGCGGCCATCATCCGGCGCGAAGCCGAGGCCCTGGCCGGCCGCTCGCTGTCCAGCTACTTCGGCCGCTACATCGACGGCACCGCCGAGCTGCCGGTGCCCGATCTCCTGCGCACCGCCGGCATCGAGGTCGAGGCAGCGGCGCCGGGCGACGCGAACGATCCGGTCCGGGCCAAGCGGCTGCAATCCTGGTGCGGTCTGGTCTTCGCCGGAAATGGCGAGGGCGAGAGGGCCACGCTCAAGAACGTGGTCCCCAATTCGCCAGCCTGGCGCGCCGGTCTGACGTACAACGACGAGGTGGTCGCCGTGGACGGAATCCGCGTGGGCAGCAGCACGGTCGCCAAGCGCCTCGCCGACCATGCGCCCGGGCAGAGCGCCAGCCTCGCCTTCTTCCGCAAGGACCGGCTGCGCGAGGCCACGCTGCGCATGCGCCGCAGCCCCGAGCGCCGATGGTCGTTCGCGCTCGACCCCGAGGCCCCGGACGCGGCCAGGACCTTGCGCCGGCACTGGCTGGGGGCTAGGGACTGACGAATTCGTACGCGCCGATGTCGAAGCCCGCGCCCTGCGGCCGGGCGCTCCCGTCGGCGTCGCTTGCCGGCGCGCCTTCCGACCCGCCCTCGTCGATGCACGGCGATTCCTTGGTCAAACGCAGGTCGCCGGGATACGCGGCGTACTTGGGGTCCGCCGAGATGTTCGCTTTCGCGCCGGCGAGAAGATTGACGTCCGCGACCTTGGTCACGTTGGCGCTGCCCCGACGGTACAGAATCGTCGTGGCGGCGGACGCCGGGCCCGGGTAGATGTCGTTGTTCTCGATCAGGCGCAGCGGGGCATTTTCGTCCTCGTAGATCGCGACGCGCTCTTTGCAGTCCCCCGCGGCGACGATGTTGTTGCGGAAGATGCCGGCCGGCACCGACTCGCCCGAAGCACGCCCGCTGAACAGGCCGACGCTTTCGCACTCGCCCGCGATGCCGAAGGCCTCGATGTCGTTCGAATGCAACTCGGGCTCGCTGCCGTCGGACGTCTGCACCATGCGCACGCCGTAGAACACGCCGCCGGTCGCGCCGACCGCCGTGCATTCGCTGCCGACCACCCGGTTGTTGCGCAAGCGGGCCGACGAGCCAGTGAGCAGCACTCCCGCAGTAGCGGTGGTCCCGCACCCCAAGCGGATGGCGTTGGCCTCGATGGTTCCGCCGCCCCCCGCGAGGCTCACGGCCACCGCCAGGCGCCCGCTCCCGCCCGTGATGTCGTTGCCGGCCACCGAAGCGCACCCGCCGCTCTCGCAGCGAAGGGTCGCCACGTCGGTGTCGTCCAGCGTGCCCTCCCCCACGTTGCCTCCGCCGCCGCACAACATGCTGGCCACGATGCTCGAGGTCGGGGGCGATCCGGCGGCGATGTAGACCGCGGACGAATCCGCCGTGGTGTCGTTGACGGCCGTCACGGTGCGGCCGCGGATGCCCAACACGGCGTCTTCCTGGCTGCACGCCGTGGGGCAGATCCCTTTGGCGCTGCCGTCGCAGTTGTCGCGCAGTCTCACCGAACCGCCGTTCACGTACACGCCGATCGCGGCAAGCTCGCCGCTCCCGCCGTGAATCGCCGAGCCCAGGATGGTGGCCTGGCCGCCGTTTTCCACCCGTACGCCGTAGGTGGTGCCGCCTCTCGGCGTGTCGGTCACGAAGATACCGCTCAGAACGACGTTCTTGCCGCCGTCGATCTTGACCGCGCTGGTCGTCGTGTCCGAGGCGCCCGGCGCCGTGGGCGAGTAGCGCCGGAGAACGAAGCCGGAAAGCTCGGTGGCCGCGACCACGCCGTCGTCGAAGACCACGACCGCGTCCGGAGCCTCGGCCTGCAAGGCGGTCGTGGGCGGCCGCGTGCTCGCACAGTAGGTCAGCTCCGCCCCGGCCAGGGCGTAGTTGCCTTGCACGCGGGCGCCGTTCGGAATCGCCAGAGCGGATTCCACGACATACGTGTTGCTGTCGCCGCAGGTGGCGCCGCCGGCCACGCACACGCGCCGCGGCCCGCCGAGGTCCACCCCGCTCGCGAAAGCCAGGGCCGCCGGCAGGGTCGCGAAGGGTTTCTCCGGGCTGCCGTCCGCGGCGCCGTCGTCACCACTCGGCGCGACCACCACGCACTCCGCGGCGCAGCCCTCGTCGGTCATGCCGTCGCAGTCGTCGTCGACGCCGTTGCACTTCTCGCCGTCCGCCGGCAGCACCTCCTCCTTGCACGGGCCCCAGGCGTTGTCGGTGCAGATCTGCTTGCCGGCGCGGCAGGCGCCGACCAGGGGATTGCCGGGGCTGGCGCAAGCGCGCACCGAATCCTCCTGGCACACGGGCGCCACGTCGGCCGCGACTTCGCCGGCATCCGCCGGGCCGTCGTCCCCACCATCGACGATCTGGACCGGACCATCGCCCGCATCGCGGGCATCGCGCGCCTGGAACCGATCCCGCGGCCCATCGCCGGCGGGCCCGGCCTCCGCCGCCACCTCCAGAGGCACGTCCGACGGCTTGCCGACTTCGCGCACGTCGTGCGGGATGAGAACGTCGGGGACAACGCGCACGTCCTCGCCGGAAATGCCGCCGTCCAAAGCGAGGCCATCCGGACCAGCTTCCTCCGTCTGCACCGGCCCGTCCTCGATGGCCACGTCGACGGGCGGAGTCGCCGCGTCGGGGAGGCCGGCGTCCTCGCCCACGGGCTCGATCTTCGTGTCCTGTCCCGCCGGGGCGTCACGCTGCTCGATCTTCTCGATGTAGGCCGGATTGCGCTCCCGGCACCCGGTTGCCAGGACCACCGAGAGCAGAGCAGCGGCTGCCAGATAGAAGCGTGCCATGGTCAAGCTAGGCCTCCATTCCAGGTTTTCTCTAGTCTAGCATTAGGCATGTCCACCACAGCAGTTCGTCTGTAAGATAAGCGACGCATGCAGACGACTTGCCTGTCTTCTGGTTCTTGGGGTTGCCTGGGATTGCTCCTCCTCGTCACGCCCGCCGTAGCGGCCCAGACCACCCCGGCCGCGGTACCGCCACCTCCGACCGCGACCGCGCAGAGGGTCGCCGTCGCTCGCCTCACCTTCGAGGGCGTGATTCCCGAGGGGCTGCAGGACTTGTTCGCGCAGCGCCTGGTGCAGGGGTTGTCCGCGGCTCGCTTCGAGGTCCTGCGCGGCACGGACGTGCAACAACGCCTTGTCGGCCCCAATCAGCCTCTGGCCTCCTGCCAAAACGCCGCCTGCTACCCGGCCATGGCGTATGTCCTGGGCGCCAGCTACCTCATCACCGCCCACGTCGCGGAAAGCAACAAGACCTACACCATGGTCATGGAGATCATCAACGGCCGCACCGGCGCGGTGCTGGCCAGCAACCGCGAGCGCTGCGAGACCTGCGGCGTCGAGGAAGCGGGCGAGAAGATGGGCTTGGCCGCCTCGGCGCTGCGCGAGCGCCTCGAGGCCGTGTCGCGCGATCCGGCGCGCATCATCATTCGCTCCCGCCCCGCGGGCGCCGCCGTCGTCTTGGACGGTCGGCAGACCGGCGTGACCCCCCTCGACGTGGAGCTGCGCGGCGGACCGCACCACGCGCAGCTCTACCTCGCCAACCACGATCCCCTGTCGCGCTCCTTCACCGTGGTCGGCGGCGTGGACGAAGCGCTCGATCTCGATCTCGTCGCCCTCCCCTCCAAGTTCCCCTACCGCGCCGCCGGTTGGAGCGCGCTGGCCGGTGGCGCCGCGCTGCTGGTTGCGGGCATCGTCGCCATGAGCGTCGACAACGAAGAAATCGGCTGCTCCGAGGCCGACAAAGACGTCAACGGGCACTGCCCATGGATCCGCTCGACCAACTGGTGGGCCGCCTCGATGATCGGGCTCGGCGTGGCCGCGGCCACGACCGGCGGTTTCTTCCTGTACCTCGCGCCATCTACCGCGACAGCGCCGGCCACCGCCGCAGCCGGGGTCGCGGGAACCTTCTAGGATCGCAGGGGCGCGATGAATCGCGCCCCTACGGGCCGAGGCGTGCGTTCACGCGGCCGATGCGGGCTTTGATGCCCTCGCTGTTGGGTGCCAGGGCCAAGGCGCGCGCGTAGGCGGCCTTGGCCTCGTCGTAGCGGAGCAGCTTGAAGTACGCGTCGCCGACCACCATGTGGTGCTTGGCGGCCCTGGGCTGCAAGCGCGCGGCCCGGCGGCCGTAGTCGAGCGCCTCGGTGTAGCGCGCGTTCTCGAAGGCGACCTCGGCCAGGCCGACCACGGCGTCGGGATTGCTGGCATCGGCGCGCACCGCCCGATCGAAGGCGGCCCTCGCCCCGGCCAGATCGCCGCGCGCCAGGGCGCTGGCGCCTTCCGCGGCCGCCTTGGCGGACGCCGCCCGGTCGCGGGGCGCGTTGTCGTCCCGGTCGTCGACCGCCGGCTCGCCGCCCAGCCCGCCCCGCTTCTTCGCGATCTTGGCCGGCTCCGGGGGCGGGGCTGTCTCGGCTACCGGCTCCGCCTTCTCTTCTTCCTTGCCGCTCGCTCGCTCCGCCGACAGCGTGTCCTTCGGGTCCAGCTCGGCCACGAGCTGGTAGTAAGGGCGTGCCTCGTCGTGCTTGCCCGCGTCCCACAGCGCCTGGGCGCGCTTGCGGAACTCGTCGGCCAGGCGCGCGGCATGACGGCCCTCGGCGTCGTGTTCGCGCAGGCGGCCAAGCGCGGCGCGGGCTTGCGAGAAGCGCCCCGCGACCCCCGCGGAAAACACGTCCGCGGCGGCCTTCGCGCCTTCGTCGAGCGGCTTGCGTGCGGCCGGCGCCCCGGCGCCGCTTCCCTCGTTCCCGCGCTCGCCGGCTCCCACGGCAGCCGCCATGCCCAGCTTGGCGCGCAGATCGGCGTCGCCCGGAAGAAAGCGCAGCGCCTGGCCGAAACGCACCACCGCCAAATCGCTGAGCTTGGCTTCCATGAGCGCGTTGCCCAGGCTGCGGAACTGGTTGCCGTAGAGCCGGCGCAGAAGCGCCGCTCCGCCCGACGACGTGCCGACCTTCTTGGCCTCGCTCTCGGCCTTCTCGATGTAGTGGAGAGCCGAGTCGCCCGCCGGTTCGAAGAAGCGCTCGGCCGCCGCGGCCATGGACGCCTTGGCGAGCCACGGCGCCACGTTGTCCGCCTCGTCGGTCTTGGTCACTTCGACATAGACCGGCGTGTAGGCGACGATCTCCTTGGGCCGGCGCAGGCCGAAGTAGAGGGCCGCCGCCACGCCCACCGCCGCCACCAAGCCCGACACCAGGGCGATGCGCCGCAGGCGTCGCGAGCGCGGCGACGGCATGCGCTCGCCAAGCTTCTTCTGCCACTCCTCGTCCACCTCGGGCAGCGGCAGATCGTCCCACTCGGTCTGGATGTGCCCCGCGATCTGCGCCTCGCAGAGCATGGCCTCGACCACGGCCATGCTCTGTGGCCGCTCGGCCGGGTTCTTGGCCAGCATCTGCATGACCAGGTTTTCCAGCTCGCTCGGGATCTCCAGCTCGGGCGCCCGCGCGCGGAACGGCAGTGGCTTCTCCGCGACGTGCTTGGTGATGGTGGTCAGCAGATCCTCGTGCCAGAAGGGACAGGTTCCGGTCAGCATCTCGTAGGCCATGGCGCCCAGCGAATAGATGTCGCTGCGATGGTCGTAGCCCTTGCCGCGAATGCGCTCCGGCGCCAGGTAGTCCGGCGTGCCGACCACGCGATCCTCCGCCGCGGCGCCCTCGGGCGGCGCCTCGGCGCGGATGAGCCCGGCGATGCCGAAATCGACCACCTTGACCATGCCGCCGCGGCGGCCGCTGGTGGTGAGCATGATGTTGTCGGGCTTGACGTCGAGATGGATGATGCCCTTGTCGTGGGCCGCGCCCAGGGCCTTGCAGGTCTGGCGCAGGATCGCGATGGCGCGGTCGACGGCGACCTGCTTGTCCACCTCCATGACCTGGCGCAAGGAGGGCCCGTCGATGTACTCCATCACGAAGAAGACCTCGCCGTCCGGCAGCTGGCCGAAATCGGTCACGTCGCAGATGAAGGGGCTGCCGATCTTCGAGGCGGCCCGCGCCTCTTTGCGGAAGTGCTCGACCGCCTCTGGGTCGCGCGCGCTCGCCGCCAGCAGCGTCTTGAGCGCCACGCGCTTCTCCAGATCCACGTGCTCGGCCTGGTACACCGCCCCCATGGCTCCAAGACCCACGCGGGTAATGATGCGGTAGCGCGTGCCCGGGATGATCTCGCCCGGCGGCAAGGGCAACTGGTTGCCCCCGGTGGCGAAGCGGTTGCGCTCGGTGCTGAAACGGCTGCGCTGCGCAGAGGGTCTTTCCGCCGATGGCTTGTCCACGTCGAGTTCCGATTCCGGGGTTGGCAGATAGCCATCGTATCACGCTGGGCCAGCTTGCAAACCTGTGGCATCTTGCTGGGCATGCCTGCCTCGACGAGCCCCCGCAAGAAGTCGCTCATGCCCGCAACCGAGCTGCGCCGCCGTTTGCGTGCCGCCGGTCACGCTCTGATGCCTGTGGTCCACATCGGCAAGCAAGGGGGAACCGACGCGGTCCTGGGGCAAGTCATGCGAGCCCTGCTCGACCACGAGCTTGTCAAAGTGAAGCTCGGCAGCGAGTGCCCCGAGACCCGCTTCGAGCTGGCCGAGACCTTCGCCAGCTTGCCCAGGGTGCACGTGGCGCAGATCCTCGGCCGCACCATCCTGCTGTACAAGCGGCACCCCAAGAAGCCCAGATTCGAGAAGGCCGAAGCGGTTGGCGACGCCCAGGCTAGCCCTCGCAATCGCCCTGCGGCTCTGGCGGATCCGCCGAAGCACCGCGGTCGCTAGGCTCCAAAGCCCCGACACCGGGATCACGAGACCGGGGCGTGCCGCGGTTGTCGTGGCGGAATGAGGGCCACGAGGAATCGGCAAGCCCCGAAGCGGCCGTCCGAATCGCAATCGTCCCAGTCGTCGTGGGGCTATCGCCCTTGCGCTGCCTATCGTCGCGCCGGGGGCTCGACCAAGCGCAGGCGCTTGAAGTAATCCCGATAGTAGCCCCGATCTCTCGCCAGCAGCCGATCTGCCAAACACACCGCGTGCGCCCCAATGAGAAAGTCCGGCAGCACTCGCGCACCGGATCTTGGGCTACGCCGCAAGTAGCCTTGGTACATCTCACCAGCCAGTGTCGCGCTCTCAGCGGTGGATGGCACGAATTCGAGGTTCCAATCGGCCAGAAACTCCACCACCGCCGACGCCCCTATCGCGGGGATGGTTTCGGCGAGCACGCACTCGCCGATGACTAGAGCCCCTTCGCCTGCAGCGCGCCGCAGAGCCTCTTCGGATGCGTCCGCGAAACGCGCGTCGCCAATCAAGACGTCGAGCAACACGCTGGAATCAACCGCGGTGCGCACGCCCCCCCCTCGCGAGCGCGAGATACGCATCGACGGTCATGCCCGCCGGCAGGCGCCCTCGGCCACGCCACTTGCGGAAGACATCCTCGGATACCGACTTGGCCCCAATCAACCGCCCATTCTCCGCCCGGAACTCGAGCAAGGTGCCTGGGCGCAGGCCGAGGCAATCCCTCACTGCCTTGGGGATGGTGACCTGGCCCTTCTCCGAAACCGCCGATTTCATACAGAGAAGGTAGTCTTTCCTACCTCGGTGGTCAACCTTCCGTGATGTCCAACAGATCACCACCTCCCTGACATTTGGGTATTCCTTCGGTCCCCGGACAACATGGCCCGCCGGCGCTGGTGCACGCAATTGGCGCGAAGACGAATAGCCACAGCAAGTGCTTCCGCATGCCTCTTCCTCCCGGCGTTTCGGGCGCGTCACCCTCGGAGCCGGAGCATCGGTGCGCCGTCAAGATGCCTGGCAC
>JAFGPX010000028.1 GCA_016935975.1 Deltaproteobacteria bacterium
ACGCCGCAGATGCGGGTCACGATGCGCGGCAGCTCCTCGATCGGACGACCGACCACGAAGCGCTCGAAGCCGCGCAGCTCGGGGATCTGAAAGAAGCAGTCCTTCACCGCCCCTTGGTCGTCGAGGTGGATGTCGATCTTGCCGTGGCCCTCGAGCCGGGTGATCGGGTCGATCTTGATGGTGCGGATCATGCCCCATGTCTCCGTTGCAGGATGGACGCCGGCAGGCCGAAACGGTAGGCGATGCCGATGAAGTCGGGCAGCGTGCCCAAGATGGCGTCGATCTCCTTGGGATCCTTGCTGTCGATGATGGAAGAGATGGCCGAAAGAAACTTCGCGCCGTGGTCCACCACGCCGGGCGCCGGCCCGTAGCACCCGCGGCAGCCCTGGTTGCTGTTCGGGCACCGTACCCCGCAACCCGAACGCGTGGCCGGCCCCATGCATACGATCCCTTGTTCCAAGAGGCAGCGCTCGGGGTCTTGAATGATTTCCCACGGCCGGTAGAAGCGCTTGACCTTCTTCTCGGTCTTGCGCCGCGCGCAGTCGTCGCACAGGGTGCGCTCGCTGGCGCCGACCACCGACTTCTTGGGCGGCAACTCGCCTTTGACCACGGCCAAGAGCACGTTCTTGATCTGCGATGGCTCGGGCGGGCACCCCGGCACGAAGTAGTCGACGTCGACCACGTCCGAGAGCCGGTAGACCCGCCGGTAGAAAGCGGGGATCTCCAGGGAATGTCCGTTGACCTGGGTCTTGGGGTGGGGCACGGTGCGGTTGCCCGGCTCGATCGAAGCGTTGCCGAGGTAGGCGGTGGCGAAGATGTCTTCCTTGCTCGTCAGGTTGGCCAGGCCGGGAATGCCGCCCAGGTGCGCGCACGAGCCGAACGCCACCAAGAGCTTGCTCTTTCGGCGCAGGAGCTTGGCGATGTGCTCGTTCTCGCTGTTGCGGACGGCTCCGTTGAACAGGCTCAGGTCCAGCTCGCCGTCGGCCATGGCCTCGATGTCCTGGTACTTGCCGTCGGCGGCGATCGGCCACAGGCGGATGTCGGCCGCCTCGCCCACGGTCAGGATGAACTCGTTGGTGTCGAGCACGGCGACGTCGCAGCCGCCGCAAGCGGCCCCCCAGTAGAGCGCGATTTGCAGTTTCTTCGCAGCCACGGCTCACCTCTCGATCTGATCGGTCGCGAGCGCGGTCTTGACCCGGCACGGCCCGAGCGCCCGCAAGCGCTCGGTCATGTCCGCGACCACGTCGGCGAAGCGTTGCCCCTCGCTGGCGCTGACCCACTCCAGGCGCACGCGTTCGTGCTCGATGCCGTAGGCGTCGAGCAGGCGCTTGAGCAGGGGGTAGCGCCGCATGGCCTTGTAGTTGCCCTCGGAGTAGTGGCAATCGCCCGGGTGGCAGCCGCAGATGAGCACCCCGTCGGCTCCCTTGCCCAGGGATTGCAGGATGAAGCTGGGGTCGATTCTCGCGGAGCACATGACGCGGATGATCCGGATGTTGGGCGGGTACTGGATGCGGCTCGTGCCGGCAAGGTCGGCCCCCGTGTACGAGCACCAGTTGCATAGAAAGCCGACCAGCTTTGGTTCGTAGCTCATAGCAACACCCCCTCGATCTGCGCGAAGATCTGCGCGTCGGTGAAATGGCGTCCCTTGATGGCGGCCGAGGGACAAGCCGCGACGCAGGCGCCGCAGGCCTTGCACGCGGCCGGGATGACATGGCTGCGCTTCTTGTCGGCATCGAACTCGATGGCGCTGTAAGGACACAGCTCGTTGCACATGCGGCAGCCCGAGCACTGTTCCTCGTTCACCTCGGCGAACACGCCGTCGATCTCGATCTTGCCCTTGGCGATCTTGGCCAGGATGCGCGCCGCCGCCGCGCGCGCCTGCGCCACCGTGTCGGGGATGTCCTTGGGTGCCGCGCAGGTGCCGGCGATGTACACGCCGTCGGTGGTGGTGGCGACCGGGTCGAGCTTGGGGTGGCTCTCGATGAACCAGCCGCTCTTGTCCTGACTGATGTTGACCACGTGGGCTACGTCGGCGGCGTCGGCGCGAGCCTCCATGCCGACCATCAGGATCACGAGGTCGGCCGGGATCTCGATGTGCTCGCCCGACAGCTTCTCCTCGACCTCGATGAGCATGTCGCAATCGTCGGTGGACGCGGCCCGGCGGATGACTGGGTGGTCGCCCTTGCCGTACATCAGGAACAAGGTCTTGGCCTCGGAGCTGCGCTTGTAGAAGTCCTCGCAGCCCTTGCCGAAGGCGTGCATGTCGATGTACAGGTCCGAGACGTAGCAGGTGGGAATCGCGCTCTTGATCTCGTTCGCGTACTTGAGCGCGGTCATGCAGCAGACACGCGAGCAGTAGGCGTGGAACTCCTCGCTGCGCGAGCCGACGCAGTGGATGATGGCCGCGTACTGGGGCAGCCGGCCGTCCTTGGTTTCGATGCGGCCCGCCCGCAGCATGCGCTCGAAGTCGAACGACGTGATGACGTTGGGCAGCTTGCCGTAGCCGAAGTGGGTGACGCGGCTAGCGTCGAACTCCTTGTAGCCGGTGGCCACCACCACGTTGCCGACCCTGACCTTGGTCGGCTTGCCGCCGTTCGTCGCGATCTCGGCCGTGAAGTTGCCGACGAAGCCCGACAGACTCCGAAGTTCCGAGCGCAGCATCACCGTGACGTTGGGATTGCCGCGCACGTGCGCGATACGCTCGCGGACCAGGTCGCGGGCCGAGTCGAAGTGCGGCGCCGTCAGATCGACGCGCGTCAGGTTGCCGCCGAGTCTGTCCGCCCTCTCGACGATCACGACCGGGAAGCCGCCGTCGGCGAGCTCCAGCGCCGCGGTCAGGCCGGCGATGCCGCCGCCCAGCACCAGGGTGGTCGGGCACATCTCGGCGGTCAAGCCCTCGAGCGGCTCCTGGCAGGCGACGCGCAGTACGGCCGCGCGGGTAAGCGCCATGGCCTTCTCGGTGGCGGCCACGCTATCGTTGTGCACCCAGCTACACTGCTCGCGGATGTTGGCCATCTCGCACAGGTAGGGATTGAGCCCGGCGGTGCGGCAGGCGTTGCGGAAAGTGCGCTCGTGCATGCGCGGGCTGCAGGCCGCGACCACAACGCGATTCAATCCTTGGCTGCGGATGTCCTCGACGATCATCTCCTGCCCGGGGTTCGAGCACATGTAGCGGTACGAGCGCGCGATCTTGACGCCGGGAAGGGTGGCTGCGTAGTTCTTCACCGATTCCGCGTCGATGACGTGCGCGATGTTGGTGCCGCAGTTGCAGACGTAGACGCCAATCTTGAGGTCTTCCATGTTCCGTCCCTCAGGCTGCATGGGGCACCGTGGCGGCCTTCGCCGCCGCCGCCTTCTCGCGACGGGCGATGGCTTCGCGCCGCACCTCCGCCAGGTACATCGCCAGCGGCCG
>JAFGPX010000265.1 GCA_016935975.1 Deltaproteobacteria bacterium
AAGCTGCTCGTGAGCGGCACCCAATCACAGCCGCCTTGGGCGGCCCACGATCCGAATGCCCCCGGCTTTGCCGGGGGATCGGTTACCGTGCCCGTGAGCGGTAGCGTGAGCGTGTTCGGCCCGCGTTTCCCGGCTCGCTAAGCCGGGCAGCTGGCGAGCGCATGAGCGTGCGCGGTTCGCGGCCCGCGCCTTCCGCACACGCCCACGAACTCGCTACCGCCCTCGCTCGCGCGCTCCGCGCCCCGCGGGCCGCTGCTGGCGGCCCGCAATTCCCCGACCAGCCGTACTAGCGTGCCTTGCGCCGCTGGCCGGCACGCGCGAAGAAGGCCACCTTCTCCAGCGAAACGATCATGTCGATGTTTTCGACGTAGATCCGCTCGTGTAGGCGCAGCACGACCGGTGCGAAGTTCAGGATGCCGACAACCCCGGCCGCGACCAGTTGTTCGGCGACGTGCTGCGCCTGCTCGGCCGGCACCGTGATGAGGGCGATCTCGATGTGCTTGTCGGCCAGGACCTCGGGCATGTGTCGGACCGAATGGCAGCGCACGCCCGAGAAGGTGAGGCCGATCTTGTCCAGGTCGACGTCGAAGGCCGCCGTCAGGCGGATCTTGCTGGGACGGCCGGTCAGGTGGGCGGCGATGGCCCGTCCGAGATACCCCATGCCGACGATGGCCACGGCACAGGAGTTGTGGCAGTCGAGAAACGCCGCCAGCGAGGCGAGCAGACGTTTGACGTTGTAGCCGCTGTTGGGATTGCCGCTGTAGCCGATGGCCATCAAGTCGCGGCGCACTTGCGCCGCCGTCAGCTGGCAAGAGTGCGCGATCTCGTGCGAGTACACGCTCGCGCCGTACTCCTGCAGGCCGTGCAGGAGAGCGCGCCGATAGATGCTCAGGCGCTCGACGCTGCGGGCAGAAACCTTGCGTTTCTTCATGGCGACAAGGGGGCGCGGCCGGCTCAGCCGGTCCGGTGCCGTGGTCCAAGGAGGTGGGGCAGGTTCGCCAAGGCTTCTTCGATGGTCGGTGCTTCCTCGCGCTCCCGCGCGCGCAAGGCCTCGACATCCTCGACCCGGCTGGCTAGCACGCGGGCACGATCCGCCGCCGCGCGCACTCCATGGTCGTCTATCCAGGTGCTGGGATCGCCCTGGAGGAAGCCGACCCCGTGGGGGCCGCTGGCGGGCGCGCTCGACGGGTGCAGCACATGCCCGCCCGATGGGTCTGCGGCGGCGGCCGGCACGCCGCCTATCGGGGTGCGGCGCGCCGGCATCGCCTTGCGGGCAAGCAGGCGCTCGAGCATGGGACGGCTGCCGGGCGCTACGTTCAGGAACTGCACGCCCATCCCATGGGCGCGCTGGGGCTCGTCCGGGTTGTACTCGCGCACCCAGGCAACCTTGCCGGTTCCTCCAAGAAGCGGCGGACCCTGCACGAGGGAAACCTCGAAGTTGAGCACGGTGCCGACGGGAAAGGGCGTGCGGCTGGCGAGGAAGATGCCACCGCGCGTGACGTTGGGCGAGAAACGCTGGATGAAGGTACCTTCATCGGGGTAGCGGAGTTGCAGGCGGACGAGGGGAACGTCGGGCGTCGTCACGGGCGGAAGTATCGACTGGCCGGGGATCCGGGTCAACCCCGCGCGGCAGCACGGTGCCCGTCGTCGCGATCTCGTGTAGGCTTTCCGGTCGCGCCATAGTCCACCCCGAGAAAGGAAGCAGACATCCATGACCAAGGAAACCCTGTTGGCCGCTCTCGAAGCGGAACGCTTGAAAGCCGGCAACGACGGTATCGCCGTGCCCGAAGAACGGGATGCCGCCTTCATGGTGGCGGGCCCGGGCGAAACGATACAGGTCAGCCGAGTGGTGAGGATCGAGCCGCGCGATGGCTCGCTCTGTCTAGAAACCGCCAGGGGCGAGCGCTACTGGTTCACGTACGACCTCGTGCTCGGTCTGCGCCTGCGCAGCCCGAAGCTGGCCAAGGAAGCCCCCACCGGCTTCGGCCGATAGGACCGCTAGCGGAACGCGTAGGCGGAGGTGGGCTTTGCCCGGCGAAGCCAGAGCGCGGGAGGGCTGCCCTCCCAGGGTTCTCATCGAAACGACATCGACCAGCTGGCGATGGTGTTCTTGCCCTTGTAGGCCGGGAAGCCGAACGACTGCATTTGGTTCAGCACGCACATGGGCATCGCGCCCCTGCGCTGGCCATTGACCTGCACCGCCTTGACCCTGCCCGAGGGCTGGATGACGAAATCCAGCTCGAAGTTGCGGATGCCCCCCTGCATGGCGCAGGGAACGAGCCTGCGGTAGTTGGCGCGCATCACCCGGTCGACGGTGGTGTCGTCGAGGATGCCGTCGTCGCCCTCCTTGGTCACGTCGCCGAGATTCATGGTGTTGGCGAAGTCCTCGGCCCGGCCGGCGATGCCGCCGCCCACGCTGCGGCGTCCGCCGCCGGCGGCGCGTTTGGGCCTGGGGAATTCGACTTTGACGCCGTTGAGGAACTTGTCGATGTCCGCCTCGCTGACGCGGGAAGCGAGGATCTCGTCCTGGGCGGGCTTGCGGTTCCACAAATACAGGCCCACGCCGGCGGCCACCGACGTCAGGGCGAGGGTGATGATGAGGACGAACCAGCGGCCTTTTCTGCGCTCGCTGTGCTCATGGGCCTGTTCGGCGCGCGAGCGGCGTTGGGCTTCCAGCTTGCGCTCGACGACGCGCGTGAATTCCGCGAGTTGCGGGTGGTCCTTGATCTTCTGGCGGTCGCCCGAGTCGGCGTCGACGATGAAGTGCTCGCCGCCAAAGATGCCTTTTTCCATCTCGGCCATGACCTGGGCCAGAGAGAAGGGGCCGAAATCCAGGCTGTCTTTCTGGATCAGCCAGCGTTCGTACTCCTCCGAGATGCGCACGGCGTCCGAAACGCTGAAGGACTTGCCCAGCGTGAGGCGTGGGGTGGCGAGAACCTTGTCCGGCCTGGTCCCGGTGCCCGCCAGGATGGCACCGACCTCGGCGATGAGCTGCGAGGGACGGGCGAATCGGGTTTCGGGCAGAGAGGCCAATCCGCGATCGATGAGCTTGTCGATGGTCCTCGGCACCTCGCTGTTGACTTGGCTGGCGGGCCAGGGTGGGGTGCCCGGCGCGTGCCCCGTGACCAACTCGTAGAAGAGCGCGGTCAGCGAGTACACGTCGGCGGCCGGGGACGGGACCGCGCCGGCCGCCACCTCGGGTGCGAGGTAGGGGCTAGGGGGCGTCCCCATCAGCGTGGGGGCGCTGCCGTCGGGAGCGCCCAGGCGCGCCAGTGCCGGGAGGGCGCGGGTCAGTCCCAGGTTGGCGACCTTGACCCGCCCCGAGCCGCTCAAGCGAATCGACGAAGGATGCAGAGCTCCGTGACACAGATGAGGGTACGCGGCCTCGGTGGCGTTGCTGGCGTGTCCGAGCAAGACATGCGCGTGCGCCAAGCCCACGATCTGCTTTTGGGCTCGCCGCGAGTCGATGATCTCGCGCAGCGTGGCGCCATCCAAAGGCTCGGTGGCAAGGTAGGCGCGCTCCCCTTCGTAGCCCCAGGCGAGAACCTTGGCCAGGTTCTTGTGCGCGATCGCCGCGGCACGGTTGAGATCGCTCTCCAGGACGGGGCGCATCGCGGGCGGGCAGGGGAAGATGCGCAGCAGGGCGGGCGTGTCGTCGCGCGTGTCGGTCGCCTGGTAAAGCTCCGTTCCGGCCTCGTTCTGCACGAAAGACTGGATTTGGAATCGGCCGCCGATCGTGGTCGTCGGCGGAAGCGACTGGGCGGCCCCTTTGGGATCCATGGAGACTGCGTCGTTCATCGGGAAGAGCAGGTAGTATAGGCCCGGCCGGCGCGGGCTTGGCCACCAAAAAACCTAGGACAGTTTGAAACGGCGAACCAGTTCGCGCAAGCGCCGCGAGCCGCCGCCTTCCCGAAACATGAACTTGACGCCGGTCAGGCCCGGGCCCGCGTGGTAGAGCACGCGCCCCGAGATCGACATGGGCCCGATGCCGCCGGGGGGCACGATGTCGAGGACGACGTCGGTGCCAATCGCGGGCTGCACGCGGGCCGCGACCAGACCGCCGCTCACGCTGATCTCGCGCAGCTCGGCCTCGCAGGAATCCGGCGCGTTGCCCACGCGCATGCGAACCCCCAGTCCGACGGGGATGCGCGTGTGCTTGCGCTTGAGGGCGGCTTGCCGGGCCCCCATCAGGGTTTGCAGCAGGAAATCCCGCTTGGCTGCTTCCTCCGGCGCGAAGCGGACCGTGGCCCCGGCGCGCACGCGCAGCCGTGGCAGAGCCGGCCGCCAGGAGATGACGATGCCGCGGACCAGGACCTTGTTGGGCAGGCCCTTGCAGGCGATCTCGACCACCACGGGGGCCTCGTTCGGCAGCTCGGTGGTCGTCGGACAGAACAGAATCCCATCGGGATGATCGCTATTGTAGAAGCTTCGGAATTCCTCCGCGCTTCGACAGCGGACTCGGAGAATGTTCAAAGTCGCCCTCTCTCGC
>JAFGPX010000266.1 GCA_016935975.1 Deltaproteobacteria bacterium
CGACCGCTCGGGGCGCGGGAGGTGTGGAACCCTCCCAGGGTTCCACGTTCGGCAGACGGGCCGGAATCCGCCCGAACGGCGACGCGGTGACTTTCGCCACGGGCTGCTAGGTTCAGTGCCGATCGCTCAGGGGAAGAGCAGGGGGAACCGAGGGACGGAGACGCGTAGGAATGGCGGAATGCCGAGGGCTTTCCGGCTCCGTGCCTCCGCTTCTCCATGTGGATGCTTCCAGGGTGGCCGGCATTGGGGCCAGGTCGACATCATCGACCGTTGCCGGGCGCTTGCGATGCGATTTGGCGAAGGGAAGGTGGCCTCTTCGTCCTACACGCCGCCCCTCGTGCCGCTCTCCACGCCGCGAGCCCATGGCGAGGTCTTCGCCCCTGCCGCGACTACCCACGTACGAAGATCTCGTGGCCGTCTCCGCGCGCGGTCACGTCGCGGCGTGCGGCCTTCGTCACTTGGGTGCAGCGGGAAAATGGCGAATCCTTTTCCATCCGCCAGGCTCCAAGCGAGTGAATCAAGGTATCCGACACCCCTTTTCGAGGTTGCCATGTTGAGCACGAATCTGAAGCACATTCTTTCTGACGACGATTTCCACAAGACGCTATCCGAGAACGAGAACGCGATGATCTGCTGCGGCCGCATGGGCCCGATGTGCATCCCCGTGTACGACGTGATGGAGAAGGTCGAGCCTAGGTATCCCCACGTGGCTTTCCGCGATCTCGATTTCGACGATCCCGTCGCCCACCTGATCAGGCGCCTGCCGGAGGTGCGCACCTTCAACGGGTTGCCGTTCACGGTCTACTTCCGCAACGGCAAGGTGGTCGCCGCCACGACCAGTATCCAGAATCGCAAGCAGGTCACCGAGATTCTCGATCGGGTGTTTCCTGACAAGGCCCCCGCCGCCGCCACCGCGTGACGCCGGTTATCACCCGGGAGCGAAACCATGGAACGGAACTACGACGTCATCGTTCTCGGCGGCGGACCCGCCGGCCTGACAGCCGGCATCTACCTCGGCCGCGCACGGGTCAAGACCCTGATCGTCGACAGCGGCTCGCTCGGCGGCCAGATGATCATGACCTACGCCTTGGCCAACTACCCAGGCGTTCGCCAGGCCTCGGGCCGCGACATCGCCATGACCATGAAGGCCCAGGCCGAAGGCTTTGGGTGCGATTTCCTGTCCAACGTGGAGGTCCGGCGCCTCGAACTCGCGGGCCCCGAGAAGAGCGTCGAGATCGAGGACGAGGGGACCTTCACGGCGCCCGCGGTCATCATCGCCACCGGCGGCGTCCCGCGCACGCTCGGGCTGCCATCGGAGGCCGCGTTCAAAGGACGGGGCGTCTCCTACTGCGCGACATGCGATGGCGAGTTCTTCACCGGCAAGCACGTGGTGGCCATCGGCGGCGGCAACTCCGCCATCGAAGAGTCGGTTGCGCTGGCCCAGTACGTCGCCTCCGTCACCGTGGTGCACGAGTTCGATCACTTCCAGGCCCATCCCTTCGCGGTCGAAGAAGCCCGCAAGAACCCCAAGCTCCGTTTCCTCATGGAGCAAGACATCCGCGAGTTCGTGGGCGGTGAGACTCTCGAGAAGGTCGTCGTGTCGCACAAGCGAACCGGTGAGGTCACCGAGATACCCGCGTCCGGCGCCTTCATCTTCATCGGCTACGTGCCGAACACCTCCATGTTCCGTGGGCACGTCGCGCTCAACGACCACGGGGAGATCCTGACCGACGAGGCCATGCGCACCAACGTGCCCGGGGTGTTCGCGGCCGGCGACTCGCGTGTCAAGCGCTACCGCCAGATCACGACCGCCGTCGCGGACGGCACCATCGCAGCCCTGAGCGCCACCGAGTACCTTCGCGACCAAACGCAGCGCCCCGAAGGGGCCACCACGGCCGGCAAAGGCCTTGCCCAAGACCCGGCGCGAGACCAGCACGCCGACATCGCGTCGGGCTAGCCGTCGGCCGCAAAACCCTCGTGAGGGCCGCGCGGACGGGCGCTCGAAAGCCCCGGCGCCATGGTTTCTGGCCATGTTGCGCGACTTCGTCGGCCACCATGTCGCCCCGAGGACGGTGGCCAAGTACCGACCGGCGCGCTTGCCACGCGGCCGTGGCCGGAAACGCTCCAAGTTCATCAGGAATCATCTCGACCAGACGTGGGCCGCCGACGGATTCACGATCGTCGTGCTGAGGTTCTCATCGTGAGCCGAAACGCGATCGCCCCTCCGCTGCGACCATCATCCAACCCCGGCGCAAGAGGCCTCAGTATCCTCGGGCGCCGGACGGTGACTTGGCGAAGGACAAGCCTCCGGGCGGCGCCGTCGCCGAGCCAGCAGGACGAGCAAGGCCAGCGCGCCCCATCCTCCGGCACCGGCACCGGATCCACCGACCTTGCACGAGCACCCGCCTTGGCCTAGTACGTTCTTTGGCGCAGCGCCGTCTGCGACCGGGCTGTCGGCCGGCAACGCGTCCGTGGGATCCGGAGCATCCGTCGCAGCCTTGTCGGGCAGGCTCGCATCCGCCACGGCCGCATCCATGACGCCCGCGTCCCGCGCCGTCGCGTCTCTTGCACTCGCATCCGCCGCCGCAGCTTCTTCGCTCGCATCCCGCGCCGCCGCGTCTCTTGCGCTCGCGTCCGCCGCCGCGGCTTCTTCGCTCGCCTCCCGCGCCGCCGCGTCCCTGCCGCTCGCGTCCGCCGCCGCAGCTTCTTGGCTCGCGTCCCGCGCCGCCACGTCTTCTTGGCTCGCGTCCCGCGCCGCCACGTCTTTTCCGCTCGCGTCCGCCGCCGCATCGGGAGCTTTCGCGTCGGCTGCGCCCGCGTCCACGCCCGCATCGGCGCCAGCGCAGTCTGGCAAGGTCTGCGGCTTGCTCAGCGTCTGGTCCTCCACCATCGCGTTCCACCAGACTTTGCCGTAGGCGCCGTCGTTCTGGACGGCGAGGTAGAGCTTGCCGATCCATCCGACCGGCACGGGCTCCTGATGCCAGCCTCCGACAGGCTCCGTCCCGAACCAGTCCTCGTCGTATCCGCGGATCCGGATCGATTTCGGCGTGCCGCCCTTGTACGAAAACGACGGGTAAAGGGTCGAGAGGTACGTCGTGGTGATCTTGTTCGCGTCCGTAACGGGCGGGCCATCGCAGACGATGCTCACGCATTCCGCGTCGACGACCAGGTCAGCCGCCTCCAACATCTCCGCGTCGGACATGGGCGGGGGAAGCGCATTGGCCACGGCGGCCGAGAGCCAAACCGCAAGCGCGACAACCGCCGCAACGCAATGAACGCCTTTCATGTCTATCCCCCTCGCGGAATTATAGAGCCCGGACGCGGGAAGTCGAGAGACACCACGGTGGACGGCAACTCCATTTCGTGGGTGTCGGTCTGCTACTCGCCAATGCTTCCGACATGAGCTGGAATCCGCGCTCGAAGACCGACCGCGTGGGCCGGTCGTCGGCCCCGGAGCACGGAGGGGATCGAGGATTTGGAAGGCCCCGGGCAACGATGGGGTGGGGCTCTCAATCCATGGATTCTCCCATCTCCGGCTCCGTGACCTCCCCGTCCTCTGTGGTTCGGCCTTGCGGGGCCGGCCTGGCCACCTTAGTTTAGCGGTTCCCGCGCATGGCGCGGGGCGGAAGGACGACTTTGCTCGGCACCATCGCCAAGAAGATATTCGGCACCAAGAACGCGCGTGTCCTCAAGCGCCTGCGCCCCCTCGTCGCGCGCATCGGCGACATGGAAGAGGGGCTGCGCGCCCTTTCCGACGAAGATCTGCGCGCCAAGACCGCCGTGTTCAGGCAGCGCGTCGCCAATGGCGAAAACCTGGACAGCGTGCTCCCCGAGGCCTTCGCCGTGTGCCGCGAGGCCGGCCGCCGCGCCGTGAACATGCGCCACTTCGACGTGCAGCTCATCGGCGGCATGATCCTGCACCGAGGCTGCATCTCGGAAATGAAGACCGGCGAAGGCAAGACGCTGGTCGCCACCCTGCCCATCTACTTGAACGCGCTGGCCGGCAAGGGCGTGCACCTCGTGACCGTGAACGACTATCTGGCCCGCCGCGATGCCGAGTGGATGGGCCGCATCTACAAGTTCCTCGGCATGTCGGTCGGCGTGATCGTGCATGGCCTTAGCGATGCCCAGCGCCAGCACAACTACCGTTGCGACATCACCTACGGCACCAACTCGGAGTTCGGCTTCGACTACCTGCGCGACAACATGAAGGAGTCGATCGAAAGGTACGTGCAGCGCGATCTCAACTACGCCATCGTCGACGAGGTGGACTCCATCCTCATCGACGAGGCGCGCACCCCGCTCATCATTTCGGGCTCGGCGGAGCAATCGGCCGATCTCTACGGCAAGGTCAACGGCATCATCCCGACCCTGCGCAAGGACATCGACTACACCGTCGACGAGAAGGCCCACTCGGCGATTCTCACCGACTCGGGCGTCGATCGCGTCGAGCGACGCCTGAGCGTCGGCAATCTCTACAACCCCGAGAACATCGCCTGGCTCCACCACGTCACGCAGGCCCTGCGCGCGCACACCCTGTACAAACGCGACGTCAACTATCTCATCGAAAACGGCGAGGTCATCATCGTCGACGAGTTCACCGGCCGCAAGATGCCCGGGCGCCGCTGGTCGGACGGCCTGCACCAGGCGGTCGAGGCCAAGGAGGGCGTCGAGATTCAGGAAGAGAACCAGACGCTGGCCACCATCAGCTACCAGAACTACTTCCGCCTCTACAAGAAGCTGGCCGGCATGACCGGCACGGCCGACACCGAGGCCATGGAGTTCCACAAGATCTACAAGCTCGAGGTCAACGTCGTGCCGACGAACAAGACCATGATCCGACAGGATCGGCACGACCTCGTGTACAAGAACGAGCGCGGCAAGTTCCGCGCCGTGCTGGCCGAGATCGAGGACTGCCACCAGCGCGGCCAACCCGTGCTGGTCGGCACGGTCAGCGTGGAGAAGTCCGAAGTCGTCGCCTCCCTGCTGCGCAAGAAAGGGATCCCGCACAGCGTGCTCAATGCCAAGCAGCACGAGCGCGAAGCGCACGTGGTCGCGCAGGCTGGCCGCAGGGGCGCGGTCACCATCTCGACCAACATGGCCGGCCGTGGCACCGACATCATTCTCGGTGGGAATCCGGAGTTCATGGCGCGCGCCGAGGTCGATCCCGAGGCGGCCGGCCAGCCCGGCGCCGAGGTCGATGCGGAGAAGTTCAAGATCGCCTACGCCAAGTTCAAGCCCCAGTGCGACGCCGAGCGCGAGGAGGTCCTGGCCGCCGGCGGCCTGCACATCCTCGGCACCGAGCGCCACGAATCCCGCCGCATCGACAACCAGCTACGCGGCCGCGCCGGCCGCCAGGGCGACCCGGGCAGCTCGCGCTTCTATCTATCGCTCGAAGACGATCTGATGCGCATCTTCGGCTCCGATCGCATCAAGCGCATCATGGAGTTCCTCAAGATGGAGGAGGACGTCCCCATCGAGCACCCCATGATCAACCGCTCGATCGAGAAGGCG
>JAFGPX010000267.1 GCA_016935975.1 Deltaproteobacteria bacterium
GCCATGTTCGCCGCCTTGAGCTTGTAGAGCTGCGTGCGATCGCTGTCGTTCACGAAGACCGTCGAGAAGTCCCGCTTGTCGGGCGCGGCCAGGGTCATGTAGCTGGGGGTGCCGTTGCGCCCGCTGACCGGGTTGGTGCCGGTCGCGCCGGTGTAGCTGGCCTGAGGGACCACCCGCCAGATCCCCGCCGTATTGCCCTGGTCTTCCCAGCCGGCCTTGGCGAACCAGCTGAAGTGCCGCAGGACGTGCAGGCCCGCATCATAGTGAATCCAGCCCGACCAGGGATCGCGCGCGCTGAGCAATTCCTTGAAGGAGTACTGGCCGCCCTCGTAGAACGAGCCGATGGCGGGCTGGTAGATGAAGTGTGTCCGGCGGGAATTGACGAACCCCTTGATGATGGTGTTGCCCATTTCAAGCGGGCCGTTGGGGCCGCCGATGCCGGTCCCCGAGGTGGGCCGGAAAGCGGTGTTGCTGAAGGTGGCCTGGGCCTCGCTGTTCCAGATCTCCTTGTCGAACTGCTCCGCCAGCTTCTTGAAGTTGCCGCCGGCATCGTCGTCGGTGTTGTAGTGGTAGCCGGCGACCGCGACGGCGTCCCGGAGGCTCGCGTCGCCGACCATGTCGTCGCCGAAGGAGCCCAGGCCGGCCTCGTCGGAGATCACGACCTTGATGGCGTTGTAGAGGGCCTGCTCGGTCGCGGACTCGAAGCCGGCGTCGTCGGTCTTGACCCGGCTTGCGTACTGCTTGGTCCAGTTGAAGTCAGGCCCCTGCTCGTTGACCCCGGGGTTGACGTAGTCGACCATGTAGCCGTAGGCGCGGTACGCGGCCAGGATGGTGTTTTTGTACCAGGTGTAGACGTTGTCGTTGTTCTTCACCCACCCGGGAGCGTTCCAGCGCAGGATGCTCACCTTGAGGCCGGGGTTGAGTTTCTTGGCGTCGGCCGCGAGCTGGAAGCCGGGGGCTCGCCTGACGTTGGCCGCCTCGCTCGCGAGGCGCATGGTGGCGGGGTCGGGGCCGGTCGAGTTGTTGCGGTCGTTGCCCATCTCGATCTTGACCTGGGTCATGATGGGGTTCGTGCCGCCGAACAGGATCCGGAGAAGCTCCGCGTACTTCTCGGGATGCTCGGCCTTGTAGTCCATGAGCAGCGCGCTGGTGCCGTTGGCCGACAGCACGCCGAATCCCTTGAAGGGAAGGCCGTTGACGTTTTGGGCTTTGACGTCGTTGCCGTCGAGGGAAATGCTGGTCGCGGTGCCGGTGCCCGTGCCGGGGGCGCATTCGACGATGGGGATCGTTCCGCCGGCGCCGCCGGCGCCACCGGAACCGGGGCTGCCGCCGCTAGACGAAGTCGTGGCGGTTCTGCCGCCCGAGCTCATGCTGCCACCCCCGGCGAAAACGCCGGCCGAGCCGCCCCGGCCGGAAGCGCCGCCTCCCTGACCACCACCGCCCGTGCCGGCCGCGCCGGATCCGCCGCCGGCTGCGCCACCGCTGCCCGCGCCGCCGGTGCCGGATCCGCCGCCACCGGTGGCCGAGGCGTCAACGGTGCCCGAGGTGCCGCCTCCGCCAGCGCCGCCGCGGCTGGAAGCACTGCCGTCGGTTCCGCCCGCGCCACCGGCGCTGCTGCCTCCTGGCGCAGTGCCGCCGCTACCGCCGGTTGTGCTGCCGCCCGAGCCCTGTCCGCTCGTGCCGCCCCCGCCGGCGGGGGTGCCATCGCAAGAACTGGCGGAACAAACGGCCACCGCGACCAGGGGCAGGAAGCCGAGATGGCAAATGCTGAGGCGCATGGTGGGTAAAGGGCGGGCGGCGCGCGTGGAACGACTCGTCCTTCCTGTAGTGGCGCCAACCTCGCGTTTCCGTTTCGGAAAGTCGGGCGACTTCTGACGGAAGCCCCGGGACACTGCCACTGCCAGGCCGTGGCATCTTCCCTCTCCCGCCGAGACGGCCCCACGCGAGCCGGCCTTCGCTTCGGTTCCGGAACCCCGGGTTGGGCGTGCACGCGTCCTTCTGGCAGACTTGCCAGGGGCGGCGAAGGGATCAGAAGTCCGAGGATTTGGCATTTCTAGATGTTCGAAGAGATTCAAGACTTCGCCAGGCGCCAACGAGCGCCCTGTGATTCGGAAGGGAGAAACCGATGAAGACAAGGACACTCGCGGCCACCGTTGTGGGGGCGACGCTGCTCGCCGCGACGGCCTTCGCGGCGCAAACCGACATCACCATCTCGATGGACAAGCCGCCCGCGACCCCGCGCATCAACGGTGCCACCGTCGTCGGCGCCATTCCGGGGAGCCCCTTCCTGCACACGGTTTCCGCGACCGGCCAGGCGCCGCTCAGCTTCGCCGCCACGGGGCTGCCGAGCGGGCTTTCCATCGACGCCAGCTCGGGCACGATTTCCGGCACGACACCAGCGGCCGGATCCTATCCCATCGGCCTGACCGTCACCAACGGCACGGGCAGCGCCAGCGGTACGCTGACGCTCGTCGCGGGCTCGACCCTGGCGCTGACGCCGCCCATGGGCTGGAACAGCTACGATTCCTTCTACGCGAACGTGACCGAGAACGACGTCAAGGCCGCGGCCCAGGCGGTGAAGACCTACCTGCAGCCGTATGGCTGGAACACCGTCGTGATCGACTATCTCTGGTACGACCCGGAGAAGACCACCGACGCCAACGGCCGCTGGCTGCCCTCGAAGAGCAAGTACCCGAACGCGAGCGGCGCCGACGGTTTCAAGCCGCTCGCCGCCCAGGTGCACGCGCTCGGCCTGAGCTTCGGCATTCACCTGATGCGCGGCGTTCCGCGCAAGTCGTTTTCCGCGAACACGCCCATCGCGGACTCGACCTACACCGCCAACCAGGCGGGCAACAGCGGCGACACCTGCGCCTGGGACGACCACATGTACGGCGTCAAGGCCGATACGGCCGCGGGCAAGGCCTGGTACGACTCGATCTACAAGCAATACGCCAGCTGGGACGTCGATTTCGTCAAGGTCGACGACATGATGAATCCCTACGGGGGCAACGCCTATCACGGGACCGAGGTCGAGGCGGTCCACAACTCGATCGGCAAGACCGGGCGTTCGATCGTCCTCAGCCTGTCGCCCGGCCCCAACCAGACCCGCGACGTGGCCAGCCTCAACGCCAACGCCAACATGTGGCGCACGGTGAACGACTTCTGGGACACCAACGGCCTGAGCACCATAGGCGACGAATTCACCGCGACGTACGCCTGGTCGACGACCAGCGGTATCACGCCGGGCCACTGGCCCGACGCCGACATGCTGCCGCTCGGCACCATCGGGAACCGGGCCTGCGCGTTTAGCCACAACCAGCAGGTGATGGTCATGTCGCTGTGGGCGATCATGCCGTCGCCGCTCATGTTCGGCGGCCAGCCCACCAAGCTCAGCAACGACGCGTGGACGCTCGCGCTCCTTACCAACGAAGAGGTACTGGCGGTCAACCAGGATGCGCTGGGCGCCCGCGGCAAGCGGATCGCGCAGCAGGGCAGTACCGAGGTGTGGGCCAAGGATCTGTCGGGCGGACGCAAGGCCGTTGCCCTGTTCAACCGGGGCACGCAGGATGCCACGGTGTCGGTCACGTTCTCGCAACTCGGGATGACCGGCACGCCGAAGGTCCGCGACCTCTGGCATCGGGCCGACATGACGGAAACGACGACCGGCATCTCGGTGAATGTGCCGCACGAAGGCGCGCTGATGTACGCGGTGGGCGCGGGCACGGGTGGCACCGGAGGTACGGGTGGCGTGAGCGGGACGGGCGGCGCCAGCGGCGTGGGCGGGGCAGGGGGCAGCGGTGGCGGTCCGGGTACCCGTGGGACCGGGGGCGGCACCGGCGCGACCACCGGCGGGTCCGGCGGCGGGAGAGGGGGCACGGTGGGCTCGGGCGGCAGGACCGGCGGCGGCGGCGCGACGGGGGCGGGTGGAGCCACGGGTGGCACGAGCGCGGCTGGCGGCACGGGCGTTGGCGGCGTCACGGGCAGCGGCGGGGCACCCGCGAGCGGCGGCGTCACGGGCAGCGGCGGCACCACGGCCCGGGGCAGCGGCGGGGCGCCCGCGAGCGGTGGCGCGGGGGGCACGCCGGCCAGCGGGGGCAGCAGCACCGCGACGAGCAGCGGGAGTGGCGGCGCAGCCGGCGGCAGCAGCACGAGCGGCGTCGGCGGCACTGCGGGCAGCAGCTCCGGGCGGGGCGAGGGCTCAGCCAGCGGTTGCTCGTGCTCGCTCGGCTCGCACGGCGGTTCCCCGGCCTGGTGGCTCCTTTTCTTCGCAGCCGCGGTCTTGGCGTCGGCTCGCTCGCGACGGTGGCGCCGGCTGGCCGGAAAACCCGGCCGCCCAGCTCGCCCTGCTCGCTAGACGCCGCGCTCGGCGCCCGGGGTGATGGCGAGTGGTGCGGGCTAGAACTGCGTGAAGAACTGCCACACCTCGCCCTTGGTCCAGGTCTTGGCGCCGTCGTCACCGCCGCCATCCAC
>JAFGPX010000268.1 GCA_016935975.1 Deltaproteobacteria bacterium
CTCGAATATTGGCTTGCAGCGTGCTCGCCGATCGTGGTTGCCACCATCAGAAGATCGAGATCCATGATCGCCGTTCGTCTGCCCAACCTTGGATTCGAGATCAGGATCTCGCCGGACGTCGGTTTTCGCAAGCTTCGGGAAAGGGGGCGGGGCGGCTGGCTGAGGAAGGACCAGGGTCGAGCCGCCTCGTGGTTTCGCGGGGTTACGAGCCGGCCGGACCGGACGGGTGGTCGGTGAGGTCGTGGGTTTTGCTTCCTAATCCCCGAAGCCTAGCTGCTGCCTAGATCGGCTGGGGTGGGCGGTCCAGCGGGCTTTGCACGCCCCAGGGGCCGCGCCGGGCGACGTGAGTGTAGATCATGGTGGTGGTGACGTCCTTGTGGCCAAGGAGCTGCTGGATGGTCCGGATGTCGGCGCCTGCTTCGAGCAGGTGGGTGGCAAACGAGTGGCGTAGGGTGTGCGGGCTGATGGGCTTGGGGATTCCGGCGGCGACGGCGGCGCGGCGCACGGCTCGCTGGATGATGGTCTGGTGCAGGTGGTGGCGGCGGCTCTCGCCAGTGGTGGGGTCGATGTACCTCCTCGCTGCGGGGAAGACCCATTGCCAGGGCCAATCGCGCGGGGCCGAGGGGTACTTGTCGCGAAGGGCGTGGGGCACCTCGACGGCGGCGGCCCGGCCGCCGGCCAGGTCGCGCTCGTACTGGGCGCGCACGGCCGCGAGGTGCGCGCGCAGGGGCGCGTGGAGGGCCACGGGCAGCATCGTGGCTCGGTCCTTGTCGCCCTTGCCCGACCGGACGATCACCTGTTGTCCGCCGAAATCGAGATCTTTGACTCGCAGGCGCAGGCCTTCCAGAACGCGCAAGCCGCTGCCGTACAGCAGGCTGGCGACCAGCCTCTCGACGCCCGTCATGTGGGCGAGGACGGCCTCGACCTCGGCGCGTGTCAATACTACGGGAAGGCGAGCGGGACGCTTGGCGTGGACGAGTTCGGTCAGCCAGTCCAGCTTCCGCGCCAGCACTTCGCGGTAGAGGAACAGGATGGCGGCCAGTGCTTGATTCTGGGTCGAGGCGGCGACGCGCCTTTCGGTGGCGAGTGCGCTCAGGAAGCGGCTGACCTCCGGCTCGCCCATGTCGCTCGGGTGGCGCTTGCCCGAGAAAAGGATGAAGCGGCGGATCCATCCCACGTACGCCTCCTCGGTCCGCACGCTCATGTGGCGAGTACGGATCGCGGCGCGCACTCGGTCGAGCAGGCGCGGCCCGGTCGTCACGATCTGCAATGGGGGTGGCGAAATCCGGCCGGCGCCGTCCGGTGCGCCGGTCGGCGTCCCGCCCAAGCGGCCGCATTCCGGACGGGACCATGGCGTCTGGCGACGCAATCCTGGGGATGGAGGTTCTCGACAAGCCATGCCGTTTCAGTCCTGCCAGATGCGTGCCAGTTCCGAAGGTCGCTCTCGGGCCGAGGCGATCTTCGTCAGTGTGTATCTCCCGGTCCGCCGGCTTCACTGTTCCAAGGCGTCGCTGTCTTCGCGCTCAGCGCGCGCCGGACACGATGGTGGATTTCCCAAGGACGCGGCGGCGCAGCTCGTCGACCTGCTCCGGGGGCCCGGTGAAGGTTTCGGCCGGGAACGTCCTGTCCGCGGCCATGTGGCTGTAGATGGCGTCCGCCTCTCGTGCATCCAGCGCCAGGCCCGAGATGTACTCCAGCTTGAGGCTGAAGTCCCGGTTGACGGGCGCCCCCGCGAGCCAGCCTGCCATGTCCTTGCCGCTTGCCCCGTAGGCGGAGAGGAGATCGATGACCGAGGTGATGCGCACCTCCTTGAAGGAATCGAACATGCGCGGGGTGGCATGTATGCGTCGCTCGGTCGCCGGGAGGTCGATGCGCAGCGGCTCGAGGCCGCCCACCAGCACCACGTCGAAGCCCTTGCCGCCGGTGACGGTGTTCCACAGGGTGCCGTGCGGGAAGGCATCCATGAAGGTGCGGAGCTGAATCTTGATGGCCAGCTCGTTGGTCTCGTAGAGCGGTACCCACTGCGTGGCGATGCCACCCGGTCGTAGGTGCGACTTCACGATGGCGTAGTACTCGCGCGAGAACAGCAGCGAGTTGCCGCGCACCCAGGGGTGAATCGGGTCCGAGGTGATGATGTCGAAGGTCTCGCGTGCGGTGGCGAGGAAGTGGCGCGCATCATCAAAGACCATCTGGACGCGCGGATCGGAGAGCACTCCGCCGTTCTCCTTCGAGAAAAGCTGGGCCGCGCCCACGACGCGCGGCTCGATCTCGCAGATCACCATGCGTTTGACCTCGGGGTAGAGCGCCAAGGTGCCGGCGGTGATGCCGGCGCCCAGGCCCACGACCAGCACCGACTCGGGCTTGCGGTGGGAAACGGCGGAGAGGTGGCCGATGAGACGCTCGGTGCGCAGGTCGTTGGGGTTGTTGGTGGCCTCCACGCGGCCCGAGACGTGGAAGTTGCGGTAGCCGTCCGGGGCGATGTGGACCGCCACGGTGGAAGCGGCGCCCTCGCTCACGTACGGGTATTCGTCGCGGGGATCCACCCAGCCGATGTAGCGACCGTGCGCCAGGAACACGTGCGAGAGGCCGGGCAGAAACGCCGCCGCGGCGAAGCTTGCCGCCAGCGCCAACGTGGGCGACAGGCTTCGGAAGGCTCGTGGAGCCTGGACTCCGTCGCGGCGCAAGCGGCGCCTGGCGGCCGCAAACAGCAGCGCGGCCGAGATGCCCGCGCTGATGGCGAGGGCTTGCGCGGCCCAGCGCGTTCCATACTGCGGGATCGCCCAGAAACTGATGCCGAGCGAGCCCAGGATGGCGCCGACGGTGTTCGCGGCGTAGACGTTGCCGCTCGAGCGCGCGGTGTCCTCGTGGCCGGCGCCGGCCGCGGCCAGCGCGAACGGGAAGCTTGCGCCCCACAGCACCGCCGACGGCAGGACCACGTCGATGGCGCGCAGAACGTGCAGCCAGTGCCGCGCGCCCGTCGGCGTCCAGGGAAAGGTCTGCAGCGACGAAAAAGGCAGGAGTCGGGCCAACACCAGACTGCCGAGGAAGAGCGACAGAACCAGCAGGAGCTGCGTCCAGGCCAGACTGCGGAGCGCGCCAAAACCGCGGCGCAAGAGGTAGGCCGAAAGCGCGCTACCGAGGCCAAGCCCGGCCAGGAACACGGCCAAGACGATCGCGAACGCGTAGACGGTGGCGCCGAACAGCAACGTGAGGTGCCGCGTCCAGATGACCTGGGCGCCGAGCGCCGAGAAGCCCGAAAGCGCCGCGCCGGCGTACACGACACGCAGCAAGGCCGGCTGGGTGTGTGCGAGTGCGGGTGCTGCGGTTGGGGCGGTGCCGATCATCGGGCCGTCCATGTGGCGCGGGATCCTTCCTCCCAGAACGAGCGCACAGGTCCCGACCAGCGCGTTCAGGCCCACGGCGGCGAACGTCGCGATCCACACGTCCCAGACCGGAAGCAGGTAGAACGCCGAGAGCAAGCTGCCCAAGACCGCGCCGATGGTGTTCGCGGCGTACAGGCCGGCGAGTCTCGACATGCCACGCCGGCCCGTCGAGTAACGGCGCGCGATGGCCGGCAGCGTCGCGCCCATGAGCGCCGTCGGCGGCAGCAGCAGGGCCGCGGCGACTACGGCGCGCAGGGCGATGCCAAGGGCTCCGTAGCCAACCAGGCCGACGTAGAGGGAGCGCACCGCCGGCAGGACGAGGGGCATGAGCAGGCCGAAGAGGCCGATGCCCAGCTCGAGCGCGCCGTAGACGCGCAGCGGGTGACGGTGCTTCCGCACGAAGCGGGCGAAAAGCAGGCTGCCGAGGAACATCCCGCCCATGAAGCTGGCCAGCACGATGCCGACCGACAGCGCGGACGCGCCGATGACCAGCCGCAGGAGGTGCACCCACACGACCTCGTAGACGAGCGCCGCGCAGCCGCTGCCGAGGAACATGAGGCGCAAGACGCCCTCGTGGGAGCGCGCGGCGGGAGGCGCCGGGGCGGGTGGGGCGGCAGCCTCGGTGGCAGGCCCCTCGGGCGAGGGCGGCGGCTTCTCGGCCGATTTCGGCGCCGCCTTGGGTGGAGCGGCCGGCGTGGGCAGGGGGCGGGGCCACAACACGCCGCCCACTCCGAACGCGGCCAGAACCACCGCGAGGAAGAGCAGCAGCCGGTTGGCGCCGGGCTCCTCGGGCAGAGTGGTCTTCTCCGGGGTTTCCCGACGCGTCTCGGCCCGAGGGGCCTCAACCGTCTTCATGGCCGGCGGAAACGGGCTGGGCAGCCTGCAGTACGCCGCGAGCTCCGATATCGAGAAGCGCTCGTCTCCGCTCGCTTCGGCGAGGCGGAGATAGCGCAGGGGGGTGGGGGTGATGCGTATCGCCCGGTCGCGCAACCCGTGCCCCCGCATGGTCGCGTCTTCGACCGTGGCGAGCGTCTGGAAGCTGCCGGGCGTGCCATCGGTCGAGCCGAGGATCTGGTAGGTATCGTTGGCGTCTGCCTGGACGTAGAGCGCGCTCACGGTGCGGGCGCGGCCGAGGTCGTAGGTGAGCGACGCCGACGCGGTCGAAAAGGTCACGGCCAAGGGCGCGTTCCATTGCGTGCCTTCCGCTCCGACCGCGCCGTCGGTGACCAGCGCGACGTCGCCCGTGATCTCGCGCTGTTCCACGGGGGCGAGGCCCGCGAGCAGGCTGTCGGTGCCGCAATCCGGCTCGCTGGTCGTCTCCGCCGGGGCCGCGGCGGCGCGTTCCGCGCCGGACGCCGGGACCGCGTCTGCCGACGCCAGCAGAAGGATGACGGGAAGGACACGAGTAGTCGAAGCGCGCGTGGACGGCATGGTTCCAGGAAATGCGATACCACGGCACGCTCGGGGAAGCCTAGCAGCCCGTGGCGCCGCGACGTCGGCACCGGCCGCAAGGAACGGGGCGGCCGGGCGGTGCAAGTGCTATCGTTGCTGCCACGGCCAACGGCATTCGGCCGAGCTGGATCGGAGGACGCAATGAAGCCATCGTGCGAAGCAGTGCGAACCGTGCCGATGTTGGCGACGCTCCTCCTCGCTGCGTGCGGCAACAACGCTTCCTCGCCCGTTTCGTCGACCGGAGGCAATCCTGCGACGGGCGGCAGCGCTGTGACGGGCGGTAGCGTCGGCAGTGGGGGTGCAGCGTCGAGCGGCGGCGTCTCGGGAGCGGGCGGCGCGGCTGGCAGCGGAGGAATGCCGGGCAGGGGCGGCAATCCTGCCACCGGCGGCACTGCCGCGAAAGGCGGCGCGTCCGGCAGCGGCGGGCTGGCGGCGACTGGCGGAGCTTCCGCGACCGGTCGCGCCGGGACCGGCGGGGCGCTCGGCGCCGGCGGCAGGCGCGGCAGCGGTGGCGCCACGGCGAGCGGGGGCGCGCGCGCCACGGGCGGGGCGGGCGGGACCGGTGGGGCCGCGGCCACCGGCGGAAGAACGGCATCCGGAGGATCCCGTGGATCGGGCGGGGCCGTCGGCACGGGCGGAGCGACCGGCACGGGCGGGGCGACCGGCGCGGGCGGGGGCGCGGGCGCCGGCGGCTCGGCGCTCGCCGGAAGCTATCCCTGCGACGGCAGCACCGCCGGCTACGACGCGGTCATGACCAAGTCCGGCACGACCTGGACCGTGGTCAATGGCGGCAGCCAGAAGTACTCGGGCACGGACATGCAGGCCGCGCTCACGGCGGCGTACGGCAGCTTGAGCTCGGGCCGCACCAGCAAGCAGAGCATTCTCGTGCAGGGCGACGGCGACATCTCCGCCTCGTCGCAGGTCTCGATCCCCAGCTACACCATCCTGAACGTGTGCGGCACGCTCAACGTCAGCGGCACGGCCTCGGGCGGGGACCGGTCGCCGCTTTATGCCCGCGGCAAGACCGACATCGCCATCCCCAACCTGAAGATGACCGGGGCGCCGCAGTACGGGATCTTCATCCGCGAAACCAACAACGTGCACCTCGGGCACATCGAGCTGCGCCTCGGCGCGAGCGCCGGCATCGGCATCCGCGTGGACAGCGGTCCCTCGGCCTCGACCATGACCACCTTCAACACCAACCTGACCATCGACTACGCCTACGGCTCGGGCATGGGCAGCCACATCGTGGAAACCTACGGCATCGACAAGATCAAGATCGGCACCGTCGAGGGCGACGACGTCGGCGAGTGCGGCGTCCTGCTCAATCGCAGCATCAACGCCGAGGTCGGCCTGGTCACGTGCAACGACTGCGCGACCGGCACGGGCTATGCCGCCTTCCGCGTGGCCAACAGCGTGGGCAAGACGGGCGGCGACTTTCCGGCCGGCAACATCCACGTTGGCAAGGTCTATGCGCGCGGCGGTGGCCGCGGCATCTTCTCCGTGTCCGGTTGCGGCGGGCTGACCATCGATCATGTCGACATCGCCAACACCGGCAGCACGTCCATCCTGCTGCAGAACACCTACAACACGACCATCGCCGCCGTCTCCGGCACCATTTCGGGCGGGCTGGTGCAGATCAGCAACGACACGGAAGACACCAACGACGGCACTTACGCGCCGTCCAAGAACGTGGCCTTGCAGAATCTGGTTCTCTCCAACGGCGCGTCGGTGCGGCAGGACTGGTGCTCGGAGTTCGGCCCCAACGGCTGCACCGCCACGAACATCACCGGCGGCACGGTTTCGATGTGCCGCTGACGGTCACGGGCTAGCGGCGGGACTTCCTGCAGGCGCGCCGTCGTTCTGCCGTCTCTTTGAGGCAGTTGCGACAGTTCCGCTTGCACTGCTTCTTGTCCGCCACTTGGCCATCGCACGCGCACACGCGGGAACAACGCATCTTCTCGGCAGCGGGGTCGGGGCCGCAGCGCTGGACCACGTACTTGCGGTAGAGGCGACGCTCGTCCCGCGTAAGCTTGGGCAGGTACTTCGCGTAATCGGGTGGGTCGGTGATTCCCTCGGTGTTGTCCGGATGGTAGGCCACGCAGGTGGTCAGAAGCTCGAGTCGCGCCGCTACGCGCGCCATCCTCAGGCTCGCACGGCTGCGGGCACACTGCGCTTCCGCTTCCTTGGGGTCGTGCGCCTCGCGTAGCAGCTCTAGACGACGCTTGACCACCGGGAAGGCATCGGAGTGCTGCAGAGCATAACCATCGATCAGCGCGCGCTCCTCTGCGGCGCGTCCGGCAAGACTGAGCAGCCGTCCCTTGACCGCCGCCCAGTGTCCCATCCGTTCCCACGAGAGGCCTTGCACGTTCATGAGCGCGTCGAGCATGGGCAGCGCTTGTTCGACCAGAAGCCGGCTGTTGGGATCGAGGGCCGACGCGGGCTTGTAGCGCACCGGCCCGCTGGTGCACGCGGGGCCGCAGGTGGTGTCCACGAGCGAGGCCTGGCAGAAATCGCTGAGCGTCCTCGCGTACGCCATGACGGTGTCGAAGTCCTGCGGGGCTGCCTTGACCGCCTGGTGCTTGGCCGCCAGGTCTTGGTTCGGGAAGCTGGGCTCGGGCTTGGGGGGCAAAGGGGCCGGCGCCGGAGCCGCGGGGGCAGGCGAGCGTCCCGAAAACGGCAGGGAGCAGGCGACTCCCAGCGTTGTCAGGAGAACCAGGACGCCTGCTCGACGGCGTCCCGGGCATTGTGCGGGACGAAGCGTGCTCACCGGGTCTTCCTATCGTCAGTTGGGTGTCGCGTCTACAGAGTTCGCAACCGCGTTTCCGGTCGCGGGAGCCGGCTGCTCGCGGCCGAGGCTGCCTTGCCGCGGCGGGCGGCACGTGGCCGTCTTGCGTCCGCGTCAAGGAAGCCCGGGCGGCCGGGGCCGCGGCCCGACGCCGGTGGCGAGCGGCGGGTAGGGTTGACTTCCGCCTACTGCTCTAGTATTAGAAGCGCCCCGTGTCCACAGCAGCGCCGCGCAACAGAAAGACGGTTTCCGCCAAGGCATGTGCCCCGCACTCCTGGTACATCGCCGACGTGCAAGGCAAGACCCTGGGCCGTGCCGCTTCGAGGATTGCTTCGGTCCTGCGCGGCAAGACCAAGCCCACGTTCACCAGGCACGCCGACGCCGGCGACTTCGTGGTGGTCGTGAACGCCGAAAGGATCCGTCTGACGGGCAAGAAGTGGACCGACAAGCTGTACCGTCACCACTCGCTCTTTCCCGGCGGCCTGACCGAGCAGACGGCCAAGGAGCTGGTGGCGCGCCATCCCACCGAGCTGGTCAAACGCGCGGTCTGGGGCATGCTGCCCAAGGGACCGCTCGGCCGCCGTATCTACAAGAAGCTGAAGGTCTACGCGGGCGCCGAACATCCGCACGCGGCCCAGCAGCCCAAACCGCTCGCCTTGTCCTAGGTTCGGAGTCCGCGCATGGAATCCCCAACGATCGATTCGCAGAAGAGCTTCTACGCAACCGGCCGTCGCAAACACGCGGTGGCGCGCGTCTGGATCCAGCCGGGCAACGGCAAGATCTCCATCAACAAGCGCACGCTGGAGGGGTATTTCGGCCGCGAAACCTCGCGCATGGTGTTCCGCCAGGCGCTCGAGCTGACCGAAACCTCGGGCGGCATCGACATCATTGCCAGCGTCAAGGGCGGTGGGCTTTCGGGCCAGGCCGATGCGCTTCGCCACGGCATCTCGCGCGCCTTGTGCAAGTTCAACACCGAGCTGCGGCCGGCCCTGAAAAAGGCGGGCTACCTGACCCGCGATGCCCGCGCCAAGGAGCGCAAGAAGTACGGCCAGCGGGGCGCCCGCGCCCGCTTCCAGTTCTCCAAGCGGTAGCAGGGGCGCAATTCACCGCGCCCGCACGGAGATGCGGCGCGATGAATCGGGCCCTACATCTCGATTGCGGCGGGTTTTGCGGGTCGTGTGGGCTTGGTCTTGGGCGGACAGCCTTCGACTTGCACCTCGGGCGCAGGGCCGCCGGGGCCTTCCAGGATCGAGCTTTGCGGAATGGCGCTCGCCTCGATCACGCGGCAGGAGACGAAGATGGGCGCGCGATTGCCGATGGCGAGGGCGATGGCATCCGATGGGCGGGCATCGAGCTCGAACACCCGGCCCCCGGAGCGAACGAAGACCGAGCCAAGGTACGTGTTGCTCTTCAGGTCGTCCACGTGGACCTTGAGCAGTCGGGCTCCCACCTCGTGCATGAGGGCGTCGAGGAGATCGTGGGTCAGAGGTCGTTCGTAGCGGCGTTTCTGCAAGCGCAGGCGAATCGAGGCCGCCTCGCTGCCGCCGATGAAGATGGGAATGGCGATGGTTTCCTTGTCGTCGGTGAGCAGCACGGCGTCGCCTTCGTTCGTGAGCACGACGTCTTTGGCTTGCATGTGGATGTACTCCGCAGGGGGCATCGTCTCCGCTGCGTCCACGGGCGGAGCGGGTGCCGCGGCGGCGGGCGATGGTGGCGTCGCGATCGGCGACGATTGCGCCGGGATGGCGCCCGGACCTCTATCGGGCGGGGCGTGTTTCGCGATGCAGGACACCAGCAACAGCGCCCCCAGAACCGCGCGAGCCGGCGTGACAGCGGACGCAAGCAGATGATCCATGGCCACCCCTCCGAGGATCAGGGTACCACGCGGCGACGAGCACGAACGGCCGATGGTACAATCGCTTGCTTGCGTTTTCTCCTGGCCACCTATGGCTCTCGCGGCGACGTCCACCCCATGCTGGCCCTCGGCCGGGCGCTTGTGCGGCGAGGACACGGGGTGGTCGTGGCCGGTCCGCCGGACTACGCGCAGGACGCCGTCGCGGCGGGCATCGACTACCGCGCCATGGGTCGCAGCATGGAGGAGTTCCTGGTTCGGAACAGCGGGTCGATGCACAGGCACTCGTTGCGCCTGGCGCGCATCATCAAGCGCGACATCGACGCCGAGGTCGCGATGCAGTTCGAGCTTCTGACCGAGCTGGTGCGCGAGGCCGACCGCGTGGTGGCCGCCAGCCTGGTCTTCGCCGCGCGCGATTGCGCCGAGCAGGCCGGCAAGCCCTACCGGTTTCTGGCCTTCGCCCCGGAGATCTTCCCCTCCCGCCACCATCCGGGGCTGGGCGAGCGGTGTCAGGGGTTTCCCAAGTGGCTCAACCGTCTCTCCTGGTGGCTAACCCGACGGGTCGACAACTGGCTCTTGCTCCGGCCCATCAATTGCGGGCGGGCCAAGCTGGGCCTGGCGCCGATCGATGACGCGCTCGCGCATTTCGCCGACCCCGCGCGGAGTCTGCTGGCCACCGACGCCGAGCTGGCGCCGGCGCCGCCGGACGTGCCCGTGCCCGTTCCGCCCACGGGCGCCATGCTGCTTCGCGAGGACGCGTCGCTGCCCGAGCCCGTCGAGGCGTTTCTCGCCGCCGGCCCGTCGCCGGTGTACATCGGGTTCGGCAGCATGCCGGACGCGCGGCCGGAGCGGACGCTCGCCCGCATTGCCGAGGCGGTTCGTCTGGTTGGCTGCCGCGCCATCGTGTGCGCGAGCGCCGGAGCGCCGCCTCGGCCGGGCTTCGGGCCGAACATCCTGTGCGCGGGCATGCTGCCCCACGCTCGGCTCTTTCCGCGCGTCGCGGTGGTCGTGCACCACGGCGGCGCTGGCACCTGCGCGCGTGCCGCGCGCGCCGGGGTACCTCAGATCATCCTGCCCCACGTGCTCGACCAGTTCCCGGCGGCAGCGCGGCTGGCCAGGCGTGGCCTTTCGCCGCCGCCACTGCTTCGCGCGAAGCTGACCGGCGAAGCGCTGGCCTCGCGCATCCGCACGGCACTTGGCGACGCTGCGATGCGTGATCGCGCCGCCGGCCTGGCGCAGAGACTGGCCGGCCGCGACGGCGCGGAAGCCGCCGCCGAGCTCCTGGCCCAGCCTCTCGACAAGGCGCGATGAGTCGCCCCTACACCTTGGCGCCGCGCTCGGGGCGCGAGCCGCGGGCCCGCATTTCGGCGATGTACTGCCTGATGGTTCCTTCGACGTTTTCGTTGAAGTCGACCCTGCCCTCGGCGATTTCACGCAGTGCAGTCACACCGGGCTTGTTGTCGCAACTCACGAGGGGGGAGGCCCGGCCAGCGAGCTGCCGCGCCCGCTCTGCTGCCAGAACCACCAAGGCGAAGCGGTTGGGGACTCTCTCCAAGCAATCTTCAACAGTTACGCGAGCCAATCGGGCCTCCAGGATAGGGTGGCGAGGAGGGGATAATAGGGAGTAGGCAGGCGAAGTCAAGGACCGATGGGGCCTCGGGCGGGACGCCGTCCGCCGCCAGAATGCTGGCGGACGCCGGTTCCGATGCGTTTTCGGGCCGCTGCGGGATTGCAAAGATTCAATCTGAATCCTAGTCTAGATGGGTCGTACCTAACCTTGTCGGCACTCTCTGTGGGAGGAGAGCCGCCGGAGGAGTTGAAAAATGCAGCCGATTACTATCAATTGGAGTGATCTAGAGATTGCTTTCGAGCGGAACTCGCCTGAACAAGAGAGTTTCCTCGACCTAGAAAACGGAGACTTGCTTTCCATCGCCGAGGGAGAGCCGGATGCGGCGGCCCGGCGAGCGCGTGTGGCCCACAGTCCGGATCGCTATCTGCGCATCGATCCAGCTTCGTCGCGCGAGCAGTATCGCTGGATGGAGCGGTTCGTGGGGGCCGTCGCCGACTTGGCCCTGCGCGAGCGCTTGCTGGTCGCCATCGACGGCAAGGGGGCATTTCGCAGGTTCAAGGACGTCCTGCTGGCTTTCCCGGCGGAACGGGAGCGCTGGTTCGCCTATCGCTCCGAGTTGCTGCATTTGCACATCCAGACTTGGCTCGAACACCTGCAAGTCGAGGTGGCCAACCCGCCGCCCTGGGGCCGGGTCGTGGCGCGCCCCGAGACGCCGGATATTCAGCACGTGGCGACCAGCAACGAGTCGCCCGGCGAGATCCTGCGCCGCCAAGCGCGCGAGCTCATCGACGAGATCCCGGCCGCCGAGATGCCGACCGCCATCGTGTTCCTGGAATTCCTGCGCGAGCGCGGGGCGGCCTCGCTCCTCGGCAACGGCTCGTCCACGCCGGCGCCTACGGGCAAGACTTCCGAGGAGCTACCGCGCCAGGACGACCCGGACGATCTGAAGAACGGCGGAGCTGTGGCGAGCTAGCTTCGTCGGCCCCGGGAGCCGGAGGCACCCAGATCCAGCCCTGCGAGTCGATGGCGTCCCCCAGGGCGGCCGCGATGCGCCAGTCGTCGCGGGTGCGCAGGTAGCCCGTGTAGGCGCACAGCACGGCGTCGAAGACGTGATCGCTCTTGCGGCATTCCTCGCGCCATACGCCCGGAGCGAAGCTCAGGTCGCCGAGCGCGGCCAAGATCTCGATGCGGCGATCGACGCGCTTCTTGTATGGCTCGTGGAAACCCAACAACTCGAGCGTGGCGCGCGGGTAGACCTCGATGAGGTTGTCGTTGAGGCGGAAACACTGCCCGAGCGCGCGCACGAGGTGTGCGGCCCGGGCCGCCAGCGGGCCCATGGCTTGCCCCATGGTTTCGCGCGCGACCACGCCGCGGCTGCGCAGATAGAGATCCGTGGCTCGCTGGGTATAGGGCGTGATGGTGGGCTTGCCCCGCCGGTGATCGCGGCCGGCCGGCGGCTCGCGCTCCGCAAGAGCGCGCATCGAGAGGACCTCGGCGTCCACGCAGAAGAGCTGCCCCGGGCACACGGGCTCCGTGCAGCGGAGGCACGGGGGCAGGGTCAAGGGGGCATCGATGCACACCACGCACCTTTGGCCCTGGCCGAGCAGCTCGCCGAGCAGGGCCGCGTCGTAGAGCGGGGGCTCCTTCGCCTTCGGGGCAAGCCGGGTGACCGTCACGCCGTCGCGGCCGCGTTCGAGCACGGCAAGCGCGGTCTTCTTGCCCTTGCCACCCCCGAGATCGACCCCGACGAATCGCGTGAAAGCCTGGACCATGTTGCTCGACTTCGCTGCTGTTGGCGTGCCTCTGGCTCCACCTTGCGGCATGGGCGCGCAGGGGTCAACGTGAATCGAGGCGGTGCGGCCGAGGAGCATTGACAGCGGCCGGCTTTGAGACAGGATAGGGACGCACAAACTGCCCGGACCGGGCAACCGGCCGGGACGGAGATTCTCATGAGAGTGAAACGCACGATGTTCAAATCCAAGATCCATCGCGCTACGGTCACGCATGCCGACCTTGCCTACGAAGGCTCGGTCACCATCGACGAAGTTCTGATGCGCGCGGCGGACATCCTGCCCTACGAGAAGGTTGCCATCTGGAACGCCACGAACGGCAGCCGCCTCGAGACCTACGCCATCGCCGGCGCGGCCAATTCCGGGATCGTCTGCGTGAACGGTGCGGCGGCGCGCCACGCGCATCCGGGCGACATCGTCATCCTCTCGACCTTTGCCGACGGCGTGGACGAGGCCGAGGCCAGGGCGTGGAAGCCCACCGTGGTGCGCGTCGACGGTAGCAATCGTATCGTCGCCACCGGGCCGGAGAGCGAGAGCGCCGGGCCGGGCCGCCCAGCGGTGATGTCCTGAGCGAATCCGCCCCAAACCGTCGCCTGGTCATACTCAGGTCGTTTGCCGAGAAACGACCGCAGGATCCTTTCCCGCGCTACGCGTTGGCCATGGAGTTCAAGACCGCGGGAGACGCCGTGGCGGCGTGGCAGGTCTTCGAGCCGCTTCTCAGCGACCACCCCGACTACATCGCGGCCTATGCTCCGGCGGGCGAGCTTCTGGTCGGGCTCGGCCGGCCGGCGGAGGCCCGCGGCGTACTACAGAAGGGGATCGCGGTAGCCGTTCGGCGCAACGAAGCCCACGCCCGTGACCATCTCGAATCGATGCTGGCGGATCTCGACGTCGGCAAGTGAGGCATTCGTCCCGGGATCGGGTCTATAATCCGACGTAGGGATGAAGGGACGCGAGCAGGCGATTGGAGAGCGCATAGCCGGCAAGTACGAGCTTCTCGAGCGCGCGGGCGAGGGGGGCATGGCGGTGGTGTGGAGAGGGCTCATGCACGGCGCGGCCGGTTTCTCGCGGCCCGTGGCCATGAAGCAGATCAAGCCCGAGCTACGTCACGACCAGCGCCAGATCGCGATGTTCGTCGAGGAGGCCCGGCTGGGCTCGTGCTTGTTGCACCCGAATATCGCGCAGGTGCTGGATTTCGTGGATGACAGGCAGGGCGCTCTCTGGCTGGTCACGGAATGGGTCGACGGATTGGATCTGGGCAGCTTGTTGCGCTACTACCGCGCCCGCCATGAGCGTATCCCGTGGCCGCTGGCCGCCCATATTGGCGTTGGGGCGCTGCGCGGGCTGGCTGCGGCCCACGAACGGCACGGCCCCGACGGCACACCCGTTCCCATCGTCCATCGCGACGTTTCGCCGCAGAACATCTTGCTCGGCGTGGGTGGCACCGTGAAGCTGTCCGACTTCGGGCTGGCGCGCGCGCGCGATCGTACGAGCGTGCTCACGTCCCCGGGATTCATCAAGGGCAAGCTCGGCTATCTTGCGCCCGAGCTCGTGGGCGGCATGCCCGCCAGCCCGCAATCCGACATCTTCGCGATGGGCTCCGTGCTGTGGGAGGCCCTGTCCGGCCGTCCTCTGTTTTCGGGCAAGAACGATCGGGAAGTGCTGCGGGCTATCCATCGCGGCCAGGTGGCCTCGGTCGGTGACGAGCGCCCGGGATTGCCGAAGGTGCTGGTACTCGCGGTCGGCCGCGCGCTGGGGCGCACGCCCATCGAGCGCTATCCGTCGGCCGCGGCCATGGCGCAGGACCTGGAAGGTGTGCTGGCGGGCGCGCTCATGTCGAACCTGGAAATTCAGATGCGCCTGGGCCGGGCCGTCAGCGAGGCGCGCGACCGGCTGAGCCGCCGGCACCGACGTCCCGAATCGCGCTCGACCTTGCGCATGCAGGTACGCAAGTCGCGGCTCGACATGACCCGTCGCTCCCGCGAGTAGCCTCTCCGTGATTCACGGTACTACTCGAGATGTCCGATTTCGACGATGCTGCCCGTGCCGGCCGGTCAAACCGGGCGCGGCCCGGGTGCGTCCTTGTTCGGCGACAGGTGCGTTCCGGACCAGTAGAGTTGCCAGCGCGGCCAGGGCCCGCTCGCGGGCCATGGCGTGATCGACGATGGGCCTCGGGTAGGTCTTGCCCAGGACGACGCCGGCCGCGCGCAACTCGGCGTTCCCAGAGGTCCAGGGGGCGAAAAGGCAGCGCGTGGGCAGCCGGGCGATCTCGGGCACCCAACGGCGGATGTAGGCGCCGTCCGGATCGTAGCGCTGCGCCTGGGCGGTGGGGTTGAAGATGCGGAAGTACGGAGCCGCGTCGGCGCCGCACCCGGCGCTCCACTGCCAGTTGA
>JAFGPX010000269.1 GCA_016935975.1 Deltaproteobacteria bacterium
AGCGCCTGTACGAGTACGGCGCGCGCGAGGTGCACATGCGGCCCGCCTGCCCGCCGCTTGTCTTCGGCTGCCCCTTCCTCAACTTCTCGCGCTCGCGCTCGGAGCTGGATCTGGCGGGCCGCCGCGCTGTCAAGGCGCTGGAAGGCCAGGACAACAAGAACCTGGCCAGGTACACGGATGCGAACTCCGCCGAGTACGGCGCCATGGTCGCGTGGATCGCCAAGCAGCTCCACCTGACGACCCTGCGCTACCAAAGGCTCGACGATCTGGTGGCGGCCATCGGCGTTCCTGCCGAGAATCTGTGCACCTTCTGCTGGTCGGGCCGCGACCAGACCGGCCAGTTCTCGGGCGTCGACGCCACCCGGTAGCGAAGGGGCAGAGGCCATGGCCGCGCCTATCACCAACGTCATCGGCTTCGACGACGGGCCGTTCGACAAGCAGCGTCGCGGCGGCGCTGTCCTACTCGTGGGCGCGGTGTGCGCGCGCACGCGGCTCGACGGCGTCGTCTCGGGACGCGTGCGCCACGACGGCCGCAACGCCACCCAGAGGATGATCGAGCTCGTGCGCGGCTCGCAGTTCGACGAGTACGTGCGCGCCGTGCTCTTGGGCGGCATCGCCGTGGCCGGATTCAACGTGGTGGACATCCGCGCCCTGCACGCGGCGCTCGAGCGGCCGGTCGTGGTCGTGGCCCGCCGGCCACCTCGGTACGCCATGATCCGCGAGGCCCTGTCGCGCGTGCCCGGCGGCGACCGCAAGTGGGCGCTCATCCAGGCCGCCGGCCCGATGGAGCCCCTGGGCGGCATCTACGTCCAGCGCGTTGGCATCTCGCCCGCCGACACGGCCGCCATGCTCGAGGCCACCGCCCTGCACGGCAAGCTGCCCGAGCCCGTTCGCGCCGCCCACCTCATCGCCGGCGGCGTGGTCAGGGGCACGAGCCGGGGAAGGGCGTAGCTGGCGCGGTCGGACGCCGCATCGACTCTCGGGAGCGACTGCGCTATGGTTCTCGGGTGCTGCTCCCTTTCGACCGCGCCAGGCTCCGCGAGCGGAACGAGGCCGACGTGACTGCCGAGCGTTTCGACGCAGCGGCCCGTTCGCCCGCGGAAGGCTTGCGGGATGTGCTCGAGCTTTGCGAGACGGTGCGCAGCCTTGCCTTGGCAACCTCGGGCGAGCCGGGCCCGGTCGATGATCTGGCGGCGAAGGCACGGCTCTTCGTCCTCCCGCTCCGAGCCGCGCAACGCGCATGACGGCCGCGCTCGAGCACGCACTGACCGACGCGGTGGAGGTCTTCGACCAAGCGGAGATTCGCTACGCGATCGTGGGCGGGCTGGCGGTGGGCGCCTGGGGGGTGAGCCGCTCGACCCGCGACGTCGATTTCTACGCCGAGCTGCCATCCGGGCGCCGACCGGGCCTGGCCAAAGCGCTGGTCGAGAAGGGTTTCGACGTGCCGGCGATGGAAGAAGAGCTGCGCCGCTTCGGGGTGTTCCGCTCGCGATCGTCCGAGGGCGTCTTCGTGGACATCTTCGATGCCGTGGGTCCTCTCGGAGAGGAGCTGCTGGCTCACCGACGGGAGGTCGCGGTGTTCGGCCGAACCCTCTGGGTCACGGCACCAGAGGAGCTTTTCTTGCTCAAGGCGTTCTCGGACCGCGAGCGGGATTTCGAAGATCTCGTGAGCCTGGCTTCGCTGCCCCGATTGCGGATCGATTTCGACTACGTCCGCAAGTGGGCGGAGCGACTCGATCGAAGCATCGGGAGCGACGAGGTGAGCGGCCGCGTGCGGGAGTCCCTGGCTCGCGCGCAACGCTGATCCCCGGCTGGCTTCCCCCAAAGCCCGCTCGGCCCTTGTTCCCGGCACCTCGGCCGTGCTATCAGCGAGGCCTCGATTCACCGAAAGGGCGACCATGAAATCGTATGACATCGCGCTGATTCCTGGAGATGGCACCGGACCCGAGGTTCTCGCCGAGGGCAAGAAGGTGCTCGACGCGGCCTGCGCCAAGCACGGCGTCAAGCTCAACTACCAGAGCTTTGACTTCGGCGGCGAGCGCTACAAGCGGACCGGCGAGGTCCTACCCGACAGCGCCATCGAGGAGTTCAAGAAGTTCCACTCCATCTTCCTCGGCGCCATCGGCCACCCCGACGTCAAGCCCGGCATCCTCGAGGTCGGCATCCTGCTCAAGACGCGCTTCGCCCTCGACCAGTACATCAACCTGCGCCCGGTGAAGCTCTACCCCAACGTCGACACACCGCTGAAGGACAAGAAGCCCGAGGACATCGACTTCGTGGTGGTGCGCGAGAACACCGGCGGCATCTACACCGGCATCGGCGGCGTCACCCAGAAGGGCACCCCGCTCGAGGTCGCGACCCAGGTCATGCAGTACTCTCGCCCCGTCGTCGAGCGCTGCATGAAGTACGCCTACGAGTACTGCCGCAAGCGCAACAGCAAGAAGAAGATGCTGACCCTCGTGCACAAGTGCAACGTGCTCACCCACTGCGGCGATCTGTGGGTCCGCGTGCACAAGGAGATGGGCGATGCGGACTACCCCGAGATCAAGCAGGACTACAACCACGTCGACGCCTGCACCATGTGGTTCGTCAAGCAGCCCGAGTACTACGACGTGATCGTC
>JAFGPX010000270.1 GCA_016935975.1 Deltaproteobacteria bacterium
CGCACCGGCTACGACCTGCCCTTGATCCGCCAGATCAGACAGGCCACCTCCGCCACGATCGTGGCTTCCGGCGGCGCGGGCACGCTCGAGCACTTCCTCGAGGCGGCCCGAGCCGGCGCCACCGTGTTGCTGGCGGCTTCCGTCTTCCACTTCAAGATCATCGAGATCCCGGCGCTCAAGCACTACCTGCGCGAGCACGGCGTGATGCTGGCGGGCTGAGGCCGCGCTCGCCTGCGAGAGAAGTCGTCCCGTGATGTCCCGGCAGCCAAGGTCGATGCCGGTGTGGTAGCCTGGGCTGCGTGACCAGGCTGTCTTCGCTGCTTGCTTGTGCGTGGCTTCTCGCCTGCACGGCGGCGAAGCAGGAGGCTGTCGACGCAGCCAAGCGCGACGCCGCGACGGACGACACAGGGGGCGCGGGTGCGACCGCAAGCGGCGGTGCGACGGGGTCGGGTGGCGGCGGCGGAGCGGCCGGCACCGTGTCGGGGTCGGGTGGCGGCAGCGACGCGACGGGTGGCGCCGGCGGAACGCGCGCCGGCAGCACCGGCGGCGCGACTTCGGCCGCGGGCGGAGCCGGCGGCGCTTCGACTCGATCGGGCGGCGCCGGTGGGGCGCGCACCGCAACGGGCGGCACCGGCGGGGCGGGCACTGGCACGGGCGGCACGGTCGGCGCGGGGGGAACGGGAGTATCGACGGGCGGCGCGGGCGGGACGCGGGTCTCGACCGGTGGCGGCGGCACAACGCTTCAGAACACGGGCGGCTCGCCCGATGCCGCAGCAGACGGGCCGGCTAGCTCCTCGGCGATCGAGCAGCTTCGGGCCTATCTGGCGGTGCCGAGGGCGCAGCGCCAGCCCATCGACGGCGAGTCCTTCGCGAAGACACCGCTTGGCCGGGACGAAGCTGCACAGGCCGCCGATCTGCTCTGGCAAGACTTCGCCGCGAACGTCAAGGCCACGCGCAAGGCCGAGCACGACGCTCGTTCCATCAAACTCGAAGGCAAGACCATGCGCTATGCCATGAAGACCTTCGGCAGCAAGCCGTCTGCGGGGCGCAGCCTCTTTCTGTCTCTGCACGGCGGCGGCAATGCCGCTGCGAGCGTCAACGACGAGCAATGGGCCAACCAGCAGACGCTCTACCAGCCCGCCGAGGGCATCTACCTGTGTCCGCGCGCCCCGACCGACACCTGGAACCTGTGGCACGAGGCGCACATCGATCCCATGTTCGAGCGCCTCATCACCAATCTCATCGTGCTCGAGGAGGTGAACCCGGACCGCGTGTACGTCATGGGCTACTCCGCGGGCGGGGACGGTGTTTACCAGCTCGGCCCGCGCATGGCCGATTGCTGGGCGGCGGCCGCGGCCATGGCGGGGCATCCCAACGACGCGCAGCCGTACAGCCTGCGCGACATCGGCTTTGCCATCCATGTCGGCGCGCTCGACACGGCCTACGACCGTAACCTGGTCGCGCAAGAATGGAGCGACCAGCTCGACCAGCTCGCGGCCGAGGATCCCGGGGGCTACCCGCACGTCGTCGAGATCCATGCCGGCAAGCCCCACTGGATGGATCTCGAGGACGCGGTGGCCGTGCCGTGGATGGCCAAGTTCACGCGCGATCCCAACCCAAGCACCGTGGTCTGGTATCAGGACGACGAGCCCCGCAGCCGGTTCTACTGGCTCGCGGTCGATGTGGCGAAGGCCAAGGACTACACCAAGGTGCGCGCGACCGTGAGCGGACAGAACATCGCCCTCGAAAGCAGCGACCTCGCCGCCATCAAGGTTCGCCTGTCGGACGACATGCTCGACCTGGACCAGCCGGTGGTGGTCACGGCGAACGGCGCCGAGCGCTGGAACGCGAAGGCCAGCCGCACCATCGCGCTGCTCGCGAAAACCTTGGAAGAGCGCGGCGACCCCCGCATGGTGTGGAGCGCCGAGGTGGACGTCGCGTTCTAGCCCGCATTCTTCACCACGATTGCGTCACCGACGAGGATTGTGGGACAGACTGCCTCATCTCCGGCGGAGGGTCGCGGGCTAGACATTGGAATGGGGACCCTGAGAGGGTCCCCAAACCCTCCCGCGCTCTGGCTCCGACGGGCGAAGCCCGTCTGCGCCAACGCGCTGCCTAGCCCGCTACGATGCCCTGACCGAACGCGGCGGATGAACAACGGGGGCTGCTAGAGGAGCGCCGTGCTGAAGTAGCGTTCGGCGCGGTCCGGAAGGACCGTGGCGATGTTGCCCGGCCAGCGCTTGCGCAGTTCGCGGGCGGCCCAGATCATGGCGCCGGAGGAGATGCCGACGAGCAGGCCGTGGTCGCGGCCGAGCTGGCGCGTGGTCGCGATGGCGTCCTCGTCTGTGACCTCGATGATGTCGTCGACCATCTTCGGGTCCAACACGGGCGGAATGAAGCCGTCGCCGATGCCCTGGATCTGGTGCAACCCGGGCTCGTGGCCGAGCAGGGCGGAGACGTTCTTGGGCTCGACGGCCAACAGCTTGACGCCCGGCTTGTGCTCCTTGAGGAAGCGGCCGACGCCTTGCAGGGTGCCGCCGCTGCCCACGCCGGCCAGGAAGCAATCGACCTCGCCGCCCATCTGTCGCCAGATCTCTCGCGCCGTGGATTCGTAGTGAATGCGCGGATTCTCGGGATTGGCGAACTGGTTGGGCATGTAGTAGCGCGGGTCGCTGGCAAGAAGCGCCTCCGCCTTCTTCACCGCGCCCGCGATCGACTGCTCGTTCGGCGTGAGGATGAGCTCGGCGCCGAGAGCCAGGATGAGCTTTTTGCGCTCCTGGCTCATGCCTTCGGGCATGACGATCTTGACCTCGTAGCCCTTGAGCCGGCCCACCAGGGCGATACCGATGCCGGTGTTGCCCGAGGTCGGCTCGACGATGATCGAGCCCGGCCGAAGCTTGCCGTCGCGCTCCGCGCCCTCCAGCATGGCCAGGGCGACGCGGTCCTTGATGCTGCCGCCGGGGTTGAGGAACTCGGCCTTGGCGTAGATGCGCTCGCCCTTGAACTCGAACAGGGGGGTGTTGCCGATGAGCTCCAGGATGTTGCTGGTGAGCATCTGTCTACTGCCCGAGCAGCTTGTCCAGCACCGCCCGCGAGCCCCGGGCGATCGTCTCGTGCAGCGAGGCGCCGTGCGCGTCCATGGTGACGACCGTCGGGAAGTCCTTGACCTCGATGACCCACATGGCCTCGGGCACGCCGAATTCCTCGAGCTTGAACACGCGTTCGACACGCACCACGGCTCGCGCCAGGCTCTGCGCGGTGCCGCCCACCGCGTGCAGGTAGACGGCGCTGTGCTCGACCAGGCCCTTGCGGGTCTTGTCGAGCATGCCACCCTTGCCGATGACCCCGCGCACGCCATAGCGGCCGATGACCTCGGCTTGGTACGGTTCCTCGCGGGTGCTGGTCGTGGGCCCAGCCGCCACGAAGGCGTAGCTGCCGTCGGGGTTCTTCCGCACCACCGGGCCGCAGTGGTAGATGACCGACCCGGCGAGATACGGCGCCACCTCCTCGCGGAAACCACCGACGAGCCAGTGGTGGGCCGCGTCCCGGCCGGTGATCATGCGGCCGGAAAGCAGCGCTTCCTCGCCCACGCGCAGGGCGCGAATGGTTGCCTCGTCGCAGGGCAGGTTCAGCTTGGCCATGTCACGTCTCCCTTGGCGCTCACGACGGCGGTGGCCCGGCGCGCGGCCCAGCACAGGTAGGCGATGGACACGAAGTAGCTGGCGGGCAGGCGGCCCAGGGTGCCGATCTTCACGCCCAGCACCGTGGTCTTGCCGCCGAAGCCCATGGGCCCGATGCCGAGCTGGTTGGCTTCGTCGAACAGGCGCCGTTCCAGGGCGTCGAGCTCGGGCACGGGGTTCTTGTCGTCGAGACGGCGCATGAGTTGACGCTTGGCCTCGTGGTAGCCGGTGCCGCGATCCCCGCCCAAGCACACGCCCAGGATCCCGGGTCCGCAGCCCTTGCCTTGCGCCTGGTGGACCGCATCGAGAATCACTCGCCGGGCGCCTTCCAGGTTGCGATCGGCGCCGAGCTTGCTGTCGGGGAGCGAATACTGGGTACTCACGTTCTCGCAGCCGCCGCCCTTGAGCAGAAGCTCGACTTTGGTTTCCTGGCGATCCCATTCCTCGCAGTGCACGCTCGGGATTCCGGGCGCGGACCCGTTGCCGGTGTTACGGCCCGTGAGCGTGTCCACGGCGTTTTCGCGCAGCAGCTTCTGCGCGGTGGCGCGGCGTACCGCCTCCGCGCAGGCGTGGACCAGCATGCCGGTGGAAAGGCTCGCAGGATGGTGGATCCAGAAAATCGGCACGCCGGTGTCCTGGCACATGGGAGCGCGTTCGCTGCAGGCCAGGTCGGCGTTTTTCAAGATTGCGTCAAGCGCCATGGCGGCCAGCGAGCCCGCAGCCTCCTGGCTACGGCCACGGCGGATGGCGGCGGTGACGTCCTCGGGAAGGCGCGCGGTCGCGGCCGCGATCACCTCAACCAGCAGCTTGGTCCAATCTTCAGCTTGGTGCATGCGTTCACGTGGCGCGAATCTATCATGGCCCGGCAGGAGCGGCGAGCCGAGCCAAGGGCGCGAACGAAGTCCCACTCGGCCGGTCGCAATCGGCTATCATGCCGGCGGTTTTTCCTGATGACACAGCCTTTCGCATACCGCTGGCGTGGCAGCCTGCATCTGTTCGCCGCCATCGCGCTGCTCTACCTGTTCTCGACCAGCCGCGAGCGACCATGGGGTGACGCCACGCCAATCTGGGAAGTCGCGGACAGCATCGCCCATTCGCACAACTTCCACGCCAAGACGCGCTGGCCGCCAAGCCTGGCGAACGGCAAGGACGGCCACCTCTATGGGCTGGCGCCGCTGTTCCAGTGCGTGGTTCACGTTCCGGGGGCGTTCCTGCAGCGGCAGCTGGCCAAGGCCTTCCCGTCCTACTGGCAGATCAGCTGGCGCTTCACTTCGCACCTGGCGTCGACCTTGCTCGGCACGTTGGCCTGCATTCTCTTTTTCGGACTCTGCCGCCGCCTGAGGATGCGGCCGATTCCCGCGGCCCTATCCACGGTGGCCTTGGCCTTCGCCTCGTCGGTCTGGGTCTACTCGCGCTATCCCTATTCCGAAACCCTGCAGCTCGTCTGCTTCACCGGCTTCTTCGGCAAGCTGCTCGACGTGCGCGAGCGGCCGACCTGGCGCGAGGCGGGCATGCTGGGGGTGTGGGCCGGCCTCCTGGTCAACGCCAAGCCGGTCTTCGTGCTGTCGGGGCTGGGCGCGGGGCTCTTCCTGGTCTGGGAGTTGCGCCGCAACTGGCGCGCGCTCTTGCTGGTCTCGCTGGTTTCCCTCGCCAGCGCGGTGCCGTTCGGAGCCATCTACCTCTGGTACAACTACATTCGCTGGGGCAGCATCTACTTCACGGGCTATGGGCTGGTCTTCGCGGGCAGCGCCATCGCCACCGGCGGGGCCGCGCCCGCGGTTCCGGTCATGATCCCGCACGAAACCCCGCTCGTCGGCTTGTGGGGCATGTTCATGTCGCCGGGCAAGTCGGTTTTCCTCTACAGCCCGCCCCTGGTCGCGTCCTTGCTGGGCTTCCTCCGGTTCTTCCGGCGCTTTCGCCACATCGTGCTGGCCATGATCCTGACCATCTTGCCGTGCCTCTATGTGCACGCGCAGATGATCTCATGGGCCGGGGATTATGCCTGGGGGCCGCGTTATCTCACGTTTGCGCTGGCCGTGCTGCTGCTTCCCGCGGGCTTCCTCCTGGAGGACGTGCTGGCGAACGCGAGCAAGCTGCGGCGCTGGCTCGGCGCCGCAGCGCTCACCCTCTGCCTGCTCCTCGGCGCCTTCGTCACCTACCTCGGCAACGTCGTCTACTGGGATCACTACATTCGCATCCAAGGCGAAGCGGTCCAGGGTTGGCTCGGCGTACCCGACAACACCGGCGACGGCATCAGCACGCCCACCTCGCCTTGTCCGGTCTGCTTCGAGACCCTCTACTCGCTGCAGTGGCTGCCCGGCTTCAATCACATCCTCGGCAACTACTGGTTGTTCACCCACCTGCCCGCGAACCACTCGTGGGTCGAGGCCGAGGCAGACGCTCCCTGGCGTCGCTACACCAACCTGCACGTCAACATCCAACAGAATTACAACCGCGCGCGCATCGACTGGTGGTTCGTGGAGTACCGTCACACCTTCCCCACGCTGGCGTGGACGCTGGTCATCGCGCTGCCCACCCTGAGCGCCGTGTTCTTGCTGCTCTTCCTGCTCGAAGTCCGGCGCTCCGTGCTCGGGCTGCGCAAGCTGGCCGCACCGGCCGCCGGCGAGATTCTCGGTCAACCGCCCGCGGGCGAGGTCTTGAGCGCCTCGACGTAGCGCAGGCGCAGGTCGAAGAGCAGGCTGCCGAGGACGTGCTCTTCCTCGGCCGAAAGGTTGCCCTTGGTCTTGTCCTCGAGCACGGTCAAGAGATCGATGGCGTGCTTGGCCATGGGCAGGTTCTTGGGCAGCTTGCCGCTCTCGGGCCCCTCGCCCAGGTACATCAGCACGGAACTGCCGAGCGACAGCACGAGGGTGGCGAAGTCGGCCGGCGGCAGCGGGCGCGAGGGTTCGGGCTTGGATGGCGCAGCCTGGGCCGGCCTGGATGGCGCGGTCGGCGGCGGCTCGGGGCTGGCGGCCGGCGCAGCATCGCTTTCCGGTTTGCGCGCGCCGCTGCCGTCGAAAGCGCGGCGATCCGTGACGGTGAAGCCTCCCGGTTTCTCTTCAGAATCGGACATGGCTAGGAATCGTACGCAGGCGGGGCGCTGGATTCAACCCTGCGGCGGCGCGGATTCGTCTGGGGCGACTCTGTCCGTCGCGTCGGGCAGCGACTTGAGGAAACGTTCGTATTCCTTGCGCGTGATGAGCCCACGTTTGATGTTGCGCTCGACGGTGCGAACATCGAAGAGGCGTGCATCCTTGACTTCTTCCTCACGACTCATGGTGGGAAGTGGTTAGCGGGAAGTAAGCGTCAAGTCAAGGGGCGGGCGCACACCCCAGTCTTGCAAAGCCGCGGAAGGTCGTGGTTGTAGACGTGGTCGTGGCCGGAGCCGGAGCCGCGGAATAGGTCAACACATCGTTTGCGCAGAAGTGCCAGGACATCGCTAGCAGCCCGTGGTGAAAGTCGGACCGAGCCGTTCGGAGTGGATTCGGCCCGGATGCAAG
>JAFGPX010000271.1 GCA_016935975.1 Deltaproteobacteria bacterium
AGCTCCGCCCGAACGGTCTCCACCCGGAAACGCTCGAGGTGCTCCCTCGACCCCGCCGCGAGCTGCTTGCGGAAGCCGCCGCGGAAAAAAGCCGCCCCATCCGGGAGCAGCCTCTTCCAGCGGTGCACTCCCGTCCAGCGCCAGAGGCGGCCATTCCGCTCCCAAGCTCGCGGCCGACACCACCACCCGTCATGGGCGAACCACCGCGCCGGCGCCCGGATGGCGAGCCACGACCAGCCCAGCATGATCGCAGGCCACCCCAGCACGTTGAGCGTCGCCGCCAACCACACCGGGAGCACGATCGGACCCGCCATCACCGCCTCCGCCTAGCCATGCCCGCCCGCCCCCATCGACCTCCCCTTCCAGGCCACCGGGCCGCCGCGAGCGGCCTTCGCCGCCGAGACCGCAAAGACCACCAGGTAGAAGACCAGCGGGATCGGGTAGAGCAGAGCGGTGAAGACCCCGTACCGGCCCAGGCGCCCCAGGAAGACCGCCACCTGCGCCGCGAAGAGCGCGTACGGCAGCGCCGCCGGCAGGGACAGCTCCCCGCGGCCGGAGAGCGCGTGGACCAGCGGAACCGGGGCGAGCACGCCGGCCGCCATCCAGGCGATGATCAGGGCGAGGGTCAGAAGCGGCGTCGTCGCCGCTCCGCTCGCGAAGGCCTTCACCCAGCCGCGCACGAGCTCGGCGAGCCCCCCGGGGTACATGCGAAACGACAGCGTCCATTTGCCCCCGCGGCAGCGCGTCCCCACCCCGGCGGCCTGGAACCGCTTCGCGAGCTCGACGTTCTCGAGAATGCGCCCGCGCACCGCCTCGTGCCCGCCCGCGCGCCAGTAGTCATCCGCCCGCAGCATCAGGCACTGCCCGAAGAGCGCCCTGCCCTTCGCTCGATCCCCGCGCGGCCCGAAGGCGTTCACCCCCGCGGCCATCGCCAGGTTGAAGAAGGCCGACAGCCGCTCGTACGGCCGCTCGATTCGGTGGAACGGCAGCACGCTGAGCACGCCCTCGCCGGCCTCGAACTCGTCCCAGAGCCGCCCGAGCCCGCCCGGCTCGATCCAGGTGTCCGCGTCCAGGAAGAGAAGCGTCTGCCGCCCCGCCCGCTCGGCGCCCTGGTGGCAGGCCCAGGTCTTGCCGGTCCACCCGTCGGGGAGCGCTGCCCCCGCCAAGACCGTGGCCCCGCGCTCCGCCGCCACTTGCGCAGTTCCGTCCTGGGAGTGGTCGTCGACCACGACGATCTCCTGCGGGATCGCCGGACCCGACCATAGGGAGTCGAGCAGCCGCGGCAGGCTCGCCGCCTCGTTTCGCGCGGGCACGATCACCACCAGCGGCAGCGTCCGAGCGGCAGGGTTTGGGGTGCCTTTCAGGGTTCCCCTGCCTGAGCGGCACAGGGGCACGCGCCAGAAGAAGGCGAAACCGCACAGACAGAGCCCCGCAGCCGTCCAGACGAGCGCGTTCATCCTTGCCTCATGGCCGACAGGGGCTTCTTAGCATATCTACCGAGGAGGGACGGTGCCTGCCGCGGGCAAGAATGGCAAGGATAGCTTGACCGCTCGACAGGTCGGGACTATCGAGTTCTGCGTGCTTGCCGAGATTTCCCCCCTAGACGGCGCCCCGCTGGGCACCTGGCCTTCCGCCGGCCCCCGCGAGGCGGAGGCGGCCATGGCCCGCGCCAGAGAGGCCTTCCCGAGCTGGGCGATGCGCACGGTGTCCGACCGCGCGAAGCTCTTCGGCGAGCTCGCCCACCTCATCGTGCGGGAGCTCGACGCGGTGGTGGACGCCATCGTCCGGAGCACGGGCAAGGGCCAGGTCGAGGCGCTCTCCTCCGACGTGCTCGCCACCCTCGACATCCTCCATTACTACCGGAAGCAGGCAGCGGCCATCCTCGCGCCGCAGAGGCGGGCCAGCTCGACCATCCACCTCGGCACCTCGTTCGAGGTCGAGTGGTCGCCGCTGGGGGTGGTGGCAGTCATCGCCCCCTGGAACTTGCCCTTCCAGCTCGCGCTGGTTCCCGCCGCCTCCGCGCTGGTCGCGGGCAACGCCGTCCTGCTCAAGCCCAGCGAGCGCACCCCCTCCATCGGCGCGCTCATCGGCGACCTGGTCCGCCGCGCCGGCTTCCCCGAGGGTGTTCTGCAGGTGGTTCAGGGAGGCGGGGACACCGGCCGCGCCCTCATCGAGGCCCGACCAGACAAGGTCTTCTTCACCGGCAGCACCGCCAGCGGGCGCAAGGTGATGGCCGCGGCGGCGGCGAACCTGGTCCCGGTCGAGCTCGAGCTCGGGGGCAAGGATCCCGCCTTGGTCTTCGCCGACGCCGACTTCGACCGTGCCGTCGCCGGGATCGCCTACGGTGCCTTCGCCAACACCGGACAGGTCTGCCTCTCCATCGAGCGCGCCTACGTCGAGCGCGCCATCCACGACCGCTTCCTCGAGGCCGTGGCCGAGCTGGCGGCCGGCCTCCGGGTCGGTCCGGGTCCGGACACCGATCTCGGCCCGCTCATCCTCGACCGCCAGCGCGAGATCGTGGACGCGCACCTCGCGGACGCCCTCGGGAAGGGCGCGACCCCGGTGCGCCCGATCTCCCGGGAGCAGGGCCTCTACCATCCGGTGGTGCTTCGCAACGCGACCCACGCCATGAAGGTGATGACGGAGGAGACCTTCGGCCCCATCCTCCCGGTGATGGCCTTCGCCGACGAAGACGAGGCGGTGCGACTGGCCAACGACAGCGCCTATGGGCTGGGGGCGAGCGTTTGGACGGCGGACCTCGGCCGGGGCCGGCGGGTGGCCTCCCGGCTCTGCTGCGGGTCGGTGACGGTGAACGACGTCCTCAAGACCAGTGGCAACCCCGACGCTCCCTTCGGCGGAGAGCGGAGCAGCGGCTTCGGCCGGTACCACGGGCCGGAGGGGCTCTGGGCCTTCTCCCGCCAGAAGACCGTGGCAGTCACCGCGGGACGCCTGGGGCGGGAGCCGAACTGGTTCCCCCACACCCCGCAGCTCTACCAGACCACCCGGACCCTGGTGCAGACCCTCTACGCGGGCGAAGGGGCGTTCAAGAAGGGCGCGCGCATCGCTGGCTCCCTGTTCGACGAGCTACGGAGACGGTTGAAGAAGCGACGATGAGAGCGCTATCGATTCGAGCCGATACGCCTTGGCACCTCGGACGTCCAAGAGCACACCCGTGCCTGGCCCGCCAGGGCCTGCATCAACACCGCCGGCCCCGCTGCGGTGGCGGCCTCGCGGCGCACGGGCGGCTAGTAGTACTTCGCGTTCATGACCACCGAAACCGGACCAGCCGGGATGACAATCGCGGCGGCGGCGAAACTGGGCGGCCCCACCTTGCCCATGGCATCCCTGGAGAAGCCGAACGCCTCTTTGGGAACGCCCCACAGGCTGGTGTCGAGCTGCTTGTTGTCGTTCTCGTCATGGAAGAAGGCCAAGGCGTAACGGCCTGGCTTGACGTCCTTGAACACCACGACCGCGCCGCGGTTCTTCGGTGGCGCCTCCGCACCGGCAAGGGGGTCTCGCTTCTTGGCGAAGGATCGCTCGTTGTCATAGAGCCCGACGAGGATGGTGCCTCGGTCGTGACGAAGGCCCCGGACCCGCACGGTGACCGTGCCGCGAGTTGGCGCCGAAGCAGCGAGCGCCGAGGGAGTTGCCGACGAACCACCGGTGTTGTTCTGGGCGCTGACCGTGACCGCGTTGAGCATGGCCGCGACGGCCCCCAGCACCGGCAGTACGTACTGCTTCTGCGGCATGTACACGATATGGCCTCGCGCGCTTCTCCATGTCAAGCGAGGATGGGCGCGGTCCCCCGGTGTGCTCAAGAAGGACCGACGAGAGCCTTTGGCGGGCCGCGCAGCGGACCGGCCGCGGCAACCTGGCCGCCGTCCAGCCCGCGGCGTCCTGGTGCCCGCGCCACCTGGACACATCGAGGCTCTTCTCGGCAGCCCGCACGATTCCGCGCAGCGTGCCTGCAGACAGCATGGCGTCGCCATCATCGGCGGCCGTCCCACCAGCGCGCGAATCGTCTCGAACGACAGGCTGTATGACCACGAAGAGCCGGTCGATGGTCTTCTCGTCGCCCTCCAGGACCTGGAAGAACGTGCCCTGCAACGAGAGCAGGACGCCGGTCACGCCGAGCGCCCGGTTGCGCTCGGCGGCCCGCTGTCCCAGAGCGACGATCTCGTTCCCCGTCAGCGGTAGGGCGTACCGGCTGAAGTACATGAGGCGCTTCATGTCCAGCTCCTCCTATCACGCGGGTCCGTTGCCCGACAACCTGCCGGGGCGGGCTCGCAGCCTCGACGTGCATGTCCCACGGCGCCCTTCTGCTACACTCGTCGCTACCATGACCAAAGTCCTTCCGGCTTTCGGCTTCCTAACGATAGCGTGCTGGTCCCTGCCCAGCCGGGCGGGCCCCGAAGCCGACCTCGAGGCCGGCGTGGTGTTCGCGACCCGCAACGATGCGCGCATCCCCGGCAACGCGGGCAGCGACCTGTCGCTGGTGGACGACCTCGAAACCTCGCCCGCCCCCGCGTTCCGCGTGCGGGTAGGCTATCGGCTGGGACAGAGGCACGTACTCACCGCCTTGTATGCGCCGTTGCAGGTGAACGCCCGCGGAACCCTGGACCGCGACATCTCCTTCATGGGAGCGACCTATCCGGCCGGCTCGCCCCTGCTGGCGGTGTACCGCTTCAATTCCTATCGCTTGACCTACCGCTACAGTTTCGTCTGGCGGGAGAACCTGGAGGTCGCGGCCGGCTTCACCGGCAAGATCCGCGACGCCGAAACCAGCCTCTACGGTATCGAGGCCAGACGCAAAACCAACGTCGGCTTCGTGCCTCTGCTCAACGTCCACGTGGCCTGGCGCCCACGCGGTGGAGCGTTCGGGGTGCTGTTCGATGCCGACGCGCTGGCCGCGCCCCAGGGGCGCGCGGAGGATGTGCTGATCGCCGCCACCTGGCGCGCGCGCGACAACTTGGAGCTGCGCATCGGCTACCGCACCGTCGAGGGCGGCGCCGACAACGACCAAGTCTACAGCTTCGCCTGGTTTCACTACGTGGTCGTCGGGCTTGCCATCGCCATGTAGGACGCGGTTGGCTCGCGCCAGCGATCCCGGCGGCCCGAGCCTGAGAGCGAGTCACGGAAGCATCGCCTGCGGGGTATAGTCCCGGCGGGCGCTCGTCAAGGAAACGAGGTCGAACATGGAAAGAAGACAGGTCATCGTCATCGGATCGGGGCTCGGCGGAATATCGGCGGCCATCTCGCTGGCCCAGGAGGGCTACGCTGTCACGGTGCACGAGAAGAACGCGCAGATCGGCGGGAAGCTCAACGTCCTCAAGGAGCGCGGCTACAGCTTCGACCTGGGCCCTTCCATTCTCACGTTGCCTCACCTGTTCGCCCGGCTCTTCGAACGCAGCGGCAAGCGGATGAACGACTACATCCCCATCCGCGCGCTGCGACCGCACTGGCGCAACTTCTTCGAGGACGGCAAGGTGGTGGACCTTCATCCCGATCCGGAGCGCATGGCGGAAGAGGCGCGCAAGGTCGGGGAAGATCCCGCCAATGTGCAACGGTTCCTGCAGTACTCCGCCGAGCTCTACGATCTGGTGAACGCCGGCTACTTCGAGCAGGGTACCGACACCTTCGGCGACGCCGTCAAGGCCTACGCTCTCGGCAAGATCTTCCGGTTCGACCTGTTTCGCACCATGCATGGCGGCGTGGCCCGCTTTCTCAAGACGCGGCACCTTCAGGACGTCTTCGACTACTTCATCAAGTACGTCGGTTCTTCGGCCTATCACGCGCCGGCCCTACTGAACTGCCTGCCGACGATCCAGTTTCACTACGACCTCTGGTACGTGGACGGCGGCCTGTACGGCATTGCCTTGGGGCTCCGCCGACTCATGGAAGAGCTTGGCATCGTCGTGCATCTAGGAAGCGAGGTCACCGAGGTGCGCAAGACCGGCGACCGCGTCCTGGGCATCGTAACCCGAGACGGGCAGTTCCACGCCGCGGACATCCTGGTGTCGAACATGGAAGTCATCCCGGCCTACGAGAAGCTGCTGCGCGAGGAGCCTTCGTTCCTGCGCACGCTCGAGAAGTTCGAGCCGGCCTGCTCCGGCTTGGTGCTCGAGCTCGGCCTCGACTGCCAATACCCCCAGCTCGCGCACCACAACTTCTTCTTCTCCGCAAACCAGAAGGAGCATTTCCACACCGTGTTCCGCAAACGCCAGCTGCCGCCCGACCCGACGATCTACCTGGTCGCGGCGTCACGGACGGATCCGACCGTGGCGCCCGCCGGCTGCGACTGCCTCAAGATCCTGCCGCACATCCCGTACATCGACGACGACCGGCCGCTTGGTCGCGACGACTATCTGGCGTTCAAGGAGCGGGTGGTGGACAAGCTGGAGCGCATGGGCCTCCGCGATCTGCGCAAGCACGTCGTCTTCGAGCACTGCTGGACGCCGCTCGATATCCGCGAGCAGTACTTCTCCAACAAGGGCTCCATCTACGGCGTGGTCAACGACCGCTTCCGGAACCTCGCCTTCAAGGCGCCGAAACAGAGCACGAAGTACCCGAACCTGTTCTTCGTCGGGGGATCGGTGAACCCTGGCGGAGGCATGCCCATGGTGATCCTTTGCGGCCAGAACGTCGCGAAGAAGGTCGTGGCATGGGACCGCCGGCCGGCTGGCGGATGACCTCCGCGGATCGCCGCAAGCCGCGTCGTTGCGCGTGCTGGGCGAACACCGGCTGCGGAAAGTGAGGTCTGGCGACTAGCCCGCGTCCTTCGGAGCCGGGGGGATGCCCTCGATCCCGTACCGCTCGCAGATCATGCCGGCGGAGATGCGCCCCGACTCGTAGATGGTGGGCAGCCCGCTGCCGGGGTGGGTCCCGCCACCCACGAGGTACATGTTCTCCAGCTCCTCGAAGTCGTTGTGCGGCCGCCAGTAGAGCATCTGCCCCAAGTTGTGGCCCAGGTTGAAGGTCGCGCCGATGTAGACGTTGAAATCGTCCTGCCACGTGTCGGGCGTGAAGCAGCGCTCGACCACGATGTTCTCTTCGATATCGCTCATGCCCAGCCGCGACTTCATCTGGTCGAGGCAGTAGCGGCGCAGGCGCGCCTGCATCGCCGGCCAGTCGAGCGCGGCCCGCTTGTTCGGGGCGGGCATGAGCACGTAGAGCGCCGAGCACCCGGACGGCGCCAGGGTCGGGTCGTTGATCGAAGCGTTGCGCACGTAGAACGACGCGTTGCCCTCGGGCCAGATCCCGGCCTCGATGTCGTTGATGTTCTTGATGTAGTCCTTGGCGAAGACGATGGTGTGGTGGGGCAGGTCGTAGGTCTTCTTGACGCCCAGGTAGAGCATGAAGGTGGACAAGGAGAAGCGCTTCTTGCCCAGCGCCTTCGCCGACCAACGCCGAAGTGCGCCGGGCGGCACCAGCTTGGTCGCGGCGTAGGCGAAATCGGCGTTGACCACCACGACGTCGGCCTTCACCTCGGTGCCGTCCGCGAGCCGGACGCCCGTCACCTTGCGCCCGTCGAGAAGCAAGCGCTCGACCGGCGTGCCGTAGCGGAAGCTCGCCCCCAGCTCGCCGGCCACCTTGGCCATGGCCTCCGAGATCTCCGAGAGCCCGCCGCGGGTGTGGAAGATGCCGTAGCGGTGCTCGACGAAGGGAATCATGGCGTAGAAGCCCGGGCAGCGCCATGGCGCCATGCCGAGGTACTTGGACTGGAAAGTGAAAGCCACGCGCGCGCTCTGGCTCGGGAAGTACTCGCCCAGGACCTGAAACAGGCTCTTGCCCAGCGACATGAAGGGCATGGCCTTGAGGATCTTCCATCCCATCATCGACGCCACGGTGTCGTACGGCGTGGTCAGACAGCTTAGGATCTTGTCGAAGCGTCCCTGCTCGCGCTTCATGAAACGATCCAGGCCCGGCGCATCGGTCGGGAAAAGCCTGGTCATCTGCTCCTTCATCTTGTCGTGATGGAGATGGTCGTACACGTCCAGGCTGATGTCGTCGAACATCAGCCGGTACATGGGCGCCAGGCGAGTCGACGGCAGGTAGTCGTCCACGTTGCGGCCGACCTGCTTGAAGAGGTCGTCGAGCACGAACTTCATCATGAGGAAGGTCGGCCCGATGTCGAACTTGTAGCCGTCAATCTCCAGGCACCCGTTGCGCCCGCCCGGCTTGGCGTTCTTTTCGAAAACCGTGACGTCGAATCCCTTTTGCGCAAGGATCATGGCGGCGGTCAGACCGCCCGGTCCGGCACCGACGATGACGACGCTTCTGCGTTCCATGGAGTGTACCTATGGGGTTGGTGGCTGGGATCTGCCCTGGGACCCCCGTTCCCGAGGTGCTAGATACTCTACAACAGGATAGGTGTTGGATATGCCACGAACTCGACTCCCGGTCTTGGGGGTATGCGCAGCCGCCTTCTTCGAGGAGGAAGACGACGACCGAAAGCTGGACACGAGCCTCTTCGGCGTTCCCACCGAGCCCCTCGGGTTTTCCAAGGACGCCGTAGGCAAGCTCGGGCCACCGACCTTCGAGGCGGCCGCGCTCGACATACCCGCCGGCCCGGTGGCGGTGGTGATGAACGCCAAGGACTCCTAAGGCAGGAACCATCATGTCCCAGACCATGCAATTCGATTGCCTCCTCGTCGGCGGCGGGCTGCAAAACGCGCTCATCGCGATGGCCCTGATCGAGCGCCAGCCCGCGACCCGCCTGGCGCTCATCGAACGAGACAGCCGTCTCGGCGGCAACCATCTGTGGTGCTTCCACGCGCGCGACGTGCCTCCCGACGCACGCGGGTTCGTGGACCCGCTGGTCGCCCACCGCTGGCCGGCCTATGAGGTCGCATTCCCCGAGCTGACCCGTCGGATGGATGTCGAGTACCTGGGCATCACGTCCGACCGTCTGCACGAGGTCGTCTCGCAACGGGTCGCGGCCTCCTCGTCGGCGACCCTGTTTTGCAACGCGGCTGTGGAGAGAGTCACGGCCGGCTCGGTCGTACTCGCGGACGGCCGCACCTTGCGGGGCGCGCTGGTGGTCGACAGCCGCGGCCCCGAGCGCCTGCAGGCCCAGGGCCGCACGGCGTACCAGAAATTCCTCGGCCTCGAAGTCGCGCTGGCCGAGGCGCAGCCGGGGTTCGTGCCGAAGTTGATGGACGCGCAGGTGCCCCAGACGGATGGGTACCGTTTCTTCTACACGTTGCCGCTCGCTCCGGAGCGGTTCCTGGTCGAGGACACCTACTACGCCGACGGGCCCCAGCTCGACCGCGAACGGATACGCGGCGAGATCCTCGCCTACGCGCAGCGCATCGGGCTGCACGTGACGAATGTCGTGCGCGAGGAAACCGGCGTCCTGCCCTTGACCACGCGGCCGCTGTCGCCCCCGATACGAGACGGGGTCCTCGTCGGCGGCTATGCCGGCGGCTGGTTCCATCCGACCACGGGCTATTCCTTCCCCGTGGCGCTGCGCCTCGCGCGCTACCTGGCGTCCGCCGACCTGCGCCAACCCTTTGGCGAAGGCTGGAACCGGCTCGTCGCGCACCGGCAGAGCCAGGCGAGGTACTTCAACCTGCTCAACCGGTTCCTGTTCGGCGCCATGCCGCCGGACCAGAGACGAAACGCCTTCGAGCTCTTCTACAGGCAGTCCGAAGCCATGATCCTGCGCTTCTATGCCATGGACGTCACCCTGACCGATCGCCTGCGCTTGTTCGCCGGCCGTGCCCCGCGCGGTCTCTCGCTGCGAGCCGCGCTGTCGGCCTTGCTGCCCCGGTAATCACTTCCCGCGCCCCGGCGCCGGTGGCGGGGTCTGCGCCTCGCCGGTCATGGGGACGAAGAGAACGGGGATGACATCGCGCTCGTCATAGCCCTGCGCCGTGCGGGTGATGACCCGCAGGTCTTGCTCGTAGGTGCCCACCGGCAACACCAGCCGGCCTCCGATCTTGAGCTGCTCCTTGAGCGGCGCGGGCACGGCCGGCGGGGCCGCCGTGACCACGATGGCGTCGAAGGGCGCCGCCTCGGGCCAGCCACGGTAGCCGTCGCCGACGCGCGTGCGCACCTCGGCGTAGCCGAGCCGGCCAAGCGTCGCGGCGGCGCGCTCGGCGAGCGGCGCGACGATCTCGATGGTGTACACCAGGGCGCCGAGCTCGCTCAAGACCGCGGCCTGGTAGCCCGATCCGGTGCCGATCTCCAGGACGCGCGCGCCCGGCTTGAGCGCGGCCAGCTCGGACATCAGCGCCACGATGTACGGCTGGCTGATGGTTTGACGCTCGCCGATGGGCAGAGGGCGATCCGCGTAGGCCAGGTCGGCGACGTTGGCGGGGACGAACTCGTGCCGCGGCACCTTGCGCATGGCCGCCAGCACGGCGCGATCCACCACGCCGCGCGCCGCGATCTGCGAGGTCACCATCTCCGCGCGGGCCGCGGCCCGAGAATCGCCGCGCCGGTCTTGCTCGGGCCCGGCCGATTCGCACGCGGGAGTGCCCATGCCGAGGTTGGCTGCAATCACGACCATCGTCACCAGCATGCACCGCACGGGCCAAGGTTACCAGGTGTCCGCGTGCGGGCGAATCGAATCGCTTCTTGGGAATGCGCGGCAAAGGGCGCACGGGCCGGACGCCAACGCGGATGCGCGCTATCCTCGCTCCGTGTCCGGGTTCCTTCCGGCCCATTTGGCTCCGGGAAAAAGCGACGAGCTGGCTCGCCGCGCACAGACATCGCGTGAGCGCCTGGCGACTCGCGCCCTGTGTCCGCGCGCCTCAGCCTCAGCGAACTTGGATGTCCGGTCTGGCCGGAGCGGCCATGCCATTGCCGATATGGAAGCTCGGATGGGGTGGTTGATTGCTGCCTGTCTGCTGTGCAGACACCTGCATGCGATACTGCGGATCGTGCATCAGGGTGAAGAGCCGCCGCGAGGTGACGGCGGTGGTCGTGTAGAGACGTAGGGCAGCGTTGCTCGGCTCCCGCCAGATGATCTCTTCCCGCCAATCGCCAAGCAGATCCGCGGTGAGCACGGGCGTGGCCTTGTTGCCGTTGTTGGACGCGCAGTCCGGACAGCTCTGCAACACCTCGCCGGTGTACTTGGTGACGGCGGTCCCGCTCTCCAGCTCGCGGGATTCGTCGGCATCCCAGTAGACGAGGAAGTTCGTGGACGGGGGCGTGATGGTCGTATCCAGGACCTCGCCCGCCGCCGAGGCCATGCCGCCGAGGCTGTTGAGCATGATCTCGGCGCCCTCGGAGGTCGGCGAGATGTCGTCGCAGATCCCTTGCGTCGTGGTCCTCGGGATGATCGGGCCGGTGAAGGTCACCTCGCAGGTGTTGGCGTCGTGCACGTCGAAGGGCGGCCCCGTGGCGTCGTCGTGGGTGACGAAGACCTCGAGCCCGGGGCGTGCCAGCACCAGATCTCCGACGTGGAGCGCGTTGCCGTGGCCGAGGCCGGTCGCGCACTTGGGCGTGCCGTCGCTGTCGATGGTCGACGAGCCGAAGAGGATCTCCTGCGCCCCGTCACCGTCGACGTCGGCCACCATCAGGCTGTGGGTGGCCTGACCCGCATAGGCCGTGCCCGCGTCGCTGTCCACCCGCCAGATCTCGACCAGCTGTCCGTCGCGCCAGTTCCAGGCCGTCAGGGCCGTGCGCCCGAGCCCGCCGCGGGCCAGCAGCAGACTGGGTCGTCCGCTCGCCTTCTGGCCTGGCCCGAGGTCGCCGACGAATCCGACCGAGGCCCGGAACATGTCGACGCGGTCGCCGCTGTCGTCGCCCCACGACGCCGGATCGCCGCGCGGCACGTCGAAGTCGACGGTCGCCAACTCGGCCCCGGTCGTGCCCGAAAAGACCGTCAGGTACTCCGGGCCGTCGAGGACATAGCCGGTGACGCCCGCCAGCGAACGGTAGTCCGCTCCATCGTCGTCCGCGGCCGCCGGGCCCTTGCGCAGGAAGGCGCCCGTGCCGTCCTTGGTGCCCGGGGCCGTCTTGCACGCGACCTCGGCCTGGCCGTCGCCGTCGAGGTCGTAGACGAGAAACTGGGTGTACTGGGCGCCGGCCCGGATGTTGACACCGAGATCGATTCGCCACAGCTTTCTGCCGTCGAGCTTGTAGGCGTCGAGGTACACATTCCCCGTGCATCCCGATACGCCGATCTCCTTGGCGTTGCTGGGCTGCCACTTGAGCACGATCTCGTATTCCCCGTCCGCGTCGAGATCCCCGACGCTGCCGTCGTTGGCGTCGTAGGTGTACCCTTCGCTGAGCGAATCGCAATTGCTCGAGGCGGGCGTGACCCCGGCCGGCGGGATGTCGAGAGGGATACGCAGGTAGTTGTCGCCCCACACCGGCGCGTTGCCCGAATCGACGCCCTCGACGCCGCCGATCACGGCACGCACCGAATAGGCCGAGGTTGCCTGTCCTGCGGGGTCGAAGTAGTTGGTGCTATCGGTGACGGTCGCCAGCCAGTTGCCGTTGCGGTAGAGGGCATAGGCGACGTTGCCGGGATTCTCCGGTGCGTACTCGTAGCCGAACATCCGCCAGCCGACATACACGCCGCCCTCGACCTCGATTGCCACGACGCCACGGGAAAGCCTCTCCATCTGGAAATGCCCCTGGGCCAGAGCGCCGTCCGGGGTTTCGATCGGCGTGACGGCATGAAGCTTCTGCCCCGAACATGCGGACAGAAGAAGCAGCACCCAAGCCGTCCGCGCTTCCATCAGAACATGACCCCCAGCATTGCCGAGCCCAGCCAGGTCGGATGGCCCGTGCGCGCGACCTGGCTGTCGGCGATATAGACTTGCTGCTCGCGCAAGAGCCACAGGGCGCCGACCGACGACTGCAGGACGAGGTGAGAAGAAAGCGCCAGCGCGACACCACCCAGGCAATGCAGGCCGGGCGAAGACCCAGCGGGAGCATGCCCGGAGAATCCGCTGTTGCCCGTTCCCCGGGTCGCGACGAACAACAGCGAAAGCCCGGTTTCCGCTTGCAGATACCACCGCCGTCCCACGGGGGCCGCGACGAACGTCGCCCCGGTCTTGAGCAGGCGTTGCGCGATGTCCACGCTCCCGGCGGACGTCCGTCGGTCGACACGGGTGCCGAAGCCGCCGCCGGCCAGGGACAGTCGTAGCCACGGGCGCAAGGCGAAGCCTGCCTCGACGAAGGGGAGAAGCGCGGAGGAGAAGCCGGAAAAACTACCCATGGCCCCGAGGCCGGCGAACACCTGGTAGCGCCCGAGGGGAATCGCAGGAATGCTGCGAGGTCGTTCCGCCTTGGACTCGACGGAGGCACGCACCAGGGAATCGAACATGCGCGCACGGATGAAATCGACGACGCCGACGGCCAGGGCTTGCTCGGCCCGATCGCCTGCGCCCTCTTCCACGGGGAGATGGCCGACGGAGATCCTGCCCGATGTCCGGTCGAGGAACCAGACGTCGACGGCGCGGATCGCCTGCCCGCCTTCCGAGTCCCGCCCGTCGGCAAGCAATGCCACGACCGCGGCTGGCGACAGCTCGCGTGCCACGCGTTCAAGCCGGCTCTGGGCCGTGGTACCTGCGAGCGGCTCGACGAGACGGATCTCGAAACCGACCATGGTGGCTTCTCCACGCAGGCGGTTCAAGGCGTCGACCATCGACGAGGTCGCCGCATCGGGGACAATGACCGCGATGACCGCCGAGGTGGAGCCCGGCAGCGGCTGCGAGTGCGCCCCCGTGCCTGCGAGTCCCTGCAACACCACGAGAGCGAGCGATACGACGAGCAAGGATCACTCTGCGCTGGATCCCACCAAGGATCGGGCCAGATCGGCCTCCGGTCCCTGCGGGAAGCGTTCGAGGTATTGCCGGGCGATTTGGCGCGCCCGTTCCTGCGAGCTTGCCCCGCGCAGCCTCATTTCGCGCCCCATGGCCTCCTTGGTGTACAGCCCCCGCGGCGCTTCCCGCAGATAGGTGTCGTACCACTTCAACGCAGACTCGGCCCCAGACGTGGCCTCGGCCAGTCGTCCGAGGAAGAACGAGGCGTCCTTCGCGGATTCCGTGGCAGCGAAACGCGAACGCATGGCCAGCAAGACCTGGCGGGAGAGAGAGTATCGCTTGATGTAGCGAGCGGCGTCTGCCAGCGCCGCCATGTCGGCAGGACCCGCCTGCGCGATGACTTCGTCGATCCCTCGTCGCTCGGCGTCGGCAACGACCCGCGAGAACTTGCCCTGGCTCAGCCACTCTGTCCAAGCCAGAGGCGGTGTCGTCGGCGAGGCGCCCGCGCTCCCCGCCGGGGAAGAGGGAGGCCCGCCCACGGGCGGCGATCCCCCCCGCCGGCGCGGCGACTCGACGGCGGCGCGTGGATGGCCGAGCGCCAGTCTTGCGTCGGCGGCCGAGGTGGTTGTTTCGCGGTCCCGCGTGGCAGCCGTGTGCGCGGGAGTCGCGATCGACGGCGGAGGCGTGGCGAAAAGTTCGAGAGACTCGCCGGGGCCGACGGCGACCGTCCGCCCCGGCGGCGCGAAGACCTCGACCTGGCCGCTGCTCGTCTGCAGCGCCAAACGACCGCGCGACGACGCAAAGGCGAGATGGAAGGCAGTGCCCTGCACGCGCACGAGGAAGGGACCGGCCAAGAAGCGCCACGAGCCGTTCGCCCGCGCCCTGACGAAGACATCGATGGCCCCGTCGAGCAGTCCAATGCGAGCGCCACGAGCGTCCACCCCGTCCACGGTCAATCGGGTCGAGGCGCCCAGAACGATGCGCGAGTCGTCCGAGAAGAGCAGGCGGGACGCGGCATGGGGCGATGCCGTGATGGCGTTTCCTTCTCGGGCGGCCGAGCCTTCCACCGTGTAGCGCAGAGGCTGCGACAAGAAGGCCCGGTACCCGAGAATTCCGAGCAAGGCCACGAGGCCGGCCGCGGTGAAACCGGCCACCCAAGGCAGAAGCCGCAGCCGTCGTTCTTCCCGCACGTGCCGGACCGGTGCGCCTGCCGCTCTCGCCTGCCTCAGTCGTTGCCACCCGTGGTCGAGCTGTTCTTGCGTGATCGCATCGAACTCGCGCTCGGCCCTGGCGACGAAGGCGTGCACCAGCGGCTCGTCCATCTTGTGCCTCATCGCCCGACCTCCCCGGCCCTGCGCGCCACATCGCTTTCGAGCACGGCGCACAGGCGGTCGTCGGCACGGATCGACCGGACGATGCTGTTCTGGGCCTTCTCCATGTCGCGCTTCACGGTGGCCAGCGAGAGGTCCAAGCGCGCGGCGATCTCCATCAATTCGAGGCCGTCAAACCTGCGCAAAACGAAGACGGTCCGCAGTCGAGGGTGCATCTTATCCAGCACGGCCTCGATACGACGAAGGACGTCCCGCGACTCGAAGTCGACGTGGGCCACGGACGACCTCAAGAAAGGCGTCAAGAACAGCGACGTCAACCTCGAGCGGATGCTCTTCTGCCGCAATCCCTCGTTGAGGGCACGAACAGCGATGGAATAGATGAAGCTCCGCAGGGCAGCGGGATCCTGCAGTGTCCGAAGCCTCTCGAACACGCGCACGAAGACTTCCTGAAGTAGGTCCTCGGTATCGTGCCGCGAGCCCAACGCCCGTTGCAGGAGAGCGTAGACCATCGGGGCAAAGCGATACCAGATCTCCTTTTCGGCCCACGCCTCCCCCTTGGCGCCGGCACATGCCAAGCTTGCATCGTCGACGGTCGAGAATTCCGTGGCGAAGACGTCACCGGCGTCGTCCTTGGCGGAGAGCGGCCCCGTCCGTCGCACAGAAGTCGGCATCTCGGGCACGAAGCCGAGCTTAACGTACCCACACTGCCAAGTCCCGCGCGAACGCCTCGAATTACGTGATGCGTCCGGGAGGTGAGACGGCGCTGCCACAGCATGTCGGGCGGGGGCGACGCGACTTGGCCAAGTAGCGAAAGGATGAAGCCGGGAAGCTATGTCGATGATCTGCCTCCTTCGCGACGAAGAGAGCGATTCCGGCCGGAAAAACCATCCGGAGCAGTTGCATGAGTCTCACTCGCGGCTCATCCGGCTCGCCGCATTCCTCGTCAATCGGCCTCCTTGGTTCTCGGTTCGAGCCGAATCGGTGGGTCCGGTCCAGACAGCCCCGCCGCCTACTTCAGCGGCGGTCCGTAGAGCGTCGCCCGCTTCTCTATGTATCCGAAGGTGGCGCCAGAGGGCCACATCCATTCCTCAAGGAGAGTTCCGTTCTCGTCGACCTCGTGAAGCATGCCCTTCGTCGAGTACCCGACGATCGTGTTGCCGTTCGGCATGCGCTGCAGGTCGCCCAAGATGTCGACCTGGATTCCCGGATTCGCCTTGTACGACCAGACGGTCGTGGCGCTCTTGGCCGCTTCATCGACCTTGAACTCGAGCGCGATCGAGCCGTCGCCCTTGCCGTCGTTCGGTCCCCCGTACGTGGATGTCCTACTGTTGTTGACGAAGACGAGAACCTGGTCCGGTGCCAACACATGGATGCCGTGGTTGCCTCCCCCCCAGCTGACGCCCGAGATGGTGGGGGTCTTGCCGTTGACCCTCCAGACGAGCGAGCCGTCCTTGTGCTTAATCTTGGCGACTGCTTCCGAGTAGAGATCCGAGACGAGCAAGGTATCGTCGTCCTTCGAGTACTGGATGTTGGTGAGGTGACAACTCGTGCTGTCCATCACGGTCGCGGAGTTGACGATGGTCCGCGCCGCGCCAGTAGTGGGATTGTATTCCTTGATGTCGAAGCAGTCGCCGCTCTGGCTGTAGGCGTAGTAGGCGACGGTCTCGTCGGGCAGTACCGTGAGTTGGTGGGTGAGGCCGGTGAACTTGCTCGACAGGTCCTCGTCCTTCGCGCCGTCCATCGTGACACGGTGTACGCAGGCCGTGCCCACGCCGCCGCCCGTGCCCATCACCAGATTGACGCAGTTGATCCACATGGCCTTGCCGTCGTAGCTCATGCGCACCCCGACCACGGCCGGCATGACGCCGATCGCCCAGACCATGTCGCCGTCCTTGTCGACGATGTAGGCCGGCGCCGCCGAGCCGCTGGTCGAGGCGGTGTTCTGCCCCATGAGCACGAAGCCGCCGGAGGTCGGAGAGGACGTGCTCTTCTTGTTCACGGCGATCTTGGGCAATGCGTTCATCAGTGCACCGGTCGTGATTGTGTAGTCCGGGCTGACGCAATCGCCGCCGCTGCCCGCGGCAGTGATGCGATAGTGGTAGACTCTCGGGGACGAACTCGACACCGTCGGTTTCATTCCAAGGAGCAGGGTGGTGTTCTCGCCCGATACGGGGTTCTCCACGGGCGCGGTCATGCCGTAGTTCGTGTCGAGGCCGAAGTCTATCTTCGCCGACCGGAGACCTTCGAGGTCGGTCGACCAGGTGACGATGCCGACGGTCTTGATCTTGTCCGCAATCTTCGACGACTGGGTGAAGGTGCAGCTCGCGCTCCCGGTCGAGCCGCCAGCGCCTATGCCGTCGCCGCCTGTACCGCCACCCTGTCCGCTGCCGCCGGCCTGGCCACCGCTGTCCGCCTGCCCGCTGCCGCCACGGCCGGTCGAGCCGCCCGCACGGGCGCCGGCGCGGCCTGCATCGGTCGCCTCGCCTCCAGATCCGACGCCGCCCGAACCGCCCACGCCACCACTTGCCTTTCCCCCATCCCCCCGCATGCCGCCCGCGCCCGGCAAGCCCCCGGACCCTTGCCCCCCGCCCGTCACGTCGCCCCCGGAGCCGATGCCGCCTGCGCCGCCCCCGCCACCACTTGCCTTTCCCCCATCGCCCGACATGCCGCCCGCGCCCGGCAAGCCCCCGGACCCCGGCTTTCCGCCCGTCGACTGTTCCCCTCCGCTGTCCTCTGCGCCGCCGGACTTGCCGCCGGCCCCCGCGCCGGTTTGGTTTCCCTGACAGCTCGCGAGCATGACGCCGGCAAGCACCATGGAGAGCAACCATGGCCCTCCGGGAAATCGGTCACCAACGATGCGTGTTTCATTTCTATGAAATGCCGGCATTGCCTCGTCCATCTCTCGTCTGCTGCTACTGGCAGGGCTTGAGGATCGACAGGTACCAGGGCGAAGGATTGCGACACACCCCGCACTGGAGCGCCACCAGCCAGGTGCCGGTGTCGTCGATGCCGGGAAAGGACGCGCCATCGCTCTTCCTCGTCATCGTCGAGAAATCGACGGCGCTCCCGGCTTCTATCTCCGCCTCGTAGAGCTCGGTCGCGATCAGCTCGATGTCGAGGAACTCCTTCTCGAGCTCGCCCGAACCTTGGGTGTAGTGGGCGACGAGTGCCCTCGTGATTTGGGTCGGGTCGAAGTCCGCGCCCAGGCCATTTTGGGTCATGTCGCCCCAATCGAGCGTGATGGCCGGCTCTCCCTTGGGGATTCCGGTCGGGGCCAGGTCGTGGAGGTTGGCCGTCCACTCGAGCTTGACGGAGGAATCCGTCAGCTTGACGTCGGTATTCGAAGAGCTCGGGTCGAGCTGGAAGGTCTGGAGGATGCGGATGCCCAGGCCGACCTCGATTCCGGTCGCCGCCGCCAGGGCATAGGTGTACTCGGCCGGCGGGTAGAAGTCGGCATCGAAGTACAACAGGATCCGCTCGGGCTCCACGTAGGCCCCGTTCAAGTCGAAGGAGAAGAGCTTCGCGGTGGTGTCGGTGCCGTTGGTCCTCAAGGTGAGCGGCGGCGCGATCACGAGATCGTTCTGCGTCAAGGAGTCCGCGTTCAGCTTCACCTCGAGATCCGGAAGCGGAAGCTGAAAGAACAGGACCATCAACATGTTCAGATCGTTCTTCGCATCGACGTCGTGGGCGATGAAGTCCTTGGTCACGCTCCCCCAGTCGAACGACAGCTCGGTCTCGGGTTTGACCTTGATGACCGGCAAGGTCATCTTGCTCCAGGAAGAGTAGTTGTTCCTCTCGTTCGCCTTGACGCTCGTGCCCAGACACTCGTAGGGGTTGTTGTTGTCGAAGTGCTGGTTGTCGCTTGCGGCGTTCTGGCAGGCCGGCGCCAAGAGCACGAGAGCCAGAGCCCGCCACCGGGTCGCTGTTTTCCTCGTCAAGACAGCCTCCTTGCTGCTCGGTTCACGCTGCTTCGATGGGCCCGATGCGGACATCCCTCGACCTACTTGGGCGGTGGCCCGTAGAGCGTCGCCCGCTTCTCGATGTACCCGAAGGAGGACCCGGAAGGCCAGGTCCATTCCTGGAGAAGGGTCCCGTTCTTGTCGACCTCGTGGAGCACGCCCTTGGTCGAGTAGGCGATGATCGTGTTGCCGTTGGGCATGCGCTGCAGGTCGCCCATGATGTCGACCTGGATCCCCGGATTCGCCTTGTACGACCAGGGTTGCGAGGCTGTCTTGGCGGAAAGGTTGAGCTTGATCTCGAGAGCGATGGAGCCACTGGCGTCCCCTCCCGCCGAGCCGCCGCCGCCCATGGACATCCTGCTGTTGTTGTTGAAGACCAGCAGGTCGTCCAGGCCAAGCAGGTGGATGCCGTGGTTGCCCCCCTTCCACGAAACGCCGGAAATGGTGGGACTGCCGCCATTGAGCCGCCATACGACCGAACCGTCGCTGCGCTTGACCTTCACGATCGTCTGCGAGTCGAGCTCCGAGAAGACCAAGGTGTCGTCGTCTTTCGAGTACTGGATGAAGTTGCAGTGGCAGACCGAGCTGTTCGTCGCCTTTCCGGAGTTGACGACGGTCTTCACCTTGCCGGTGCTGGGGTCGTATTCCTTGATGTCGTCGCAGCCGTTCGAGGCGTAGGCGTAGAAGGCCACCGTCTCGTCCGGCAGCACGGTGAGCTGGTGGTTGAGCCCCGTGAACTTGCTCGACAGATCCTCGTCCTTCTGGCCATCCATCGACACGCGATGCACGCAGGCCGTGTTGCCGCTCCCGCTCGTCGCCACGTTGACACAGTTGATCCACACGGATTTGCCGTCGTAGCTCATGCGCACCCCTGTCACGTCCCGGGTCCCGACGACGGCCCACACCATCTCGCCGTCCTTGTCCACGATGTAGGCCGGCGACCCCGAGCCGCTGGCCATTTGCACGAACTGCCCGGTGATCAAGAAGCCGCCGTACACCGGGGAGGAGGTGCTCTTGTTGCTGACCGTGATCTTCGGCAACCCGTTCAGCAATGCGCCGGTCTGGATCGTGTAGTCCGGGCTCACGCACTCGCCACTGCTGCCCGTGGCCGTGATGCGATAGTGGTAGACCCTGGGGGACGAGCTCGACACGGTCGGTTTCATCCCGAGGAGCAGTGTGGTGTTCTCGCCCGATACCGGGTTCTCCACGGGCGCCGTCATGCCGTAGTTGCTGTCGAGGCCGAAATCTATCTTCGCCGACTCGAGGCCTTCCAGGTTCGTGGACCAGGTGACGATGCCGACGGTCTTGATCTTGTCCGAAACCTTCGACGACTGCGTGAAAGCGCAGCTTCCGCTCGCGGTCGATCCGCCGTTGCCTGTGTCGCCGCCGCCCGCACCGCCACCCCGGCCGCCGCCGCCGGCCTGGCCACCGCTGCCCGCCTGGCCGCCGCCGCCGGCCTGGCCACCGCTGTCCGCCTGCCCGCTGCCGCCACGGCCGGTCGAGCCGCCCGCACGGGCACCGGCGCGGCCCGCATCGGTCGCCCCGCCTCCAGATCCGACGCCGCCTGCACCGCCCCTGCCACCGCTTCCCTTTCCCCCATCCCCCGGCATGCCGCCCG
>JAFGPX010000272.1 GCA_016935975.1 Deltaproteobacteria bacterium
CGCGCCTGGAACAACCTCGACGACGGCTGGGACGGCTACCTGCGCGGCGCCGACAACGTCACCACGACCTTCACGGACTGCTGGGCCATCGACAACGGCAAGCTGAAAAGCGGCTCGGTGGGCGCGGGGGACGGCAACGGGTTCAAGACCGGAGGCAGCGACGACAAGGCCCTGAGCCACAATGTGACCTACGAACGGTGCATCGCCACCGGCAACGTCAACGACGGCTTCGATCACAACAGCAACCGTGGCAGCGTCACCGTCCTCAACTGCGCGGCCCGCGACAACGGCAGCAACATCAACTTCGGCACCAGCAACATCGCCGCTTCCCTGACCATCAAGAACACCATCTCGCTCGGCACCAACGGCGGCCTGAACGCGACCCGGACGGACATCACCAACAACAGCTGGCAGAACGGCCTGTCGGCCACGAGCGCCGACTTTGCCAGCGTCTCCGCCGCCGCGTTGAAGACGCCTCGCAAGAGCGATGGCAGCCTGCCCGACGTCGCCTACCTGAAGCTGGCGCCGGACAGCGACCTGCGCAACGCCGGGGTCGATGTGGGCCTGCCCTACAGCGGCCGGGCACCCGATCTCGGCCCCTTCGAAAGCGCCGAGTAGCCGGGCGCACCGGCAGGGAAGCCTGGGCGACCGGGCTTCGGATTGCCGGCCGGCCCGAGGCTCCGGCGCGCGCTGGGGGCCGCCGCGCCCGCCGCAGTCCCTCCGAGTTCACCCAGAGCGTCATACGGGAGAGGCTCTGCCAGGAGCGCGGTTTCCCGAGCGCGGTGAGCGTGATCGGCCCGTACGGTCAAGACCAAGAGAATCGGGGACATAGACGAAAACGGCGCCGCGCTCGTCAAGATCGCCAAGTCGCGCTTCTGGACGATCATCTCCAACGACATCGACACCGCCACGGTCAACAAGACCTTCCGCGTCCGCTTCGACCGGAACCTCTATTACGTGGCGGCGGCATCTACAACCTCGTCAAGCGCAACACGAGCGGCACCGACGGCAACCGACGTGGCAACGTCACGAGATGGGAGCAGTTCTGCCGCATCCGCAAGACCGGTCGCCAATGCGGGACCATTTCCATCACCGAGCACTTCGAGAAGTGGGATTCCATGGGCTGGAAGCTGGGCAATCTTCTCGAGGCCAACATCGTCGTCGAGGCTGCGTGCGGCGTCGGCAACGTCGAGTTCCCGGTGGCAGACGTGACGACCACCCAGTAGCACGGCCTCGCCCGTGGGCGGGCCTCCTCGATGGACAGAGGGCCTTCGTGACGACGACGGCCCCTAGGGGTGAAGCTTGAGGTCGAGCACGTGCAGCTCGCCCGTGGTGCCGCTCGTGTCCTTCATGTAGACGACGGACACGCCGTCGGCCACGCGGGTCAGGTTGTAGTCGATGATCGCCTCGCCGTAGTTGCCACGGCTGCGTCCGTCCCACAGCAATTGCCAGTCCGTCCAATCCGTTGCGGCCGAGGCGCCGAGCAGGCGGAGGTCGGGCAAGAGCACGTAGAGGTTGTCGGCGGCGTCGACGAAGGCCTTCGAGCGGTCGTAGCCCTGGTTGACGTCCTTGCCACCCGGGCGGATCTCATCCTTGGTCCACCTGCCCGCGCCATCCCGCCAGAGGTGGTGTGGCTGGGCTTGGCTGCGGTCGTTCGCGCACGCCGTCTGGAAGCGCTCGGGTACGTAGCTCACCACGGCGTGGATCAGGTTTCTGTGGTCGGTGACCTGGGTCTCCTGGTTCATCATGTCTCGCCCGATGGGCAGCGGGTCGACCACCAAACCGGGCGAGGCGACGCCGGCCGTGGTGCCCGCCCTGGTATCGGCCACGGTCGCGCCGCCGTTGTTCTTCCAAACACGGCCCCCGTCGTCGCTGTACATGTACAGCGTGTCGTGGTTGCTGATGGTGTTGGCGCAGTTGGCGAAGAACGAGAGGCTCAAGTTCTCGCGAAAGGTGAACGTCATGTGCAGGCGTCCGGCACCGTCGTAGTCCAGACCGTTCGGGTAGGCGTTGCGGCTGTTGCTGGTCACCCCGTTCTGGCTGTAGTTGCCCGTGGCCGAGGTGAACTGACCGATGGCGGACCAGTTGCCGGTGGAGGAGTCGTACTCGGCCAGCCGCATCTCGCCGTCGCCGGAGCTGCCGGTGCGGTACGCGAACTGGAGCGTCCCATCCGGAGCCGTCACGAAGTAGGGATAGGTCGCGTCGCCGGTCGGGCCGCCATAGCCGGGCAGCCCCGTCACGGGCTTGGCCGCGCCGCTCGACGAGGTGCCGCTGCCGCCGAAGGCGGTGTTGTCCCAGGTCGCCGCCGCGAGCGCGCCCGGCACGGTGCGAATGGAGTAGAGCTGGGCGCCATGCTGGCCGATGGCGATGTGCAATCGCTCGTCCGCTTTCGAGACGCCCATGGACATCACGTTGTGCGAATCGGCGCCCGAGGCGAGTATGAAGTCGACGTAGGCCCAGGACCATTCTTCCGCTTTCAACGTCGTGGTTTCCATCGACCGACGGCCCACGATGGCGTTGCGGGTATTGCCGTTGAACCACGACACGTACTGGTAGCCTCCGTGGAAAAGGATCCCGTGTTGGCGGTAGGAGGCGATGTTCACGTTGGTGTCGTAGCTCTTGACCGTGGTGGCGTTCTCGGAGAGCAGGTCGTCCGCGACGACCGAGACGGGCCCCAGGGGCAGTGCAAGCTGGGCGTCGGTCTGCGTGGGGGTCGTGTCCTCTCCGCCGTCTCGCGGGCCAGGGCCGAGGTCGTTCGTTGCGGTGGCGTCACCCACGTCGTCCGGATTGCGTTCGGTGGGCACATCGCGGCTGGAAGGAGAATCGGCGCCTAGATCCGCGCGGCCGGTCCCGTCCGGGCCTGCATCGAATCGGGGCTTCACATCGCTCGACGTGCCTTCGAGATCGGCCTTGCCGCCGGACGAATCCGGCGTGGGCTCGGTCGCATCCTTGCCGGCACCCGTCGTGTCCCCTCCGGCGTCAGCGTTCTCGGAGGCATCGGACGTAGGCAGGGTGTCGGTCGCTTTCGCGGTGTCGTTGGCGCTCGATGCGTCGAGGTTCGTGAGTTGTCCGGTGGACGAATTGCAGCCCATCAAAACGACGGTCGCGGTTGCGAGCACGCCACGAACCGCGTGTCTCCGGGCAACACCGAGCGTCGTCATCGCCTCATGATTGCGCCCGCCAGTGGCCAGGTCAATGCGCGCGCGGCTCGGAACTGCCGCGCATGCGCCAGATGACTTGGTACATGGCGATGACGAACAGCGGAGCCGCGATGAGGAAGGCGCGCAGCAGGGTCAGCTTGCCCAGGCCCAGCAGCGCGTGGATGAGAAAGGCCAGGACGAAGAAGTCGCGTCGGCCCATCGTGTAGAGCGCGAGGGTGAGCGCCGAAGTCAATCGAAGCGGGTTCTTTCGTCCGAGAACCTCTCCTCCACGTAGCGTCATCAGGGCTCCGCGCTCGGCGGCGCCGCGGCAGGCGGCGTGCGACGAGAGGATCCCAAAATACCTGGTGAGATGCCGCCGCGGGGGCGGCGAAGCCGCGTGGGACAGGTGCAGGGCGGGCAGGCCCAAGGTCTTGAAGGGACAACCTGAGCCGCGAGGCGCGCAATGAAGGCCAGCGGCATAAGGTCCACCGACGTGGTGCCTTTCTCGCCCATGGTTTCGTCACCGACGACGGTCACCTCGCCATCGCCCGGGGCGTCCACGAGCGTAATGACTTTGGCAGGGCACGGCGCGGGGCCACGGCCAGGTCCAAGCCGCCCTGGCCGGAGGGCAGGGCCAGGGTGGCGACGGTCGCCGCCAGGCGCCGCGACGTGCGGAAGGCGCCGACCGCGAACGGCACGAACAGAAGCAGGGTCAGCCCCACCACCAGGGCGTGCCCGATGCCGGGCGCCAGCCCCAGCTTGCGCTGGCCCAGGCCGACCAGCGGGGCCGCTCCCAGGGCAGCGCCCACGGCGATGCCGCCGAGCACGAGCAGGTCGACGAGCAGCCAGCCGATGGGGCGACGGATGCGCGCCCAGACCGTCTGCGGCCGATCCCCGGTCTAGAGCCCCTGCAGCCACGAGCCGTAGAGGCCCACGTAGGTCTGGAAGGTGTGCGGCAAGCGCCGATCGCCCTCCTCGGCCAGCCGGCCCGAGGCGCGGATGAACCAGGGCGTGCTCAGCGTGGTGATGACGGAGACGGAGATCGCGACCGGGTAGAGGAAGCTCCCGGTGGCGCCGAGGGAGAGACCGATGCCCGCGATGATGAAGGAGAACTCCCCGATCTGCGCCAGGCTCATGCCCGCCTGCACCGAGGTGCGAATGCCGAACCCGGCCAGGAAGGCGCCCAGGATGACGCCGAAGAGCTTGCCTGACACCACCACGGCGGTGAGGACCAGCACCGCGACCCAGTGCCGGGCGATCAAGGCCGGATCGATCAGCATGCCGACCAGCAGGAGGCCCGCCAGGAATCCGAGCAGCCGAGCGAGGTCCAGCCTAGCAGCGCGCCCGTGAGGTAGCCGAGGAGCAGAAGCAGGCTGCACTGGATCACGGCGATGACTTTCGCCGTGGGCCCGACCTTGATCAGCCGTCCGAGGTGAAACTCGAGGCCCAGCCAGAACATCAGCAGGATGACGCCCAGCTCGGACAGGGTGTGCGCCACCTTCTCGTCCGCGAAGAGCGGAATGGGCAGGTGCGGCCCGACGATCATGCCGGCCAGCAGGTAGCCCAGGATGACGGGCTGCCGGATGCGCTGGAAGATGACGGTGGTCACCGCCGCCACGCACAGGATGAGGGCGAAATCGGTGAGGAGGTGGAATCCCGGAGGCGCGGCCGACACGGCTTGGTTCAGACGTCGTTGGGAAGGTCGGCGCGGGGCCCGGCGGGCGGCCCGCGCGCCGACATCGGTTGTTTCTAGTTCATGTTCGCAACGACGAGGAGCGCGAAACCCACCCCAATGGCGACGAGGACCAGGATCATCTTCGCGCTTGGCTTCTTGGGCGTGGGGCTCTCCTCGGACGAAAGTCTTTCATTGTCCGTCACGACGTACCTCCGGTAGGGGTTGAGGCGCCGGGGATGCCGGCGCCCGGTTCAGGGCTCGATGCGGGACGAGCCCAGCCCGGGAGGTCCGCGGGGGCGGTGGTTGGAGGGAACGAGACGGGGGGCCCTGGCCACGCCCGGCCCGGTCCAGAGGCTCCGGAGCCAGGCGGGCGACGGCACGCCGGCGCAGGCGTTGGCCAGGAAGGCAGGCAGTCCCGCCGCCGTCAGCTTGCCGCGCGCGCGGACTTCCTGGAGCGTCTGCAGATCGCTCCGCGCGCCGTGGGTCAGCGCGAGCTGCGGCGAGCCCGACCACAGGTGCCCGCCATCCGTGCCCCGCCAGCGGGCACAGGCGGCCGTGGTCGCGCCCGCCACGACGATGGTCGAGACGAGGACGGCGGCCAGAGCCCGACGGAGCACCGCCTATGCCTAGCACGACGGCGGGCCGTTTTCACCGGGGATGGCCGCCCAGAGCCCCGAACGATTTGAAATCGGCATGATTCGCTGGTGTTTCGCCACAGAGGGCCTTCGCGGGAAGCCTGGCCGCAACCGCCATGTCTTCGTCCGGAGGTCTTCTCCTCCGATGGTGAGCGCATGAATCCGTAGAGACGGCCAGACCAACATGGCATCGTGCGCTCCAGTCAGCGCTCCGAATTCGTCGGTCACCCACCCCGAGCCATTCACCATCGGCGGGATCGCCCAGACTGTCTCTCGACAGGCGGGCTTCACGGCCACCTGGCAGGCTGGCACCAAGGGAAAGCCAATGACCAGGCTGCTCCGGGGCGATTGCCCGGTGGCCCAGGAAGGCTCGATGGCGGACGCCGGACAGACGGTCATCCCCCCGAGCCACTTCGTTACCGGCGTCGCACAGGAGGAAGCAACCTGCAACGCTTCCTTCTGCCTCGAACGCTACCGTTCGGGCGTGCCGGATCCGGCCTCTGGTGAGAGGGCGTGTGTGAGAACGCGCACTTGCCGGCATGCCAAGGCCGAGCGAGGCTAGCTCCATACGGAGGCGTCGACTGTGTGGCAGCCCGGTGCTGAACGTCGCGCCGGCGTTCTTGGCGCTGCCAGCCTGTGGTTGTGGCGGCGGGCTTGCGCTTTCCGAAGACGCGGGGCCCGAAGACGTGCGGTCCGATGCGGCCGGCCCGACGTTCTCGGATGTCGCCCAGACATCGCCCGATGTCCCGGTTTCCCCCGACCTGCCACAGGCGCTTCCCGACGCGTCTCCGGCGTCTGCCGATGTGGCGGCGTCTCCCGATCTGCCATGGGCGCCGGACCGGCCGCCGAGCGATGCCCGGCCACCCGTCGATTTGCCGAATCCCGCGGACGGTTCTGGTGACCCTGGCCGCTACTACGAGCGTCCCGACGTTTTCACCCACGAAGCCCGCCCTCTCGATTCTGGCTCCGTCGACGCGTCCGCCGTCGTGACCGAGTATCCGCTACGGATCTCGGACTGCTCGCCGCAAGCCATCGTCGCGGGCCCGGACGGCGACCTCTGGTTCACCGAGGCCCGCGGTCGCATCGGCCGCATAACCCCCGCGGGCGGGGTCGGCTGCGCACCTCCTTCGCCGGGGAGGTCTTCAACCGCCTACGTGCAACGCGCTCCCAGCACATGGCACGCACGGATGCTCAGCATCTTCGCGGCGACGACTTCGGGGTAGCTTCCGTCCTCCCGCTTGGCGTAGCCGATGATCTTCAGGAGTTCTTCCTGAGCAGAGCGCTCGACGAAGTAGCCGGTCAGGAGAGCGTCGCACGCCACCAGCGCCACTTCGCGCGCGGCAGCTCTCTCGAATGTGCGACAGAAGCTGCTATGAAGACCGTCCAGCATGGAGATGCCAAACGCAAGTCCAAGCACGGCTCCGATGATGGCCCCCAGCGAAGGGTGGAGTAGCTGGAAGCGCGTCCAGCCGTCCTGCCACAGATGCCCCAGAGTCCCTCCGGCCGCCGCAAATGCGAAAGCCAGCACGAGAGCAAGGATCGGGTCATCCGTGATTCTGGACCAGCGCTTGGCGCGCTTCTCCCTCGAAGAAAGCGACTCCGGTTTCAGAAACCACAGGCGTCTAGCTATCTCTCGCTGCTCTCCCGACGTGAACGTTCTACCGTGCGGCTCGGACAACGTTCGTGTGGTTCGCTGGACGAAGTGGTGCTCTTCGAGATAGCGGCCAAATGCCGACCTAGCGCGTTCCCGCTCAACCTTCTGTGTCTCGCGGTCGACCTGCTCGGCGAAATCAACAGCGACCATGTTTCCAGCGACCTCTCTGTTTGGCGGCCACATGGTCGCACCCGGTTGATGGGACGACAAGGGCCTTGAGGAAAACGGAGTGCACTTCCTGTCGCACGATCTGTGTACTCAATGGTGGCATCCCCAGAGGTCGTGAGGCCTTTCCTCCTTCGCCGAGTACCACAGGGTGTGCAAGCTAGGACTTCATCCGACACCTCGCTCTGCTGGGGAAGCATGGGGCGAGCCACCGGCACTTCTTGGAGCGCGCCGGTGGAGTCTCGGGGAAGTGGCCGATAGGGTCGACTAGCGTCACGCACCGACCGCCTCTTCGACTGCGGCTTGAGCGGGTTCGAGAACTCCGGTCGGCCTCGGCCGGGATGCCGCCGGCAGAAAAGGGGGCGGTGTGGTTGCAGAGTAGCCGGTCCGTGACGTAGCTGTCGGGGTCACGTCTCCCCCAGCCCCGCCAACCCATTGATATCGCGATATTGGGCGCTGGCCCAACTCTTGCTGTGCAATACCCGGCTGCCATCGCCACCTTGGAGGCTTCCCATGACGAATCGACCCGGGCTCTTCGGCGCTCTCTCTGTCCTTGCTTGCTTCTCGCTGCTGGCTTGCTCGTCGGATGACGAAGGCAAGAAGGACTCGGGGGCGCCCGATGTCGCGCCACGGGCCGATGTCGCGCCAGAAACCGCCCGAGCGGATACCGCTCTACCTGCGGACCAGGTGCCCGTGGTGCCTGATGCCCGCGACACGCTCCCGCCACCCGCGGACACCACGCCCGTCCCACTCGACGCGGCTCGCGACGAAAGGGAGGCGGGCGGCACCCCGGTGGATGCCACCATCGTGGACGGCGCCTCGCCCGTCGACAGCAACCTCGCCCTCGATGGCGGCGCTGCCATCGACGCCGCACGCTCCTCCGTCCCGCGCATCGTCGATCCGCAGATTCCCCAGGCCGATGCCGAGGCCCTCGCCGCCGACAACGCAGCCTTCGCTTTCGCTGCCTACCAGAAGATCGTCGCCTCGGCCGACAATGTGGTCTTCTCGCCCGCCAGCATCTCCATCGCGCTCGCCATGACGTACGCCGGGGCGGCCGGCACGACCGCGACCGAGATGGCGCAGGCCCTTCACTTCGACCTGCCGCCGGACCGCCTGCACCCGGCGTTCAACGCTCTCGACCAGGCGCTCGCGGCGCGCGGCGAAGGCAAGCTGGGCGCTGACGACGGGCC
>JAFGPX010000273.1 GCA_016935975.1 Deltaproteobacteria bacterium
GCTTTGGCCTCGTGGGGCGTGGAAACACCGCTTGCGCCGCCGAGCATCGGTCCTCGGGCTGCCCGGACATGGACTTGGCGAAGGACAACTGGCCCGCGTTTCAGAATGGCCAGCTCGACGGTGGCAGCAACCGATCGAACTGCATCTGGCGCAACGTCCAGGGATGGATGGGCGGCGGAGGATTGCGAAAGACATCCAACCGTTCGAAATAGGACTTCTCGACATACCAGCGCGACCCGTCGCCCTCCGGGTACCACTGGGCGACGCACAGGATGCTGACGAGTGCCCACACCGTCATGCCCGCGAGGGCATGCAGACAGCGGCGCGACCCGACAGTGACAAGGACGGCAGCCACCACCAGGAGAAACGGAACCACAATCGCGAGCGCGCGCGAAAGGTGGTGAAGCAGGTTGGGCGCAACCAGACCCTTGGCGAGTAGGGGAGTGGCAAACGATACCCAAGGAAACGCATAGCCCTCGGACACAAAGGGGAACACCAGCGAGGTGAGCACGACGGCCAGCACGGACGCGCCGAGCAAGTAGGAGTCACCGGCCCGCGGACGTCCCGTGACCAGAAGATAGGCTAGGAACGGCATGGCGGGCACCAGGTAGCGCGCCCCCACCGTCCAGCCGCCGTGCCAATCGCGAAAGCCCGCATAGACCACCAGCAACGACAGTGGCACGAGCACGAGCGCCCAGAAGGCGGAACGGTCGAGCTTCCGCCAAGCTTCTGGAATTGCGACGAAGGCCGATACCAACACGGGGGAGAAGACCAGCAGTCCCTTGCGCGGATCGAGAAGCAATCGGGCCGCGATGATCGGCGACGGAAATCCGATGCCCCACAGCCCGACTTGTCGCTGCGTGCGGAATTCGGCGGTGCGCTCGAAGGCCACGGACAGCGCGAGCACGCTGCCGAAGGCGGCGTGATTGTAGACCGCGAGCACCGCGAGCAGGGGGAGGGCCCCCGCGGCGACGCGCAAGGCACCGACAAGACCGCGACGACGCAAGGAACACGCGACGAGCACCGCTCCCGGCACGACGGTCGGATACTCGGAAATGGCCGCCAGTCCAAGCAGAGCGCCAGCGAGCAGTTCGCGCGAAGAAGGGCGCAGACGGGATTCTCCAAAGAGCAAGAGCCACGCCCCGAACAGGGCAGCAGCAGTCACGGCGTGCGAAAAGAGCAGCAGACCGTAGGCGAACAGAGGTGTCCCGAGCAGCATGACCGCGACGGCGAAAGCGATCCGCTCCGGAGCGACTGCGGCGCGCTGGGCTTGGCGTGCGAAAGCGAGGCACAGAAGCAACAAGGGAAGCGTCGCGATGGCCAGGCGCATGGCTGTGACGCTCGCGCGCAGGTTCTCGGGGTTGGGCGGCCCTACCACAAGGCGTGCCAGCGCGTACGCCGGAATGGCCGCGAGGGAGGCGCCGGGCGCCTTGTTCGAATAGATGCGGCCCCCCACCGTGGCCAGATCAGGGATGCGATCACCCAGCAGCGCAAGCGCGGGGCTCACCTCGGGCGAGCCTTGCTCGACGAGGGCAACCGTGAGCGCCCACCGGCTGAACTCGTTGGCGGACGGCAGGTGGGGAAAGACTGGAACGACCAGCAGCGCGAGCAGCGCGTAGAGCCCCATGAGCCACCAAACCCGCCGAAGCGGGCTGGGTGGTGCGTGGTCACGCTCCTCGGAATCTGCCATGCCCCATAGTAACATCGCGGCTCCTTCGACCAAGGCTCGCTGCGGGGTGCGCTGTCCTTCGCCAAGTTGCCGTCCGGCAGCCCGAAGACAGCTGGATGGCGCTGCGGATGCAGCCGCCGTGACCGATGGGGGAGGGAAAGAGAGGCCGATCGAGGCGAAGCGTTCGGCGATCTCGTGTCGGGGACGGACCGCAACATCCGTGCCCAAGGGGACGAGGAGCATGGACGTTGGTCAGGCTGCTCGGCGTTCGTAGCGATGGTGAAAGCCACCAACCTCGGGCAGCGCCACGATCTTGCCCAGGCCCGGTGGTTGGACGTCCCTCGGCTCGGGCGCGTCCTTCCCGAGCGAAAGATGGGTTCGCAACCGATGGTAGTGGGCGAAGTAGGATTTGAGGATGCGGAGGAGGTGGCGTTCGCCAAGGACGATCACATGAGGAGGGTGGCGAGTAGGTTCAGGAGATGGGCGAGCGTCGGGAGCTGGCGCATCATGCCACCGGACGGATGCCTCACCTACGGATTCCCGAACTCACCGACCGAAGAACGGTGTCGCGGACGAACACCTGGCGAAGGACAGGTGTCCTGAAATCCGCGATCGTTGCGGGCTGGCGACCTTGTGGCGGGCTGGGCTTGCCGTTACTCTGGAGGGGCACATGGAAACACGCGCGTCCTGGGAACTGCGACAGTGCCGGATCTGTGGCAACCCGGAGCTGGATCCCGTGCTCAGCCTCGGCGTGCAGCACCTGACCGGGGTGTTCCCGAAGATGCGCACGCAGAAGGTGTCGGCCGCGCCGCTGGAGCTGGTCAAGTGCCACGAGCGCGACGACGGCAGCTGTTGCGGCCTGCTGCAGCTACGCCATTCGTTCAATCCGGACGAGATGTACCGCGCCGGCTACGGCTACCGCTCGGGTATCAACCAGACCATGACCCGGCACCTGCAGGAGATCGTGCACGAGCTGCTCGAATGGGTCGAGTTGCGGCCCCGGGACGTGGTGCTGGACATCGGCAGCAACGACGCCACCCTGCTTCGGGCCTACCCCCACGCCGACATCTCCGTCCTGGGAATCGACCCCTGCGGCGAGAGCTTCCGGTCGTTCTATCCCGAGCACATCGCGCTTCTGCCGGACTACTTCTCGGCCAAGGCGTTTCGTGCGGTGTTCGGCGCGCGCCAGGCCAGGATCGTCACGTCCATCGCGATGTTCTACGACCTGCCCGCGCCCGTCGAGTTCATGCTGGAGATCAAGGACATTCTGGCCGACGACGGCATCTGGATGTTCGAGCAGAGCTACATGCCGCGCATGCTGGAGATGAATGCGTACGACACCGTATGCCACGAGCACCTCGAGTACTACGGGCTGCGCCAGATCAGGTGGATGACCGAGCGCGCGGGCCTCAAGATCCTGGACGTCGAGCTGAACGACAGCAATGGCGGCAGCTTCCGCGTCGCGGTCACGCACGAGGAATCCGGGCGCCAGCCACGCTCCGACCGCTGGCGGCGCGTCTGGCAGGACGAGCAGCGGCGCGGCCTGCACACCCTAGAGCCCTATCGGGCCTTCCGCGAGAACGTCTTCCGCCACCGCGACCAGCTGCTCGAGCACCTGCACGGCATCCGCGGCCGGCAGGAGACGGTGCTCGGCTACGGGGCCTCCACCAAGGGCAACGTCATCCTGCAGTTCTGCGGCCTGACCGAGCAGGACATCGCGGTCATCGCCGAACGCAACCCCGAGAAGTACGGCTGCTTCACCCCCGGAACCTTGATCCCCATCGTGTCCGAGGACGAGGTGCACGCCCGCCGGCCTGACTACCTGCTGGCGCTGCCGTGGCACTTCCGCGACGAGTTCCTGCGGCGGGAGCGGCCTTACCTGGAGGGCGGCGGGAAGCTCCTGTTCCCGCTGCCGCACATCGAAACCGTGGGCCGATGAGCACAGCCCTGGTAACCGGCAGCCGTGGGCAGGATGGCACCTACCTCGCCGCGCACCTGGGCCGGCTCGGCTACCGGACCGTCGGGATCGATCGGGACGGCCCGGTGGACCTGCGCGACCGCGAGGCCGTGCGCACCCTGCTGGGCAAGGTGCAGCCGCGCGAGGTCTATCATCTGGCGGCCCACCACCACTCGTCACAGGACAGCGTCGGCGACGACGTGGACCTTTTCCGCCGCAGCCACGATATCCACGCGCTCGCGACGGTGAACCTGCTGGAAGGTATCTCCCGCTCGTGTCCAGCGGCGCGCCTGTTCTTCGCCGGATCGTGCCAGCTGTTTGGCACGCCGTCGGCTGCCGTGCAGGACGAATCGACGCCGATGCAGCCGGACGGCATCTACGGCATCACCAAGCTCGCCGGGGTGAACCTGTGCCGCTACTACCGTCGGCAGCGGGGCGTGTATGCAGCCGTCGGCCTGCTATTCAACCACGAGTCGCCGCTGCGCGGACCCAACTTCGTGTCGAAGAAGATCGCCGCGGGCGTTGCGGCGATCCACCAGGGACGGCAGGCGGGGCTGGTGCTGGGCGACCTCGATGCCGAGATCGACTGGGGCTTCGCCGGCGACTACGTGGCCGCCATGCACGAGGTGCTGCAGCTGCCCGAGCCCGAAGACTTCGTGATTTCCACTGGCGAGCGGCACAGCGTCCGCGACTTCGTAGCGCAGGCTTTCTCGCTCGTCGGCCTGGAGTGGCAGCGCTACGTGACCGTGGATCCGAGCATGCTGCGCGCCCGGCCGCACGCCACACTCCACGGCAACCCTGCCAAGCTCACCCGCATGACCGGCTGGCGGCCGGCAACGACGTTCCCGGACCTGATCAGGCTGATGGTGAACGCAGAACTGGAGAAGCATGCCCACGGCTAGGACGCTGCTCTACATCCCGACCTACAACGAGCGGGAGAACGTCGCCACGATCTACCAGCAGATCAAGGCGCTGGATCTCGACCTCGATCTGCTGTTCCTCGACGACAACTCGCCGGACGGCACCGGCCAGATCCTGGACGAGCTGGCGTCCCGGGACAGCCGGGTGCGGGTCGTCCACCGGCCGCAGAAGCTGGGCATCGGCAGCGCCCACCTGGACGCGATCAACCAAGCCTACGACCAAGGCTACGCGATCGCCATCGGCATGGACTGCGACCTGACGCACCCGCCGGCGAGCATCCCGGCACTGCTCGAGCACGCCGAGCAGTACCAGGTCGTCGTCGGATCGCGCTTCATGCGGGCAGAGAGCCTGGCCGACTGGAACCTCTACCGGAAGTTTCTCACCCATCTCGGCCACCTCGTGACCCGCCATCTTCTGCTCATACCCTATGACGCCACCGGCGCGTTCCGGCTCTATCGCCTCGACCGCATCGACCGCGAGGTGTTCCGCCGGGTGCAGTCGACCAGTTACTCGTTCTTCTTCGAGAGCCTGTACCTGCTCTGTCTCGACGGCGTCCGCGTGAAGGAGGTTCCCATCGCGCTCCCCAAACGCACCTACGGCAGCTCCAAGATGCGCGTCCAGGACATCCTCGGAAGCTTGCAGATGCTCGCCCGAATCTACGCCAGGGCCCGGGTCGAGCGGGTCGGACCCTGGCGCTGACGTTCTCTGCGACGGAGACGCCCTTGCAAGAGGTTCGCGGAAAGCACTGGGACGACTACTGGGCCGACTGCGCGCATGATCGCGGGCTGTTCGCCCTGATCGCGAAATTCTACCGCCACTTCATCATCTCGCCGGCCCTCCGCCACCACTTCGAGCGCACCTTCCGCGACGAGCCTGGCCGGGTCTACCTGCACGCGGGCTGCGGCAGCGGCGAATCGGACCGCCTCATCGGGTTCCACAACGCTTCCTTCCTCCTGCTCGACAGCTCGCAACGGGCGCTCGAGATCGCGCGGCGGAAGACCACGCTCGCCAACGTGCAACTCGTGCGCGCCGATCTGTTCGATCCCCCCTTTCGGACCGGTTCCATCGACGGCATCTGGAACCTTGGCGTCATGGAGCACTTCCACGAGTCGGAGATCGTCCGCATCTTCGAAGGGTTCGGCCGCATCCTCAAGCCCGGGGGCCGCTGCCTCATCCTGTGGCCTCCCACCTACGGCCTGTCGGTGATGGTGCTGCGCTCGTTCCTGTTCGTGGTCAACCGGTTCCGGCGCGAGCCCCTGGTGCTCTACCCGGACGAGATATCGCGCTTCACCTCGCGGCGAGACGCCGAGCGGCTGGTCGGACCAGGCGGGCTGCGGGTCGAGGCCGCGCACTTCGGCGCGCGCGATGCGTTCACCTACGTGGTCCTGATCGCCTCCAAGCCCGGCTAGGAGCTGTCTCCATGGTCTTCTCGCACCGAAACGGCATGATCCCGCGCCCGCGCGTGGACAAAGCAATGATCGAGCGGCTCTACCGCCCCGTGCTCTTCATCGTCGCCCTGACCATCATGGTCCTGCGCGCGCCGGACTACTTCGTCCATCCCCGTTTCTGGGCTGAAGAGGGAACGTACTTCTACACCTTCGCCACCACGCACGGCTGGCTCGCCTCCCTCTTCACACCGCGCTTCGGCTATCTGCAGTTCTTCAGCAACGTCTCCGCGTTCCTCGCGTCGCGTTTGACTTCGGTCGAATCGGCGCCCCTGGTGACGACCCTCTTGGGCTTCCTGGTTCACCTCGTTCCCGTCGCGCTCGTGGTCTGGGGGAACTCCCTATTGTGGCAAAGCGTTCCTCGCAGGCTCGCTGGCTTGGGACTTGTCCTGTTCGTTCCGCTCAGCGGCGAGATGTGGCTCAATACGATCAACTGCAAATCCCATTTCGCGTTGTGTGCCTTGCTGATCTTCCTGGAGGAAGCAGGGCGTGCGGGCACCGCGCGCAAATGGATCTACCGAGGGGTGCTGTCCATCGCATGCCTGTCCAGCCCCGAGGCATGTTGTCTGACGCTCGTGTTTGGGGTGAAGGCCTTCTTCAGCAGGGAAAGGGAGAGCTTCGTTCAGCTTGGGATCATGATGACGATTTGCGCCCTGCAGGCCGTTGCCACGCAGTTCACCCTCGATGCGCAGGTCGTCGCGGGGCGCTCGGGGACAGTCACGCCGGGCTTCTTCGGTTTCATTGTCCTGCTGAAAGCCGTCGTCCTGCCTGTCCTAGGGCCCACCGTCGTGGATGCCATGGCACGCCCGCTCTATCTGCTCTGGCGCGCGGACGGCGAGTTCTTCGAGAGCATGGGGATGGTCACTCTCATCGCGGTGCCAAGCGTCCTTGTCATCGCGATGCGGCGCTGCGATCGAGTTCTCAGAATCACGTTGCCCTTGGCGTTCTACTCCCTGCTGATCTTCTCCGTGCTGTTTGGCTACGGGAACAAGCTCGTGCTGCTCAGGGCTCTGAATGCGCACAGGTACTTCTGGGTGCCCGGCATCATGGTGCTCGTCGGCGTCGTCGCAGTCAGCAAAGCCACAACGTCCCGCTGGCAGGCTGCCGTCTGCTGGGTGGTCCTGAGTGTGGCCATCCTGAATGGAATGTGCATCTATCGATCCTCACTCATGCGCTGCGATAGCTGCCCGCGCTGGCGGGCCGAGGTGCAGAAGTGGCGGAAGGACGCTGCGTACACGATGAAGATCTGGCCCGAGGGTTGGTCCATGAACCTTCCTTCGCGCAACTGACTTCTTCGTCACCGCCTTCCCGGGGCGGTGAAGGGGGCCACCGAATTTCGGCGCGCTCTCCCGCTCTGTCGCCCGGCCAGTATGGCCCCGAGATCTTGCCATCAAATCGCTGCTGGAGATCCGCTTCCCTGTCCTCGGTGGAAACGATCACGCAGTTCCGCGGGTCAGCGAGCGCGCTGAACGCGGCGGCATTTCCCCCGAAGGACTCGATTCCGTTGCCTCTACGTTGGGACGCCGATCGCGCTCAGCGCGGCCGAGAAACCGCGGGAGTGCATGATCGCTTCCAATTCCAGGCCACCAAGCCCAATCCAAGCAGGCCTGCACCCAGGCCCCGGGCACGTCGCAAGTCCCCAAGCGAGCAGGAGCACCCCGACGAGCTGCCGCCAGCGGTCGAGGTTCCCGCGCTGCTCGTGGTGCCACCGGTCCCTACGCTGCTGGTCGAGCCGTCGGCTGCGCCGCTGGTCTGCGCCTGAGTGCCACCCGTGCCGCTGCTGCTGGACGAGGATGCCCCCCCAGCCCCGCCCGACGACGAGGTCCGGCTGCCTCCTGCCCCCGCGCTGCCCGACGAACCACCCGAACCGCCCGTTCCCTCCATGCAGGGCGTGCTCTCCGGGAAGGCTTTGATCTTTTCGATGAGATCGTCGGAGGTCGGAATGCCAACCGACCTGTACATCCCGAAGATGTAGTCGACCAGCTCGTCGTTGAACTTGGAGGTGTAGGGCACGAAGGCGGAGCGCACGTTGCCGGCGTCGCCGCTGCTCATGTCGAACACCTCGACCTGGGTCGCGCAGGAGAAATCGAAGTCCTCAAGGTCCAGAAACCGCAGATTCTCGTTGTCGAAGCTGGTGAACGACATGCGCTGGGCGCGCGGGTCGAAGATGAACTGCCACAGGGTGCGCACGGGAGGGGCGAACATGTCGACGCCTTCCTGCATGACCGCGGTGACGAACGCGAACCCGTCGCTGTCCTTGGCGGGGTCGTAGGCGAGATACCGGTCGGACATCTTCTTGAAGCGCCCGGTGGGATCGTCCCCCATGGCGGTGCACAAATCGTATCGGTAGTTGACGAACACCGGGACCGAGATGTCGTCGCCCTTGATGACGACCATCTCGCCCTCCAGCCATTCCATCAGGGCCACCGCTCCCGTCTTGTCCCAGAGGAGGAAGTGCGATTGCCATTCCTCCTCGGGCGACTGGCGAACCACCTTATCCGAGGCGATGACGTCCTCGATGGTGGCGCTGGTATCGAGCTGGTATTGCGCCCACTGCCCCACGCTCAAGCGCGGCACGTCGCTGTCCGTCGATTGCTGGGTGCCCTCTAGCGCCATCTCGACAATGACCAGCCCCGCCTCGTTCATGCCTCGCCCCGTGATCTCGCGCCCCTCCATGACGAGGGAGATGCTGCCGTATTTGGAGGTCCAGGTGAATTCGGGATCGTTGGGGAAGACGAATCCGTGCTTCTTCACCTGGCGCTTGTTGACCACCAGGGCAAGCCGGTCGGCGAACCAGTCCATGTTGTGGCCGATGAGAGTCTCGCCGTTCTTCTCGAAGAAGACCGTCGAGCACGCGTGGGCGACTTCCGCGGTGGCGCAGAGGCAGAGTAGGGATAGGCCGATGGCAAGGGTCCGCTTCATTGCTTCAACTCCCAGTTGCGACCGACAGTCTATGCCGACTGGTTCACCATGGTCACCCTGCGTTTCTAGCCTTGTTGCGCCCTGTCGCTTGCGCATCGGTCGCCAGCGGTCCGCACGGAACCTACCCGGAGCGAGAATCCCGCCCTCGCGAATTGAGCGAGACCTGGGCCGATGGACTGAGGCCGGCCCGGTTTCAGGAAGCTGAGAGGCTTCGTGCCTAACCCCGCGGGGATCACCGCCTTGCGGTTTGGCGCAAGTCTTGCTGTGCTCCGGTCGGATGCGTCCGACCGCTATGGCGGGATTCTCGCCGCTCACGCGATCGAGAAAGAACGGCAGGTGCCGGTCCCGATGCAGGATGTGGTGATAGCCGAGCGGGAACGAGCACCCGTCGCGATGGAAGCTCGCAGCGAGACCACCGACCTCGGGGTCGGACTGCAGCAGCGTGACCGCCCGGCCGTTGCGGGCCAGGGCGTATGCCACGCCCATGCCGGCCACGCCACCGCCCAGAATCGCGACCGTGGGCTGGCTCATGGGCCGGATCTCCGACTCGTGCCGGGCGACGGGAATCGGCCACGGGCGCCCCGAGCGGGGTCCGCCGCCGCAGCAGCCTGCGTGGGATGGGGCGCCAGTGCGGTCGTGGACGTCACCAGGCATGGTCGTCTGGAACCTCGGGCTTCTCCAGGGCCGCCGCATGCTACGATGTTCGCCATGCTCAAGAAGATGCTGCTCGTTCCGGTGGTCGGTATGGCGCTCGTGCCAGGTGTGGCCATAGCCCAGATGAGCCCGCAGCCGCCCATGCCGATGGTGGTCGATCTCAAGAAGGTGGAGGTCGGAAGCTGGGCTTCCTATTCGA
>JAFGPX010000274.1 GCA_016935975.1 Deltaproteobacteria bacterium
AGCTTGTCCATGTAGCCCTGCTTCTCGGACAGGGGGGATCCGGCCTGCACGCGCTCGCGGGCGTAGCGGATAGCCCGCAGCATGGCGGCGACGCCGCCGCCCAACCCGAACGCCGCCACCATCAGGCGCGTGAACCCGAAGACCGACTGGGCGTGGACAAGACCCTTGCCTTCGACGCCGCCGATGAGGTTTTCCTTGGGCACGAAGACATCCTCGAAGACCACCGGCGAGGTGTTCGACAAGCGGATGCCGTGCTTGTTCTCGTGCTTGCCCGGCGCCAGCCCTGCCGTGTCCTTCTCGACCAGAAAGAAGCTCGGTCCGTCCGGCGCCGCGGCCAAGACCGAGTAGAGATGGGCATAGCCGCCGTTCGAGATGAACTGTTTGGTGCCGCTCAGCCTGTAGCCTTTGACCTCACCGTTTTCGAGCACGCGGTCGGCCTTCGTACGTATGGCCGACAGCTCGCTGCCCGCGAGTGGCTCGGTCACCGCGTAGGCAACGATGAGGCCCTCGTCGCCGATGCGGCGCAGCCAGTGCTGGCGCTGCTCCTCCGTGGCCGCCACCACGATGGGATCGGTGCCCAGGAAGATAGCAAGAAAGGCGGTGGCCACCCCCAAATCCAGGCGGGCCATGTCCTCGGACACCCGGTACACATCGTAGGCCGAGCCGCCGAGCCCGCCCAGGTCTTCGGGAATGAAGAGCAAATGCAGGCCGATCTCCGGTCCGAGCAACTCCTGCACCAGAGCCAAGGGGAACTCGTCCTTCTCGTCGAGGGCCAGTCGCACCTGGGCCGGCAGCTTCTGCTTGGCGAACGACCCCAGGGTGTCGAGCAGCATCTGGAGGGATTCCTTGTCGAGTCCTGCGTTCTTCATTCCGTTCTCTTGTCTCCTGTCCAGATCAGCATCGACCGCGAGAATGTGGCCCGGCCCGGCCACGGGGCGGACGATGCTGGCACAAGCTCTGCGAAAATCAAAACAGGGATCGGTGCCAGGCCCCGTCGGCCCCTGGCTTCTCGGACTAACTATCTGGAAAAACTAGAGAAATATCCAAGTTGGTCCATGATTTTCGCGCTGCCGCAAAAGGGCGCAAGGCTCCATCGTCGAGCAGGCGACAGACCTCCGGTCGCGAGCTAGGCCTCGCTCCGCGTCACTCCTTCCAGCGAGGATCCCCGCCTTCCTTGGCCTTCTCCTTTTCCTTCCTGGCTTTCTCGGCCGCCATCTCCTTCTCGCGCTTGGCCAACGCCTTCCTCGACTCGGCTTGGGCCTTCTTGTCACGCTCCTTGATCTTCTTCAGCGCCAACTTCGCGGCCCTCTCTTCGTCGCGCCGGCGCTTGGCCACGCACTCCGGCGGCTCGCAGTCCCCCTCGCACTCGCACTTGAGCTTGGCCCTCGGCACCCGGGTGCAGTGGCACTGGTCGTCTTTGTCCCTGTAGCAGCCACAGGCATTGATTTCGGTCGCGGGCGGCGGCGGCTCGGCCTCGACTTGGGAGCCGCCCTTCTTGGCCCCCACAGAAGGGGAAGCAAAGCTCACCAAGCCGAACACTCCAATCATAGAAAGCAGCAATCGCATGGCGTTCTCCTCCGGTGGCCAAATACCACGGGCGCAGTGACGTAGCAATGCCCAGCCAAGCGTGCTTTGCCCCTTGCGCCACAGGTCGGGCCGCACCATGATTCGCGGTCGAGGAGCGCACCATGAGCCAAAGTTTGATGTCGCGCGATAGAGCCGAAGCGAGGAAGAAGGGCTTGTTCGCGCTCTCGACCTGGGCAGGGGCCGCAATCCTGATTCTCTACTACCCGATACTCGGACTGCTCACTGCGGCGGGAGCGGCGGTCTTGACCTACCGCTGGTTCATGTTCCGAGCCAAGCGCGGGATGCGGTTCTAGGGCTCCGGGTCTAGGGCTCTATGAAGAGCGGAGGAGCGCCGGGCGGCGCCTCCCCTTGGCCTGCCAGACTGGCAGGGGGCGGAGCTGCGTGCCCTGAGCGGTGAAACGAGAGGGGCAGGTCGACCTGCACGCCCTTGCCCTGGAAGCCAGGGAAACGGATGTTCCCAACGACACTACGAATACAGCGCTCCACGTCCGGAGGAGCACCCCTGACCCGCACCAGGCTCGGCCTGCCACTCGGATCCGCCTCGAAGGAAACCGCGACCATCGGGTCGTGGGTGAGGCTGGTGAAGCACGCGGCCAGCGAGCCCATCGCACCCTGAATGGAACGGTTCAGAGTCTCACGCGTGAGGCCGTTGGGATCCCCGTTCAAGGTCGCCGGCCCACCCCCCTGACTCCTCGCGGCAGGCTCGGCCACAGCAGGGGCCGGCTCATCGGGAACGACCATGGGAGCAATGTCGTTCCAGCGCGGCGCGCGGCTCCTTCTGTCACGTCTGGGCCCACTGCGCCTGGGCGTCTCGCTCTTGGCGATGGCAGGCAGGCTGGGCAGGCTCTTCGGGTCCGGCTTGCAGCCCGCGACGAGCACGGCCGCCACCAGCAAGGCGCCGTACACGACCCATTTGGCGTTCTGCACACGCTCTGGCATCCGGTACTCTCTTCGGTAGATCGAGAGTCTAGCTTGACTGGCCGGGGCAAGCCACAGGTTGCCCAACGGGAACTCACTTTCGTCACCGAGGAGCTTCTTCCCGCCGACGGTCGAAGATCCGGAGGCGAACAGGGAGGATCGGAGAAACAGAGACGGTCACATGCGAATCGGAATCGACCTGGGCGGCACCAAGATCGAAGGCATCGCCATCGACGACAACGGCGTCGAGCGCGAACGGCTGCGCGTCCCGACGCCCAAGGGAGACTACGGCGCGCTCGTCGAGGCCGTGGCCAATCTGGTCCTCGCCATCGAGCGGGCGCGCGGCCAGAGAGGCACGGTGGGTGTCGGTATCCCTGGGGCCATCTCTCCGGCGACCGGACTCGTCAAGAACGCCAACACCGTCGAGTTGATCGCCCATCCGCTCGACCGGGATCTCGGTGCCGCGCTGGGCCGCGAGGTGCGCGTGGCCAACGACGCGAACTGCTTCGCCCTCTCCGAAGCCACGGACGGCGCCGGGGCGGGCGGGCGGGTGGTCTTCGGTGTCATCCTCGGAACCGGCGTGGGCGGCGGCATCGTGGTCGACGGACGCCTCCTGACCGGCCCGCACGCCATCGCGGGAGAGTGGGGGCACAATCCCCTCCCCTGGCCACGTGACGACGAGAGGCCTGGACCTCCCTGCTACTGCGGGCGTTCTGGCTGCAACGAGACCTTCCTGGCCGGCCCCAGCCTGTCGCGCGACCACCGCCAAGCCACGACCGAGGATCTGCGTGCACCGGAGATCGCGGCACGGGCGGAAAGCAGCGACCGGGACGCCATCGCCACGATGATGCGCTACGAAGATCGCCTGGCCCGCGCCTTGGCCGTCGTCATCAACATCCTCGATCCCGACCGGGTCGTGCTGGGCGGCGGCGTGTCAAACGTCGCCAGGCTGTATCGCGAAGTCCCGCTCGCGCTGCCGAAGTACGTCTTCTCGGACAAGGTGGCCACGCCCATCGTCAAGGCCAAGCACGGCGACTCCAGCGGAGTGCGCGGCGCGGCATGGCTGTGGCCGCCGCAACGGTAGGCCTGAACCACAAAGAACACGAAGCGAAGCAGAGGGCACGCAAGAAAGGGCTCGGATCCAGCCGAAGACCTCCTTCCCTCCGTGCCCTCTGTGCTCTCTGTGGTTTCCGGCTGGCTACCGCCGGTGGGTCTGGATGTAGGTCGAGACGACGAGGAACAGCCCTAGCAGGACCCACACCACGCCCATGCGCAGGTGGCGGCGCTGTTCCTTGCCGCGCACCGGCGCGCTCTCCGTCTCGGGCTCGGCATCGTCGTCGGCAGCGCGCAGAGCGCGCGGCGCCCCGAGGTACTTGGCGCGCAGGATGCCGAAGACCACGAGCATGACGCCGACACCGTACGGGATGATGGGTGGAAGGTTGATGCGCATTGGCGTCCGTGGGCTCTCGGCGTCTTTGGGGCTACGGTTCTCCGGCCTAGCTCGCCATCTCGACCGCCTTGAATTCGCGGATCACGGTCACCTTGATCTGACCCGGGAAGGTCATCTCGCGCGAGAGCGCCTCGGCGACCTCGGCCGCGAGCTTCGCCGCTCCCTCGTCGCTCACATGCTCCTCTTCGACGTAGACGCGAACCTCGCGACCGCCCTGCACGGCGAAGGCCTCGCCAACGCCGCGGAAGCTGCGGGCGAGACGTTCGATCTCCGCGAGCTTGGCCATGTGGTTGTCCTCGGTCTGGCGGCGCGCCCCCGGCCGACCACCCGACATCGCGTCGGCGGCGGCCACCAGGTGGGCGTAGGAGCTCCCGAATGGCTCGTCGGTATGGTGCGCCCCGATGGCGTTGGCGACCACCTCGCACTCGCCGAGGCGGCGGGCGTAGTCGGCGCCAATGACGGCATGCGAGCCGTCGAGCTCGTGGCTCAGCGCCTTGCCGATGTCGTGCAGCAACGCCGCCCGGCGCGCGAGCTTGACATCGAGCCCGAGCTCGGCCGCCATCATCCCGCACAGAAAGCCGGCCTCGACGGCGTGCTCCCACTGGTTCTGGGAGTAGCTGGTTCTGAAATTCAGCCGGCCGACCAGCTTCACGATCTCGGGGTGCGGCCGTTCGAGCTTGAGCATGGCGAAACCGCGCTGTCCGAAGTCCGCGATGTCGCGTTCCACCTCGGCGGAAACCTCGGAGGCGAGCTTGGCGAAGGCTTCGGCCTTGAGGCCGGGCCGCCGCAGAAGCCGCGCCACGCACCGACGCGCCACCTCCCGGCCCACCCCGTCCAGGCCTTCGACGCGAATCGCGTCGCCCGCATCGGTGAAGGCCAAGGCGACACCCGCGACGCCCTCCACGCGCTTGAGATCCTCCGCCGTGACCAGCGGCCGGTCGCCGCGCCCTTCCGGCAGGAGGATGAGCGACTGTGGCCTCTCTGCGGTAAAGCGATTGCCCATGCGGCCGGCCGAGATCCCCATCACACGCTTGGCGGCGCGGGCAACCTCCGCCGCGGATGCGCCTTCGCTGGCAGCGCGGACGAGCCGCTCTGCGGCGGCGCGCGCCTCCTCGATCTCCGCCTCGACCAAGGTCTGCCTGGCCTTGGCCGCCGAGATTCGCGCCACCCGCTCGAGCTCGCTGCGCTGGCGGGAGCGCAAGGCGGCCACCTCGGCTCCGAGCCCACGCGACGCACGCTCCGCCTCGGCGAGAGGGATTTCGCGCGCGGCCAGATCGCCGCGCAACTCGTCGAGCGCGCGCTCTTCTTCTCGCAAGAGCACGTTCCGCCCCGCCAGCCTCGCCTCCTGCTCTGCCAGCTGCACCTGCTGGACACGGATCACCTCCTCGGTTTCCGCGCGCAGGACCAGCGCTTCCTCCCGCGCCGTGACTTCCGCCTGCACGCGCAGGGCCTGGCCTTCGCGCGCGGCCGCAGAGCGGATACCCTCGATCTCCTGCGCCCAGGCTCGGCGAGCCTGGGCCACCCGAGCGCGGGCTCGCAGTGCGAGCCAAAGCCCCAGGCATGCGCCGGCCACGCCTGCCAACACGAGCGCAAGCGCCGCCGGCATCTCCCTACCCGATGGCGAGACCCAGATGGCCGCGCAACTCGAAGTACTCCTCCGACACGCTCCACTGGATGAGGTCTCGGACCTTCTCCTTGGGATCGGCGCTGCCCACCGCGATGGGCTCCGAGAGCACCTGCTGCACGGCCGTCTCCAAGTCGTTGCACAGCAGGAATCCGGCGCGCGTCGCGGTGTAGTCGACCGCGGTGGCCCACCTGTGCAGGTCCGCCTCGACCTTGCTCTCGAAGAACCGGCGTACGACTTCGGCCAGCGTCTCCGTCTGTTGTGGCGGCAGGAATCGACGCAGCAGCTCCACGCGCTCAGCCACCGCCTGCACCATGTCGCTTTTCACCGGCAGCTTCGGCTGCACCAACTTCAAGGCCGCGAGGAAGAAGGCCTTGAGCTCGGACACCTGCGGCACGATGCGTGGCCAGCGCATGACGTGATCGGCGCGCAGCAACGTCAGCCGCTTGCCGAGCGCGTAGGCCAGCTCCTTCTCTTGCCTACCCACCAAGAGCCCGTTGCCCACGATGAGCGCGGGACAGAGTTGCTGCTTCTCACGCGCACTGACGAACTCCATGTCGCCGGCCCAATCCTGGCGCAGATACAGCTCCGGTATGCTCACGCCAAGGACCTGGCTCGCGTAGACGAAGACCCGGGAGAGCATCAGCTGGTCGGTGGCCAGATCGCGACGGTCCTTGCGTTTGATGCCGTACTCGCGGTGCTCGTGGGCCCGAATGGCAATGACGGTCTGGCTGATGTTGGCCAGCACCAGCGAAATGTAGCGATCCTCGTTGGCATGGAAGAGATGGCGCTGCCAGTTTTCCTCGGTGAGACGCGTCTTGACCCTGGCCAAACCCTTGCTGCGGTATTGCTCGAAGAAGCGCAGCTCTTCCGCGTCGGCCTGCTTGAGGTAGGCCAGCGTCGAGGCCACGCACCACACCTGGTCGTACTTGCCCAGCTCGGCATAGAGACGCCGCAGCGTCTTGAGCGGAGTCACCATGGCCTCGACATCCTTGGCGCGCGCGATGAGCAGGCGGTACTCGCGGACGGCCCTATCGTAGCATTCCGGTCCTTGCACCTGGTAGAGCTCGGCCAGAATCTGGTGCCGCCCGAGGTTCTCGGGCTCGAGCCGCACGCACACCTCGAAGGCCTCGGCCGCCTCGCGATACATCTTCAAACGCGAGCGGTAGATCTCGCCCAAGCCGTGCCACAGCGCGATCTGCATGGCCTTCTTGTCGGGCTCGACCTCTTGGCCCAGCCGCTTGATCATCTTGCGGTAGTTGCGCTGCTGGTTGGTCCAGTCCTTCTTCGCCGTCATGATCTTGTCGATACGCTCGAACGGCTTGAGATGGTCCGGATACTCGTCGAGCGCCTGGTTGAACATCTCGACGGCCTCGTCCGGCGAATGCAGCTCGGTGTTGGTGATGATGCCCGCCGTTTCGAGGTACTTGGCCTTGGCCCTGCCGGTTTCGAGGTTGGCGAGGCGCATGAGGATCTCGACGGCCTTCTTCCACTGCTTGGTTTCGTGCAGAAGCTCGAGCACGTCGACGAGCAAGTTGCGCGCATCGGGCTTGAGCTCGAGAGCTTCGAGATAGGCGGCAATGGCCTTCTGCGGGTTGTTCAGCTTGTCCCTGTAGATCGCGATGATCTCTTCGTGGAAGCGCATCTTCTCTTCCAGGCCCTCGATGTGCGTGAGCAGCGCGCGCTTCTGTTTGATTACCGCCTCCCACTCGTGACCTTCGGTGTAGACCTCGGCCAGGGCTTCCAGCGAGGGCCGGTGGCCGGGCTGTATCTCCAGCGCCTTCTCGAACATGTTGATGGCCTTGGCGCGCTCGCCGACCTTCATCTTGATGTTGCCGATGCGGTGGAATATCTCGACCGTCTGTGCCTCGCTTTGCGATTCGCGGTGCTGGACCATCACGGTCTGGTAGAGCTTGAAGGCGTCGTCCCACTGCTGCCGCCGGTAGAGCAGGTCGGCCCGATCCACCAGGGTCGGAAGGTGTGTCGGATCCAGCTCGTAGGCCTGGCGGTACCACTTGAGGGCCTTCTCCTGATCGTCGAGCCGGTCGGCGGCCTTGGCCAGACGGTAGTAGAGGACATGCAACTCCCTGTTGGCACGACGGTCGGTCTTGCGCGCCAGCATCTCGAGCACCGGGATTAGCGGCGTCCACTCCTCGTTGTCGTAGTAAATCTCGGCCAGCGGGGCGGCCGCCTCGACGTGCTCCGGATCGTACTCGAGGGTGCGTGCGTAGAGGTCCTTGGCCCGCTGCTCGTCGCCGAGATCGAGCTGGTAGAGCTTGCCGGCCTCGAAGAGCAGGCGGGTCTTCTCGAGCATGTTGGGCGTGCAGGACTCGGCGCGCACCATCATCTGCGCCGCCTTGAGCGAATCGCCGCGTCGCCTGTAGAGCCCGATCAGCGAGAGCATGCTCGGCACATGGTTGGGGTCGACGGACAGGGCATCCGACAGCCGTTCCTCCGCCGACTCCGGCATCTGCATCTGCTCGTCGAAGATCTTGCCGAGCCGGTAGCTCAGATCGACCTTCTCCCTGGCGTCGACCACCGTCACCAGCCGCTCCATGATCTCGACGGCCCGATCCCACTGCTCGGTCTGCTCGTAGATGCGGGCCAGCCCGCGGAGGGCGTCGGTGTGGTCCGGGTCGAAGCCCAGGATGTCGTTGTACGACTCGGCGGCGCGGTCGGGGTCGCGCAGCTCTTCCTCGAAGAGGTGGCCGAGCGCGAGTTGCACGGCCGTGCGCTCGCTCGCCTCGGCCTCGACCTGGACGTGACGCCGGTAGATGTCGACCAGAGCGTCCCAATTGCGCTCGTTGCGGTAGAGGCGCTCGATGTCACGGTAGACGGGGAGCTGCCCCGGATCGATCTCCAGCACGTGCAGCAAGCAGTCGATGGCCCGTTCGGTCTTGCCCGGCTGTTGTTCCCAGACCTGCGCCATGCGCAGGTACAGGGTGACGCGCTCCGTGTCGGCCGGGGTGACCTCGAGCTGGTGCTCGAGGACCTCGAGGTACGCATCGGTGCGCCCCGCCTTGAGGTAGAGCTGCTCCAAGGCCTTGAGCGCGGGAAGATTCTGCGGGTCGACCGTGAGCACCTCTCGATAGGCCTCGACCGCGCGCTCGTTGTCGCCGAGCCGCGACTCCCACAGCTCGCCGACTTGCAGGCGCAGCTTCACCGCCAGGTCTACGTCGCTGACGATCTGGGACTTCTTGCCCAGAATCTCGGCCAGGCGATCCCAAGCCTGGGCGCGGCGGTGCAGACGCTCGAGCGCATCGATGGCGGGCAGACAACGCTCGTCACAGCGCAGGGCTTGCTCGTAGGCCACGGTGGCCTGCCCCACGTCGGAGAGCTGCACTTCGAAGGCCTCGGCCAGAGCCAGCAGAACCTCGACCTTGCGGTCGCCGTCCTCTTCCAACTCGGCATGCTTGGACAGGACGCCCACCAGCTCCTTCCACTGGCCACGCTTGCGATAGAAATCGGCCAACGCCGCCATGGCATCGACATGGTTGGGATCGTTGGCCAAGGCCTCCTTTGCCGAGGCGATGGCGTACTCGGTGTGATCGAGCGCCGAATCGTACCAACGGGCGATCTTGACCCAGAGATCGGCAGCCTGCTTGGCGTCGGGCATGCCACGCGCCACCTGCGTGTACTCCGTGAGCAGCTCGTTCCACTTCTTGGTTTCGTTGGCCAGCCGCTCCAGCTCCTTGGCCACCGGATCGTTCGAGTAGTCCTCGCGGAAGGCCGCTTGCAGCGTCACGAAGGCCGAGTCGCGATCATCCATCTGCTCTTCGTAGATGGTGGCGATGGCGCGCAATAGACTGATACGCTCGGGCGGCCCGTCGACGTACTCGATGCGCGCGAGCAAGAGCTCCACCAGGCGCGGCCACATCTTGCGCTGGCGATAGAGATTCTCCAGCTCCGTCGAGGCAACGAAATTGGAGGGGTCGAGCTCGAGCACGCGCTCGTAGGCCTCGGTCGCCGCGCCGCCGTCGCCGACCTTGTCGGCCCAAATCGAGGCCGCCTGCATGAGCACGTCGACCTTGTCGCCCGGAGAGGACAGGGCTGCGGACCGCCGCTCGAGCACCTCCACACACTCCTCCCAGCGTGCCTCTTGCGTGAACAGGCTTTCCAGTGCGGCGAGGGCGCGGAAATCCGTGGGGTCGATCTGCAGCACCTGTCGCCACGCCTCGACCGCGGCGTTGACGCGCATGAGGGTGGTCCCCTCGAGCTCGCCCAGCTGCGCGTAGAGCTCCTTCACCTCGTCCGCGCTCAGGGCTTGCGTACCGACCGAAATGGTCGTGCGCAGGATATCCGACAACTCCTCCCACGCGCCGGCGCTGCGATAGTTGTCGGCGATGGCGCGCAAAGCCTCGACATCGCCGGGATCGATCTCGACGACCTTCTGCCAGCATTCGAGCGCATTGCGCTCGCGCCCCAGCTTGCCGCCCCACACCCGGCCAAGCCGCTTGTACACGGGGATGCGCGCCACGGGATCCTCGGTGGCGCGGATCTGACTGTCGAGCACCTCCGTGAGCTCGCGCCATTCCTCGGCCTGTTCGTGCAGATCGGCCAGGGCCTGCAGGGCCAGCGGGTCCGCGCCCCGCAGATCGAGAACGCGCCGCCACAGCTCGACGGCTTTGTCGCGCTGGCCGAGCACCTCCGAGGTGATCTTGGCCATGCGCGCGTAGCAGTCCGACAGAGCCTGGTCGCCCGGCGCGATGTCGAGCATCTTCTCGTAGACGCCGTAGAGATCTTCCCAGCGTTCGGCGCGGAAGTAGAGGCGTTCAAGCGCCTCCAGCGCCTCCGGCGAGCGCGACTCGTGCTCGAGCACCGCCAGATAGCTGGCGATGGCGGCGTCGGAGTCGTCGATGACATCGGCCAGCACCTTGCCCAGGCGCAGGTTCAGCTCCACGAGCTGATTCGAATCGTCGGTGATGACGATGCGCCGGCGCAAGATGCCGGCCAGCTTCTCGAAGTCGCCCTGCTTGTCGTAGACGCGGTCCAGAAAGGCCAGGGCCTCGGCGTCGTCGGCGTCGAAGCTCAGGATCTGGGCCAGCACTTCTTCGGCCCGCGACAGATCCCCTAGCTCGGTTTCGAACACCGCGGCGAGGCGCACGAGGACGTCCTTGCGCGCGGCACGGTCACTGGTCGTGCCCGCGGCCTCGATCATGGTGGCGACGTAGGTTTCCCACTGATGCGTGGCGCGGGCCAGACGTAGGGTCTCGTCCAGAGCCTGCTCGGACGACGGCGCCTCGATGACTGCACGCGCCCAGTAGTCGAGAGCGGCGATCTGGTCGACGAGCTTGTTCTCGGTGATATCGGCCAGGCGCCGCAGGATGCGCTGCCGCTCCTCCGCCTCGGTCTCGGACGCCAGCTCGACCTGGTAGACGCGAACCAGTTTCTCCCACTCCTCGCCCACGCGATACAGCGGCTCTAGGACCTGCGCGATCTCCCGCTGCATGGTTCCCCCGGCCATGAGGCGTTCGAGCGTCGCACGCGTCTCCTCGTGTTGCGGAGCAATGGCGAGGATCTCCTGATAGGCTTCCACCGCCTTGGGCAGGTCGGCCAGTGCCACCTCGAGAATCTGGGCTAGGCGATACGTGAGCGAGACGATTTGCTCTTCCGTGTCGGCCAGGCGGATCTCGCGCCTGACGATGTCCGCCAAATCGGACCAGCGCTCGGTCATGGTATAGAGGCGATCGAGCGCGACCAAGCCGTCCTTGCGGTCTGGCTCGGCCTCGGCCACGCGCTTGTAGGTGGCGATGGCCTTGTCCACCTCGCGGGTTTCGTCCTCGTAGACCCGGGCCAAACGCATCAGCATCTCGACCTGGAGCTGGCTGTCCATGATGCGCTCGCTCTCGGTCTCGATGGCCGCAGCCAGCTCGGCCCAGCGACCGCTGGCCTCCGCCATGCGATCGAGATGCGCGATGACCTCGGCGTTGGCTGGGTCCACGCGCATGGCGCGACAGTAGGCGTCGAAAGACGCGTCGAAGTTGGCCAAGCGGCGTTCGTAGATGCCAGCCACGATGCCCAGCAGCTCCACCCGCCGGACGGCGTCCTGGGTGTTGGCGATCATCACCTCGTAGGTGCCGGCGACCTTGTCCCACTCGCCCGCGGACTCGTAGATGGGCTGGAGAACCTCCGCCGCGGCGATGGGCTCCTCCCCCCGCTGCATCATGCCTTCGATGGCGCGCAGGGTGGGCTCGTGCATCGGATCCATCTCCAGGACACGGCGGTAGGCCTCGACGGCTCGGGTGGCATCGTTGAGCTTCTCGCGCCACAGCTCGCCGATGCGGTAGCGCAACGACACGACCTCGGCGGCCGAGCCCGAAAGTTCGGTCTGCCGCTCCAGCACCGAAAGCAGGTCGTACCAACGCTCGGTCTGTACGTAGAGCCGATCCAGCGCCTGCAACGCCTCGATGTCGTCGGGATCGATGTCGAGCACCGACGAATACGTTTCGATGGCACGCGCCTGATCCTGCAGCTCGCGGTCGTAGACCTGGCCGAGCACGAAGAGACGCAGCTTCTTCTGCGCCGGGTCCGCGGTCAGCTCCGCCTGCTTGGCATAGACGTCCTTGAGGTCGCTCCAGCGCTCGAGGCGGATGAAGAGCCGCTCCAGGCTGTCGAGCACGGGCAGGTCGGCATCGTCGAGAGAGAGGGCTTGCCGGTAGGCTTCGATCGATTTCTCGGGGTTGTCGAGGACCTCTTCCCAGATCTTGGCCGCCCGCACGCACAGCTCGCGCTTCTCCGCCGCGACGTCGGTCATGTCGACCTTCTGCTGCAGCAAGAGCACGAGGTTGGTGTAGTCGGCGAGGCGGGTGTAGATACGCTCCAGTGCGTCGGCCGCCTCGACGTCACGGGGAGCGGCGGCCAATGCCTGCTGGTAGGCCTCGGCCGCCATCTCGGCGCTGCCCATCTCGTTCTCGGCCAGGCCGGCGATGACGTGGAAGACGGCGTTCTTGGTTTCGTCCGCCGGCACGGCCTGCACCGCCGCCCGATAGCGCGCCACGAGATCGCCGACGCAGCCGAGCGCCTTGGCCAGCCGCTCGACGCGCGTCTGGGTTTCGCGATCGAGGGGATCCTCGGCCAGGGCCCGGCCCAGGGTTTCGTAGGCGCCCGCCGGGTCGTCGAGCCCGTCTTCGCGCGCGCTCGCCACCTCGTGCAGTAGCTCGATCTTGCGCCGCACGTCGGGTGTGTGGCGAGCCTGGATCTCGAGCACGCGCACCAGGTTGGCGAAGTCGCTGCGTCCGCGGTACACGGGATCGAGCAACTCCGCCAGAGCCAGCTCGTGCTCGGGGAGAGAGAGCAAGTTCTCCAGCGCGGCAATGGTGTCGACATGCCCGGGCTCGAAATCGAGCAGGCGGCGGTAGGTCTCGATGGCCGCCGACACGTCCTGCAAGTACTGCTCGCGCAGCCGGCCGAGGCGCCACAGCAGGACCACCTGCTGGTCCGTCTCGGTCGCCAGCTCTAGCTGCCGCTGCAGGTTGTCGGCCAGATCCACGGCCATTCCCTTCTCGACGAACAGCCGGTCGAGAGCCCGCAGGGCCACGAGGCTGCCGGAGTTGTCCCCCAGGACCTCCTTCCAGGCGACGATGGCTTCGTCCGGGTTGCCGATGGCCTCTTCCAGAATGGTGGCGATTTGCGCGTGGATCGCCTCGCGCTCCTCGAGCGAGTGCACCAGCTCGGCCTTCTTCTTCAGGGTTTCGACCAAGTCCGGCCAACGCTCCGTGCGCGTGTAGAGCCGCTCCAGCGCCTCGAGAGCCGAAGCATCCTCGGGCTCGATTTCCTGGGCCATGCGGAAGAACTCGACCGCCTTCTCGGACTGGCCGAGCTTCTCGTCGTAGGCGACCGCGACCACCAGGAGGATCTCGCGCTCGAGAGCCGGCTCCAACTTCTGCTTGGCCTGTACGTCGGTGTAGAGGGCGACGAGCGCGTCCCACTTGCCATTGGCTTCGGCGAGCTGCTCAAGCGCCGCCCGCGCGTCGCTCGCACCTGGATTCTCGGTGAAAGCGGCCGCGTAGGCCTCATAGGCCGCGTCGGCGCGGCCGGCCTCGGCTTCGAGCGAGCCGATGCGCAGCATCAGGGCAACCTTCCCGGCGGGGCTCTTCTCGCGCTTGAGCCTGATGCGCTGAACCTCGATCAGGCGCTCGATTTCGTGGAGCGCCTCGTAGATGGGCTCCAGCGCCGCCACCGCGGCCATCTGGTGCTTCTTGACCCCGAGGTAGCCCTCGAGCGCCGCCCGCGCCTCTGCATGATTGGGATCGAGTGAGAGCGCGGTCTGGAAGGCCTCGACCGCGCCGCCGGCGTCGTCGAGATGCTTCTGCAGGACTTCGCCCAACGCAAATTTGAGATCCGCGGAGGCCAGAGCGTCGTTCGCGGACAGCCCGAGTTGGCGTTCGATGACATCGGCCAAGTCCTGCCATTTCTCCGTAGCCTGGTAGAGTCGAGCGAGGGCCCGCAGGGCTTGCAGGTCGTCCGGAGCGGTCTTGAGGATGTCGCGGTACAAAGCGAGCGCCTTGTCCGTGTCGCGTACCTGCTCCTCGTAGAGAAGGGCGAGCTGCAACCGCACATCGCGTTTCTCGGCATCGCTGCCGGCCATGCTGAGCTTCTTGTCGTAGATGGCGAGCAGTTCCTCGTGCTGGCCCGTGGCGACATAGAGCCGCTCCAGCCCCAGGACCGCCTGCTCATCGGTAGGCGCCATCGCCAGAATCTGCTGGTTTCGTTCGATGGCCAGCGGGTAGTTGGCCAGCTCTTTCTCGTAGGCGCGCGCCACCGCTGCCAAGAGCGGCAAAGCGGCACTGCCCTTCACCTTGGCCAGCGCAGCCTCGTAGACATCCACCAAACTCGCCCATTCGCCGGTTTCCGCCGCCAGACGCTGGCTGGCCTCGAGCGCCCAGGATTCCTCCGGATTCTCCGCCGTCGCCTGCAGGGCGATGGCAAGCGCCGATGCCTTCTCGCCGGCCTCGGTTTCGAGGATTTGGACGATGCGCAGCATGCGCTCCTGGCGCGATGCCGGATCGGCGGTGTGCAGCAGCTGCACCTGCAGCACACCAGCCAGCTTGGAGGCGTCCTTGGCCTTCTCGTAGATGGGAATCAGTTGCTCGGCCGCCACCAGGTTGCCCGCGTCGAGCGACAGGGTCTTCTCGTATGCCTTCTGCGCCTTCTCGGCCTTGCCCAGACGTTCCTGATAGAGCGACGCGATCTTGTTCCACAGGCCGACGCGTGTGGCATCGTCTTCGCTTTCCGTCTGGCGTTCGAGCACGCGCACGAACTCGTCCCACTTGTTTTGCGTCGAGTAGAAGCCCTCCAGCGCGTCCCAGTCTTTGCTCTGCAGGTACAGCTTGCGCAAGGCGTCCTGGGCGCGACGGTTTTCCGGCTCGCCGTCGAGCAAGGCCTTCCAGGCCACGATGGCCTGGTCGAGCTTGCCCAGCTTCTCGGTGTAGAGGAGGGCCAGCTTGGGCAGCAAGGCCCCGCGCCGGCCGGGATCGTCGGCCAAGGCGACCTGCTTGTGCAAGATGGTAGCCAGGTCTTCCCAGCGCTTCTCGCGTTCGTAGAGCTTCTCGAGCTCCGCGAGCGCCTCCAGGTTGCTCTCGGAGAGTTCGAGCACCTTGCTCCACAACTCGATGGATATTGGGGCCTTCTTGAGCTTTTCCGTGGCGAGCTTGGCCACCTCGGCCCAACGCCGCGCCTGTTCGTCCGGATCGTCGATGCGCGCCACCTCCTGCCGCAGCACCCCCAGCAGGCGCTCCCAGTCACGCCGCTTCTCGTACATCTGCTTCAGATACGAGATGGCCTCCAGGTTGGTGGGCTCGATGGCCAGAATGGCCTCGAAGCACTTGATGGCTTCGGCCTGGTTCTGGAACTTCTCGATGTACAGGTTCGCCACGCGGAGCTGCAGCGCCACCTTCTCGTCGGCCGACGGAGCCGCGGCCGCCTTCTTGCGTAGGAGCGCGATGATGTCCGGCCAGCGGGGATTGGGGCTCGATTCGAGCAGCGCCACGAGCGCGTCCATCACGGCGACGTTGCCGGGCTGAATCGCGAGTATCTTGTTGTACGCATCGATGACGTTGATGTCGAGCTTGAGCCGCTCTCGGTAGATCTCTGCCATTTCGAGCAAGAGCGGGACCTTGGCATCCGGAGTCGGCCAGCTCGCCTTGTCCACCGCCTCCTTGAGGACTTCCACGCACGCCTTCCACCGCTCGGCCTGCTTGTAGAGACGTGCCAGCTCGCGCCGGGGTTCCCACGCGGCAGGAGCGCCGCCCACCAGCTTCTTCCACGCGTCGATGCCTTTCTCGATGGACTGGCGCTCGGCCTCCAGTGCCAAGGTCGCCTGGTCTTGCAGCTCGGCGGGAAAGTCATCAAGGGTGCCGTTCGAGGTCGGATCCATGCCCACGTGTTCCTCCGGAATGAATGGGACCAGTCTAGAAAGGCGAATCCGGGTCGTCATCGCCTCCCGCCCAAGATGGGCTAAAACCGCGGAAAATGGAGCGTTTTTATATCACGCGCCACCGAGTACAAACAACGAGAATGCGCCCGCGCATGACGAAGCAAGAACCAAGATACACCAAGCTCGTCGAGCCCGCAGAACCAATGCGTCATTGGGCTTTCGCCGAAGCGGCAATCGAGCGACATCTCCCCTCCCCGATACGGCACAGGCACCAGAAGCGCATGGGCTCCCGGTGCCTGCCGCCAGACCGCGCAATGCCTCGGAGCTACGGGCCGCTCAGCGCGTACAGCTTGTCGTTCGCGGCCCGCACGAACCCGGAGGCCGCGCCGTCCTTGCCGCCCCCGGTGAGGACGTACTTCTTCAGGTAGTCGTTGGCCAGCTGCTTGTGCTCGTTCGAGTGGGATTCCTCATACCACTCCGCGTAGGTCATCCCACAGTTGTAGATGGCCTCGAACATGGTGTTGTCGAGATCGGCGGCCTCTTTGAACGCCCGCACCGCTTGGTCGTACTGCTTGAGCTGCTTGAGCGCGACGCCATAGAAATTGTGGCACTCGGCGCTGTGCTCGTTGGCGCGCACGCACTCGGCAAAGACCTGCGCCGCTTCCTTGTCCGCATCCCAGTTGAGATAGAGCTGGCCCAAGGCCACGAAGGGCTTGTCCATGCGCGGGTTGATCTCGATGGCCTGACGCAAGGCCGCGTCTGCCTCTTTGGGCTTTTCCTCGTACATGTAGACCAACCCGAGCCGCCAGAATGCCTTGAACAGCTTGCCGTCGAGCTCGGTCGCCTTCTTGAGCGCGCTCTCGGCTTTGTCGAGCTGCTTGGATTCGAGGTAGGCCTCGCCCAGGTCGTAGTGGAAGTTGGCGTTGTTCGGGCTGCGCTGTACCGCAGACTCGAATGCCTCGGCCGCCTTGTCCCACTTGCGCTGGACCTGGTAGACCTTGCCCAGGTTGTAGTAGGCCTTCTCATACGTCGGGTCGGTCTGGATGGCCAGTCGCAGCTCACGCTCCGCGCTTTCGTAGGCTCGGTTGGTGAAGCGCTCGACCCCTCGGTTGGCGATTTCGATGGCCTTGATGCGAGCCTGGCTGCACACGAACTGCTCGCACGCCGGCAGAATCACGGCCAAGGCGATGAGTGCGTTGAAATAGCGGCGCATGGATTCCTCCGTTGTTGGTCAGGATGGGTCGGGACCGGAAGGCCCTACTCTCCCGCACTGCCGGCGTTGAACACGAATGGATACGAAACGATGACGATGCCGCCGCCCATGGGCTTGGGGAACTCCCAACGGCGGACTGCCTGCACCACGCAATTCTCGACGCGGAGATTGCCCATGGTCGAGCTCTGCAACACCGACGCGATGACCTGCCCCGACGCCGCGATGGTGAACTGGACCGCGATACGTCCCGCCAAGGTCGGCCTCTTGACCAGCTCCTTCTCGTAGCAGTACTTCACCTCGTTGATGTGGCGGCGGATGATGCGGCGGATGATCTCCTTGTCGAGCGAGCCGCGCACGTTGGCCTGGCCGGGAATGACGTCTGGCGCCCTGGCCCGACGCCCGCCGAGACCGCCGGCGCCACGGCCATAGCCCGAGCCCGAGCCGCCGCCGCCGCCCTTGCCGATGGTGCCGAAGTTGCCAAGACCAATGGTGCCCTCGCCCGTGCCGCCGCCGCCCGTGCCGGTGCCGACGAGACCGAGACCGCCGACGCCGTAGGCCTCGCCGATTTCGTTGCCGATGAGGCCGCCCAGGACGTTGACCGCGTCGTTGCCCAGTGCCGTGTCGCGACCGAAAATCGAAGCCAGGTGGGAACCCTCGTTCATCCTGAGCACGCCGAGGATGCCGGCGTTCTTGGCCTGCTCCTCGGCCAGCTTCTTGGCCAGGTGCGGATCGGGATTGTCCTTGGGGCCCTTGAGGCCATAGAGACCTTCCTTGTTCTTGGAGGTCTTCTTGCCCATCTTGCCCTCCTCGCCCTTGTGCCGCTTGCCCTTGCCGCCCTGCTCGTCGGGGCCCTTCTTCTTGAGCCACTCCGGGATCTCCTCCTCCTTTTCCTCCGGGGGCTTGATGAGGAAGTTGACGAAGCGGCTGTCGGCGTTGAACAGGTCAAGGGACAGCGACTTCGGATCCGGCGGCACCGAGAAGATCATGAGCAAGAAGAGCAACAAGGCCGCGGCGGTGCCGACGGTGTAGGCCTGCTCGCTCCAGCGCCAGATGAGGAAGGGCACGGGGAGCGATCGCGGCTTGGGCGTGGCACTGACAAGGAAGGTCGTGGCGCCACAGTCGATCTTGGCGCGGCCGCGATCGCCGAGCGAGAAGCTGGCGCCGCGCTGCTGAACGAATTGCTGCAGCGGCAGCGTTTGGCCGCCGTCGGCTTGAACCTCGCCCGTCATGCTGGGCGTGACGTTCACCAGAAAGTCGGCGCCCGTCGTCGACACGAGGGAGAAGGCCGAGGTTCCGATGATCTCGCTCGCGACCGGCGTGTCGGCCTGGGTGTCCGAGCCGATGATGTAGTTGGGGGACAACTTGGTGCGTCGCTTAAGGCCCATGTACACCAGGGAAATGCCGAGCGCGATTCCACCAAAGACGATGAAATCGAGCGCCGGATTGCCGCGTGACCACTGGAAGTCCTTGAACTCCCCGCCCCCGGCTATGAACTTCTCGTATCGCGCTTTCTCCTGTCCGCCCGTGACCATGGCAGAGAGAAACACCGCGATGGCGACTACGCACGCTGCGACCCCGGCAAGGATGAGGCTCTTGGACTTGCCCACGCTGGTCTTGCCGCTCGGGTCGGTGAGGTGCCGGGTGTTGATTACGACGCCCCGGTAGATCGCCTGCACCTCGATGGCCTTGCTGCCATCGAAGACCTCGACCTCGGCCGCCACATGGCCGGGGAAGACGGGCGCGGCTGCGAGCGGCATAGCCGGCGGCGCGACGGGCGCCGGGGCAGGCGGCGCAAACTGCGGCGCTGCCGGGGCGTGCTGCTGCGCCGGCGGCGACGCGAACTGCTGCGCCGGCGGCGGCACTTGCTGTGGCGGCGGGGCGGCCGCTGGCGGCGGGGCATACGCCACGGTTGCCGCCGGCGCGGCTGGCTGCGGCGGAGCAGGGTACGCCTGCTCCGGCGCCTGGGGCTGGGCGGGAACGGCGGCAGGCACCGGCGTCGTCCCGGTATCCGCAGGAGCGGCCGCGGTCTCGGTGCCGAAGGTCACGAGCACGCGCGCGTCGCCGAAACACACCTCGTCGCCGGACTTGAGAACGGCCTTGTTGATTCTCTCGCCGTTGACCATCGTCCCGCGCGTCGAACCGAGGTCGATGAGCTGGATTTCTCCCGGCCCCGTCACCTCGACAACCGCATGCATGCGCGACACGGTTTCTTCGTCCAAACGGAGATGCGAGGAGGCCAGCTTGCCGATCTTGATGACCGGCTCGTTCAGGGTCTCCTCTCGCACCAGCTGGTTCCCCTTGAAGATCTGGAACCGGATGGGGATGGGTTGATTGGCCATGGCGTTCTCCTTGTCTTCCTTGCGGCAGCGGCGGCCGACGGCCGCCGCCAGTGCTCAAGGACCGAGAGGAGGAGAGGCCACGGTGGTGGCCGCGGACCGCCTCTAGATGTCTTCGAGCGACTTGAGCATTTCGGGGATGAAGTCTTTGCGGATTTCGATGAGGCTCTCGTGCCGCGCCCTGTTGATCGAGCTCACCAACTCGCCATCCGGACGCTGCAGGTCACCCTCGACGTTGTCGTCTTCGAAGTCGTACACCGTCTTGGACTTGTAGACCGTATTGTCGCCAGCCTCCTGCGCATACGCAGCGCCTGCCCCTGCGAGACCCAGGACCGCAATCAATGCGAAGGTTCTCATTGCGATTTCTCCTTGCTCATTCGGGGCGGGCGCTAGAACCCGTCCCTACTGACAACCGAACCCCGACGAAGTTCCCCACTTTGTTGGAAATCTTCCCGTGGGGGCAAGTCTACCCCCTATTCCTTGCCTGTGGCCCCCCCCGCCGGCTTCTTCACCGCGTCAACCTTGGCGGCACCCGGCTTGTCGCTTTCTTTGCCCGCAGCGGCATCGCCGCCAGCCGGTTTGGCTGCGGCCTCGGCCCCTTTCTTCTTGTCCTCGGCCGACTTCGTCTTGGCTGCCTCTTCGGCCTTCTTCTTGTCTTCCTCGGCCTTAAGCTTTTCCTCCTCCGCCTTCTTCTTCTCCGCCTCCGCCTGGGCCTTTTCCTCCGCCTCCATCTTCTTCATCTGCTCTTCCATCAACTTCTGCTGGGCCTCGGCCTTGCGCTGCATCTCCTCGGCTTCCTTCATCATC
>JAFGPX010000275.1 GCA_016935975.1 Deltaproteobacteria bacterium
ACCTCGACGGTGCGGCCCGCGCCCGTGCGCAGCGTGCGCCGGGTGCCGAGCGCCGCCTCGCGAAAATCGACCTCGAGGCTGCTCTCCATGTCTGCGCCGCGCGCCCGCCCCCGCGACCGCCCCATGGAACCCGCGCCGCCGCCAAATAGGGTGGAGAACAGGTCGCCCAAGTCGCCGAACCCGCCGCCCCGGCCGCTGCCTTGTCGGAAGTCACCGAAGATCTGCGAGAAAGCGTCGGCGTCGAAGCCCTGCGGCATGCCGTCGGCGCCGACCGGCGCCTGCCGCAGGCGATCGTACTCGCGACGTTTCTTGGGATCCGAGAGCACGTCGTAGGCGTCGCCGACCTCCTTGAAGCGCTCGGTCTTCTTCTTGTCGCCGCCGGTCGCGTCGGGATGGTTCTGCTTGGCCAGCTTGCGGTAGGCGCGCTTGATGGTCTCGGCGTCGGCGTTCTCGGGTACCCCGAGTATGGCGTAGAGATCCTTCATGAAAGTCGCATGCTAGGCGCCGCTCTGCGCGGCCTCCTTCACCTTGCGGCGGAACTCGAGCCCGTCGTCTTTCCGATCCACGACGATGGTTTCCCCCGGCAGGAACGCGCCGGCGATCAGTTGCTTGGCCAGCGGGTTCTGCAGGTAGGTCATGATGGCTCGCTTGAGCGGCCGCGCGCCGTAGGTCGGATCGTAGCCTTTCTCGGCCAAGAACGCCCGCGCCTCGGGGAGCAGCTCGATGCCCAGGTCGCGCTCGGCGAGCAGCTTGCGGAAGCGCTCGACCTGCAAATCGACGATGCGGTCGATGTCCTTCCGCGCGAGCCGCTCGAACACCACGATCTCGTCGACGCGGTTGAGAAACTCTGGCCGGAAGGTGTGGCGCATCTCGTCCATGGCGGCCTCGACATCGGGCCGCGCGCCCATCAGCTTGTGGCTGCCCACGTTCGAGGTCATGAGGATCACGGCGTTCTTGAAATCGACCGTGCGTCCTTGCCCGTCGGTCAGGCGGCCGTCGTCGAGCAGCTGCAGAAGCACGTTGAACACGTCGGCGTGGGCCTTCTCGATCTCGTCGAAGAGCACCACCGAGTAGGGGCGTCGGCGCACGGCCTCGGTGAGCTGCCCGCCCTCCTCATAGCCGACGTAGCCGGGCGGAGCCCCGATGAGGCGCGAAACCGAGTGCTTCTCCATGTATTCCGACATGTCGATGCGCACCATGTGCGTCTCGTCATCGAAGAGGAACTCGGCCAGGGCGCGCCCTAGCTCGGTCTTGCCCACCCCGGTCGGTCCGAGAAAGATGAACGAGCCGATGGGCCGGTTGGGGTCTTGTAGGCCGGCCCGGGCGCGGCGGACGGCGTTGGCCACGGCCTCGACCGCGGCGTCCTGACCGACCACGCGCTGGTGCAGGCGCTCCTCCATGTTGCCGAGCCGGGCTTGCTCGCCCTCCAGCATCTTCTCGACCGGGACGCCGGTCCACTTGGACACCACCGTGGCGATGTCTTCCTCGGTGACCTCCTCGCGCAAAAACGACCCCGAGGCCTGCGCCGCCTTGAGCTCCTGGTTCTTCGCCAGAAGTTGCTTCTCCAGCTCGGGCAACCGCCCGAAACGCAGCTCGGCGGCGCGGTTCAAGTCGCCCTTGCGCTGGGCGAGCTGCGACTCGGTCTTGGCGGCCTCGATTTCTTCCTGCAGCTTCTGGATCCGGCCGATGACTTCCTTCTCGCGCTTCCAAGTGAGCTTCATGGCGGCCACCCGTTCGCGCAGCTCGGCGATATCGGCCTCGACCTCGGCCAGGCGCTTCTTCGACGCCTCGTCGCTCTCCTTGGCCAGGGCCGACTGCTCCATGAGGTGGCTCGTCAGGCTGCGCTCCATCTGATCGATGGGCTCGGGCAGCGAGTCGATCTCCATCTTCAGGCGGCTGGCCGCCTCGTCGACCAGGTCGATGGCCTTGTCCGGGAGCTGGCGGCCCGAGATGTAGCGGTGGGACAGCTTGGTGGCGGCCACCAGAGCGGCGTCGCGGATACGGATGCCGTGGTGGACCTCGTAGCGCTCCTTGAGGCCGCGCAGGATGGCAATGGTGTCGTGCAGCGAAGGCTCGCCGACCACCACCGGCTGGAAGCGCCGCTCGAGCGCCTTGTCCTTCTCGACGTGCTTGCGATACTCGTCGAGCGTGGTCGCCCCGATGCAGCGCAGCTCGCCGCGCGCCAGGGCCGGCTTGAGCATGTTGGCCGCGTCGACCGCGCCCTCGGCCCCGCCGGCCCCGACCAGCGTGTGCAGCTCGTCGATGAACAGGATGATCTTGCCGTCCGCGGCGGCGATCTCCTTGAGCACGGCCTTGAGCCGATCCTCGAACTCGCCGCGGTACTTCGTGCCGGCAATGAGCGCGCCCAGGTCGAGGGCCTGCAGGCGCTTGTCCTTGAGCGACTCGGGCACGTCGCCTGCGGCGATACGCTGGGCGATGCCTTCGACGATGGCGGTCTTGCCCACGCCGGGCTCGCCGATGAGCACCGGGTTGTTCTTGGTGCGGCGGGAGAGCACCTGCATCGAGCGGCGCACCTCCTCGTCACGGCCGATGACCGGGTCGAGCTTGCCCTTGCGCGCCAGGTCGGTGAGGTCGCGCGTGTATTTGGCGAGCGCCTGGTAGCGACCCTCGGCCTCGGGATCGGTGACGCGCTGGTTGCCGCGTACGTCGAAGAGCGCCTTGAGCAGATCTTCGCGCCGCACGCCCGCCTCGCGCAAGATCCGGCTGGCGTCGCCGACGTCCTTGGCCACCATGCCAAGCAGCAGGTGCTCGCTGGAAACGTACTCGTCCCTGAACTCCTCGGATTGGCGTGCGGCCTCGTCGAGCAGATCCTTGAGGCGCCGGCCCACGAAATTGTCGGCCGCGCTGCCGCGCACCTGTGGCTGCTTGGCAATCGCCTCGTCGGCCTTGCGGCCGATGGCCTCGGCGTCGGCACCCAGCTTGCGCAGCACGGCCAGCACCACGCCGTCCTCTTGATTGACGAGGGCGCGCAACAGGTGCTCCGGCGTCACCTCCTGATGCGCCCGCTGGTCGGCCAGGTCGCGAGCCGCGGCCAAAGCCTCCTGTGCCTTGATGGTGAGCTTGTCGAGTCGCATGGTTTCGTGCAGCTAGGTAAGCACGCGCTACCGTCTGACAAGCCGGGGCGGGCCCAGGCTTCCGCCGCTACTTCGACTTGGGCAGCGAAAACAGCTTGGCCGGCACCGGCTCGTCGAAGACGATCTCGAGAATCCGGCCCGACATGGTGACCGGACCGGCCGTGACTTCCTCCTGGTGCCAGACGCGCACACCGTCCACGAGGCGCCAATCGGAGAATCTGGTGGCGTAGGGCACCTCGCCGCCCTGCGAGGCCTGCACGCCCCTTTCCCAGACCCGCAGGTGGGTCTTGGCGTCGAAACAGGCCACCGACGGCTTGCCGTGGGGCTTGCCGAGCTCGACGCATTCGAGCCTCTGTCCCTTGGGCGCCCCTTCCGGCGGCGCGACGGAGCGAACCGGGGAGTACACCTCCGCCAGCCGCCATTCCGAATTCCAGGTGGCCGCGATGCGCACCTCGTCGGCCTCGGCGCCCTTCAGCACCCGCCGCCCGAAAATCGGGTCTTCGGACCAAGCGGTGCGTCCGTCGTAGCCCCGACGGAAGGTACCCAAGCCCGGCATGACCGAGGTGGAGAAGATCTTCCCGCCGCGCACCAGGCGCGTCTCCTCCGCCCCCTTGAAGTTCATGGCCTTGACCGCGACCTCGCGCTTCACGCGCACGCTCTTGTGCTTTTTCCACGCCTTCTCGTCGCCGATGGCCTTGGCATAGTCGGCGAGAACGGCTCTGGCGTTCCGCAGGGGAGGAGGCGATGCGACGTTGGCCGGCGGCGGGCCGGCGTCGAGGGCGGCAAGCAGGGCTAACAAGGCGAGCATGGCTGCCATGCTTGGGCCGAAGCCGTGGGTCCGTCAAGGGGCCGCTCTACTTCGACGCGCGCGCCAGATGCAGCGCCTCGTCGAGCACGAGGTCCTGGCCGGCGAGCAGGCTGACGCGGGTCTCGTGCACGCGACGGTCGGGCTGCACGCCGCGGCCCTCGATGGCCACGCCCTTGGGCGTGCGAAAGCCCGCAACCGGGATCTGGATGACCGCACCGCCCGGCAACGATTCGATGGTCGAGCCCAGCGCGGCGCCGACCGTGCCCTCGCCGACAACGGTAGCGCGCTTCGCCTCCTGCAGGCCCGCGGCCAGGATCTCGGAAGTCGAGGCGCTGCCCTCGTCGGTGAGAATCACGACCCTGCCCAGGAAGGGCTGGGTCCCCAGCGAGGGCGCGGCCACCAAGTCGTTGGCGAAGTCGCGAAACTGAATCGTGCCGAGATTCGTCTCGCGTGACACCAGGCGCGCCGCCACCGGGATGGCCATGCCGCCGAACCCGCCGGGATTGCCGCGCAGATCGAGGATGAGCCCCTTGGCGCCGCTTCGCCGGAAGCCCTCGATGGCGCTCTGCACCTCGGCCAGGATGGGTTGCAGCAGGAAGAAGTTGAACGCGATGACGCCGACATCTCCACGCCGGAAGACTCGCACCTCGGGCACCACGGGCGGCATCAACAGGACTTGCACCGCGGCGCGCGCCGGCGGGTCGCGAACGAGGATGGCGTCGTGCGCCTGATCCTTGCCGTCGAGGAAGCGCACGCTCACCTTGGTGCCGACGGAGCCGGACAGAAGACGCGCGCAGCGACGGCGCAGGGCAAAGCGCTCCTCGACCGGGCGCAGGGCGCGCGCCGGCCGCAGCAGCGTCGCCATGGAGCGGCCGCCGATATGGGTGACGACGAAGCCCGGGCGCAGCCCGGCCCGCTCGGCCGACGAGCCGGGCCGCACGCGCGACACCGTCGGCTTGCCTTCGATGAGGCGAACCACGAGCCCCGGATCGCCGATGCCCGTGCCCAGGTCGAGAACCTCGACGGCGCCCGACTGCGACACCGACGCAGCCGGCTCCGAATCTCCCTCGCCGTCTTCGCCCGGGCCGTGCACCTCGAGGTGCGATTGGCCGAGCGCTCCGAGCATCTCGTTGAGCAGGCGGTAGAAGGTCGGCTCGTCGGGCGCGGCCATGGCCAGGGGCTGGTACTTCCCGCGCATGGCCTCCCAATCGAGGCCGGCCAGGGTCTTGTCGAAGTCCTTGTCGCGTACCGCCGTCCACGCCGCCGTGAATATCTCCTGGCGAACCTGCAGGCGCACGGCACTCGGACCCATCGCGGCCGGGGCCGCTGCCGCCGCGCCGGACAGCGGCGCGAAGGCCGGCGGCTCCGTGGGCCGAGCCGTATCGGGGGCCGGCGTCGGTCCCCGCGGCGGCGGCGTCTGCCCAGCGCAGCCCCAGGCCAGGCCGACCGAAAGCGTTGCCCACCGTGCGAGTTTCCGTTTCATGCCGCAGGCATTCTACCAGGCAAGCGCCAGGGGCATGCCTTTCGCGACGGCCGAATGGCCCTCGCTCTCACTGCAGCACGAGCGGGTAGTTTTGGCAGGTTGGCTCGCCGGCCACCCGGCCCTGCTCGACTCCCGCAAAACGCCATTTCTCGTCTCCATTAGCTCGGGGACCGCAGCGAACGGGGTCGGCAGGACTGTCCTTGTCGCAGCCGCGAAAGTGCCAGAACCCATGGCCCTCGCCGATCCGCGGCCGGCAGCGACCGAGGGGAATCGCTCGCTAGCGCAGCGGTTTGGTCAGATCCTGTTCCCGCACAAGACCCCGTCCTTCCGCACGCCGCCTTCACCGGAAGACGCCGGACGAGAATTCCTTCGCGTTCTCCAACGTGTTGCAGTTGCATCGGGAACGCTTCATGGTGTCTTGCTTCGCAGTTGCCCGAAGAGCACGAGCAGGCATGGCCAAGACCCTGACCTTTTCGCGGGCGAGAGCACTCGATCCAGCCAGGCACCCGTGACAACCGAAGCCATCACGCGCGACTCCCGTCCATCTGTCTCCCCTTGACTCTGCCGTCGCGCCAGAGCCATAGTCCGACCTGCATATTTCTTGAAACTCCGCATCGCTCGACAAGCGTTTGAACACAATCGAAAAGGAGATGGACCATGGCGAAGAAAATGGTTGTCTTTTGCGGCTCGGATGAACCCCAGAAGGCCTTCCCGCCGTTCATGCTGGGCTCCGGCGCGATCGCGATGGACATGAATCTGATGTTGTTCTTCACGATGAGCGGCCTGAACATCATCAAGAAGGGCGGCGCGGAGAACATAAAGCTGGCTGGTGCGCCCAAGCCCCTGACCGAGTTCATCAAGATCATGATCCAGAACAAGGCCCGGCTCGTCGCGTGTTCCGCGGCCTTCCCCATCGTGAACTGCAAGGAATCGGACTTGATCGAAGGGGTCGAGTGCGGCGGGGTGGCCACGTTCGTGGACGAGGCGGAAGAGGCGGACATCGTCCTGACCTTCTGCTGAGCTGAACCGAAAACGGAGGTTTTGAAATGGCAACGCAAGAAGAGTTGAAGACGCTCAAAGTGGACAAGCAGGTCGACGCCCGGGGCACGGCGTGCCCCGGCCCGCTGCTCGAGGTCAAGAAGGGCATCACCACGGTGCAGGTCGGCCAGGTGATGGAGCTGCTTTCCTCGGACGCGAGCACCAACAAGGATGTGCCCCGCTGGGCCGGCAAGCAGGGGCACGAATACCTGGGGACGATCGAGGACGCCGGTTTCTGGCGAATCTTCGTTAAGAGAGGGAAGTGATCGTGGAGCAGGGCGGCGGCACGGCCGCGCAGGAGTTCCGGCCGGAGATTCTGGTGTTTTCTACCGCGACCATCTCCGATATCGGGGTGGACCTCGCGGGAAGCTCCCACCTGCACTATCCGCCCACCGCCGTCGCAATCCCGCTGCCCTGCTCTAGCGGCGTCCGGCCGGACTGGGTCCTGTACGCTCTCACCCACGGTTTTGACGGCGTGTTCATCGCCGCGGACGGGACCGACTGCCCGTTCGTCCCCGACTGCACCGACCGCACGGCCAAGCTGGTCGGTCGAACGCAGGATCTGCTCCGGGAGCACGGCATCCCACCCCAGCGGCTCAAGATGGCGGCCATCTGCTCGGTCTGCGCCGAGTCCTTCCAGAAGCACATGAAGTACTTCTTCGAAGAGATCAAAAAGCTCGGGCCATCGACGAAAGCGGGCTGACATGGACTACGACGTCCTTGTAGTTGGGGGCGGGATCGCGGGTATGGAGTCCGCTTTGACGCTAGGCGACATGGGCTACTCGGTGCTGCTGGCGGAGAAGGAGCCCACCATCGGCGGGAAGATGATCCTGCTGAGCAAGGTTTTCCCGACGCTCGACTGCGCCAGCTGCATCGCCACGCCGAAGATGGCCTCGACGTTCCACCATCCGCAGGTCACCTGCATGACCTACACGCGGGTGAAGAACATCTCCAAGACGGCGCGCGGAACCTTCCAGGTCGCTCTCGACCGCCAGGCAACCCACGTCGATCTCGACAAGTGCACCGGATGCCAGAAGTGCGAGCTGGCCTGCACGGTCGCCGTGCCCGACCAGTTCAACTTCGACATGGTCGCGCGCCGGGCGGCCTACATCCCGTTCCCGCAGGCCGTTCCCAAGAAGGCGGTGATCGAGCGCCATGGCACGTCTCCCTGCTCGCTGGCCTGCCCTGCCGGTGTGAAGGCGCACGGGTACGTTTCGTTGATCCGCGCCGGCATGTTCGACGAGGCGCTGGAACTCATCCTTGAGGCGGTCCCGTTCCCCGGCGCCCTGGGACGCATCTGCTACGCGCCCTGCGAGGGGGTCTGTACGCGCGCCGAGCTGGAAGGCGCCCTGCCCATCCGCAAGCTGAAGCGCTTTGCCGCCGATCACTACTACCAGAAGCACCCGAAGCCAAAGCACGGGCCGCCCAAGAAAAAGCAGATCGAGCGGGTGGCGGTGGTCGGCTCCGGACCGGCGGGCCTTACTGCGGCGTACCACCTGGCCCGTCGGGGCTACTCGGTGACGGTCTTCGAGGCGGCGGAGAAGCCAGGCGGCATGCTCCGTCTGGTACCGACCTTCCGGCTTCCCCCGGAAGTTCTGGACCGCGACATCGCCAACGTCACCGCCCTTGGGGTTGAAATCCGCACTGGCGAGCGGGTCGAGGACCCGGCGGCCCTGCGGCTCAAGGGGTTCAAGGCTATCTTCGTCGCCGCCGGTCTCCCCAAGGACCGGAAGCCCGCGCTCGAGGGGACGGACCTGGCGAACGTGGTCGGGGCTCTTGGGTTTCTCCGCCAGGCCGGTTCCCGCGAGCGACCGAAGCTGGAGGGCAAGACCGTCGCGGTCGTCGGCGGGGGGCGCCACGGCATCGCCCTCGACTGCGCCCGCACTGCTTGTCGCCTGGGAGCGAAGCAGGTGGTGCTGCAGTTCCGGCGCAGCCGGGAGGAGTTGTGCATCTTCGAGTCGGCCATCGATGACGCGATTGAGGAGGGCGTCACGATCCAATTCCACAGGGCTCCGGCCCGGTTGGTCGGCCTGGGCGACAAGCGAGTCCGCGTGGAGAGCCGGGAGATGCTTGCCGGAAAGCGGGATGTCTCCGGCCGCATCCTGCCGGGCTCGGCAGGCAAAGCGGCCGAAGCCCTGGACGCGGACCTGGTCGTCTTGGCCGTGGACCAGGGGGCAGACCTCGGTCAGCTCAAGGGCGAGTTGCAGACGGCGGGGATGAAGACCCTCGCCGTGGACCCGCGGACCCTGGAGACCCGCGTGCCGGGCGTTTTCGCCGGCGGCGACGTCGTCTCCGGTCCGAGCTCTCTGGTGGAGGCGATCGGCACCGGCACCCGTGCCGCCGCCTGCATCGACCGGTTCTTGCGGGGAACCGAGCGGACGCCGGTGGAGCTGCCGGCTCTGCCCGCCGTGGACCCCAAAAGCGTTCTCCAGCGTCAGGCCCGCTACTCCCGGCTGCCGCCCGCCGAGCGCGGCAAGCGTCCGGCCGAGCAGCGTCGGGCCGACTTCCAGGAGGTGGAGACGGGCTTCGACGAGGCGGCCGCGCGCCAGAGCGCCGCACGGTGCCTCGACTGCGGAGGGTGCTGCGAGTGCCACCAGTGCATCGCGGCCTGTCCGGCCGACGCCATCGACCTGGGCATGCGCGACCGGGAAAAAATGGTGGAGGTCGGCTCGGTCGTGGTTTCGACCGGCTTCCGGCTGTTCGATGCCGGACTCAAGGTCCTCTACGGCCATGGACGGTTCCCCAACGTGATCGATGCCATGCAGATGGACCGGCTGCTGTCGCCGACCCGGCCGTACAACACCGTGCTCCGGCCTTCGGACGGAAAGATGCCGGACAGCATCGCCTACATCCTGTGCACGGGCTCGCGCGACTGCCAGGTCGACAACCCGCTCTGTTCGCGCGTCTGCTGCATGTACAGCGTCAAGCAGGCCCAGCTGCTGATGGGCGCGCTGCCGATGGCGGATGTATCCATCTACTACATTGACATCCGCGCCTTCGGAAAGGGGTTCGAGGAGTTCTACGAACAGGCCAAGGCGATGAGCGTGAGGTTCGTCAAGGGCAAGGTGGCCCGCGTGGAGGAAGGAGAAGACGGCAAGCTGATCCTCCACTACGAGGACATCGCCGGCGGCGGGAAGCTGGCCCGGGCCGAGCACGATCTGGTGGTCCTCTCGGTGGGGCTGCTGCCCAACCAGGAGGCTCTTGGCCTCTTCTCCGGCGGCGTGCTGAAACCCGACCCCCACCACTACGTCCACGAGGTCGACGAGGACCATAGCCCGGCCCGCACCAGCATCGACGGGGTCTACGTGGCCGGCGCCTCCGCGGCGGCGATGGACATTCCGGACACCATCCTGCATTCCGGTGCGGCCGCAGCCCTGAGCGCCGCGTACGTCGAGAGGCTGAAGCGATGAGTGCCAGGAGAATCGGCGTCTACATCTGCTACTGCGGGGGCAACATCTCGGACTACGTCGACTGCGAGAAGGTCCGGAATGCCATTGCCGGAGAGGAAGGCGTGGTCGTCGCCAAGACCACCATGTTTGCCTGCTCGGACGCCTCCCAGCAGGAGATAATCGAGGACATCCAGCAGCAGAAGCTGGACGGCATGGTGGTCGCTTCCTGTTCGCCGACACTGCACCTGTTCACCTTTCGCGGCGTGGCGAACCGGGCCGGTCTCAACCCATACCTCTATGTACAGGTCAACCTGCGCGAGCAATGCTCCTGGGCCCACACCGACGTGCCGGCCCAGGCCACGGAGAAGGCCGTCCACCTGGTCCGGGCGGGAATCGCCAAGGCGCGCCTGACCGAATCGCTGGACAAGATCCGCATCGACACGGTGCCGCGGGCGCTGGTGGTCGGGGGCGGCATCGCGGGGCTGCGCGCGGCTCTCGCGCTGTCCGACCTCGGGATCAGCGTCTTCGTGGCCGAGAAGAGCGAGAAGGTCGGCGGGTGGGTGGCCGAGATGGGTCGGATGTATCCGCACGAGCGGCGCGGCAGCGACCTCATCGCGAAGCTGGTCGAAGAGATCGGCGCGCGTGAGAACATCAAGGTTTTCACGCATGCCGAGCTGACGGCAAAGTCCGGCAGCGTGGGCGACTTCTCCGTGCAGCTTAGCGTTGCCGACCAGACGATTCCCCTCAACGTCGGGACGATCGTCGTCACCACGGGCTTCGGCTCCTACGAGCCCGCACCGGGCGAGTTCGGCTACGGCACCGAGGGCGTGCTGACGCTGCCCGAGTTCAAGCGGCTGCTCGACGAAAGCAAGGGCCCGCTCGTCTACCGGGGCAAGCCGGTGAACAGCATCGTCTACGTCTACTGCGTTGGCTCGCGCGGCAGCTCCAAGAAGGAGAAGCCCAACACCTACTGCTCCCGCTACTGCTGCAACGCCGCGATGCACGCCTCATCCGTGGCCCACGACCTCTCCCCGTCCCTACACCAGTTCCACCTGTTTCGGGACATCCGCACGTACGGCAAGTACGAGCTGCTGTACGAGGAGGCCCGAAGCAAGGGGGCGGTGTTCCTGAAGTTCGACGAGCAGCAGCCGCCCGAGGTGGAGAAGGTGGACGGCCATTTCCGGGTCCAGTTGAAGGACCAGCTCACCTTCGGCGATGAGATCCAGATCGAGAGCGACCTGGTGGTGCTGGTCACCGGAATGGAGGCCCGTGCCGACAAGTCTCTGAACGACGTGCTCAAGCTCCCGCTGGGGCTCGACAACTTCTTCAAGGAAATCCACCCCAAGCTGCGGCCGGTGGAGACGGTGATCGATGGCGTCTTCATCGCCGGTGCCGCCCAGGCCCCGCGGAACTCCGCTGAGAGCGTCGCCTCGGCCCTGGCCGCCACCGCCAAGAGCGCAGCGCTGCTCAAGAAGGGCTACGTCGAACTCGAGCCGCTGGTCGCTGTGGTCGACACGGAAGCCTGCACTTGGTGCAGCGAGTGCGTCTGCACATGCCCCTACGCCGCAATCGAGAAAGTCACGGCCGGGTCGAAGGAAGTGGCCCAGATTAACTCGGCCCTGTGCAAAGGCTGTGGCTGCTGCGTGCCCGCTTGCCCCAAGGGAGCGCTGGGAGTCAAGGGGTACACCGACCGGCAGATCCGAGCGATGATCGACGCCATGGGAGCCAGCCATGAGTGACCAGCTGCGGGATCCCAGGGAAATCGTGCGCGACGAGATGTTCATGCGCGACCGGGTGCTGGCTGCGCTGAAGGAGGGTCCCAAAACTGTCCCCGAGATCGCCGAGGCGATGAGCTGGCCGGTGCACGAGGTGATGTTCTGGGTGATGGCCTGCCGGAAGTACGGCCTCGTCGCGGAGATCAAGGACCCGGACGGCGACTACTACCAGTACGAGCTGGTGGAAAAGGAAGGCTAGAAAGGAACGGACATGGCGCTGGTGAATCCATCCTTTCTCCAAGAGGTGAAGGCGTCGAAGGAGTTCAACGCCACGGCGTGCATGAATTGCGGCGTCTGCAGCGCCGTCTGCCCCCTGGAGATCGATCTTTTGCCGCGCAAGCTCTTCCGCTACGTGCTGCTGGGACTGGAAGACAAGGTGCTCGAGAACACGCCGGTCATCTACCAGTGCCTCCTGTGCAAGATGTGCGAGGCCAACTGCACCGCCGACGTGAACATCGCCGAGAACATCCGTTTTCTGCGCTCCTACATTGGCAGGAAGCTTTACAAGCTGTAGCGAAGGAGAAACTTCATGCCTCTGCCCACCGGCCCCGTGATCGGCATCATGCTGGACAACCTCCGCAAGAGGGATTCCGTGTTCCCGATCTCGCGCCGGAAGGCCGTTAAGTGGGCCAAGGATCTCGCGATCCCCGTAGGCGGCGAGACGGTCCTGTACACCGGCTCGATGTACCAACTGCTGCCCTACATGATTGCTGCGGTCAACCGTATGGGGAAGCTGGAGAACACCTTCCTGGCCAAGATGGTCGGGATGGGCCGATTCTTCAACCGCATGATCAACGTGTCCAACATCATGTTTCGGCCCAGGGGGTCCGATCACAAGCGATTCGGAAGCATCATTCGTGACATCGCCCGCCTGCTACAGCAGGCCGGCGTGAAGTTCGGCTACCTCTACAAGGAGGAGCTTTACGCCGGCGCCCTGGCCTACGACCTCGGCGCCGACGACACGTTCATCGCGCACGCGCGGCGCGTCCACAGCCTCCTCAAGAAGCACGGCGTGCGCTCGCTGATCACGATCGACCCCCACACGACCAACATGCTGCGCTCCGTCTACCCGACCGTGCTGCCCGACTTCGATCTGGAGGTCAAGAGCTACATCGAGGTTCTGGCCGCGCGAGAGAACCTCCGGCCGCGGAACAAGGTCGAGGGTCCGATCGTGATCCACGACTCGTGCGTCTACGCGCGCTACGAGGAGGTAATCGAGGAGCCGAGGCGGCTGCTAGAGCGGGCCGGCTACACGGTGGTGGAGCCCCGGGACAACCGCAAGCTGACCCACTGCTGCGGGGGACCGATCGAGTCGCTGTTCCCCAGCATGGCGCACCAGATCGGCGTCAAGCGCGTGGAGCAGTTCAAGAAGGTCAACGGCAACCGCGTCGCCACGATGTGTCCCATCTGTATGGCCACCCTACAGCAGGCCACCGGCGGAGCGCTCGAGATCAACGACATCTCCAGCTACCTGGCTCGAGCTTTCTGCGAGCCGGGAGGGAACGGCAAGCCCGCGAGCGCCAAAGACAACCGGAGTGGGCTATGAGGCAAATAACCATGAAGATCGACGGGCGCGAGGCGAAGGCCGAGCATCGCGCGCCGCTGCTGGGAGCCATCCGCTCGCTTGGCATCCACGTGCCCACGCTGTGCCATCTCGACGGTCTCGAGCCCTACGGCGTTTGCCGGATGTGCGTCGTGGAGGTCAAACGGGGCAAGCGCACTCGCCTCGTCACCTCGTGCAACTTCCCCTCCGAGGAAGGCCTCGAGGTGTTCACCGACACCGAGCGGGTGCGCCAGCATCGGAAGATCATGGCCGAGCTTCTCTTGGCCCGCTGCCCGAACGTCCCGTACGTGCAGGAACTGGCGAGGTCGGTCGGCGTGGAGAAGTCGCGTTTCCGGATGGTCGAGGCGAGCGACTGCGTGATGTGCGGGCTTTGCGTGCGCGTCTGCGACCAGATCGTCGGCGCCTCCGCGCTGAGCTTCATCGACCGCGGAAACCAGCGCGTGGTGGGTACTCCGTGGTACGTGGACGACGGCGCCTGCATCGCCTGCGGAGCCTGCAGTTACGTCTGCCCGACCGGCGCCATGCACATGGAGGAGCAGACCACCGAACGCTGGCGGCGAGAGCTGGCCGCCGACCAGCGCATCTGCCGCTACGCGCGCATGGGGCTCGTGTCGTACAAGATCTGCCCCAACGACTTCCGCTGCTCGGAATGCGACGTCGACCAGCGTCTCTTCGAGGAGCACGGAACCCACCCGGTCCTGGCCGTCGCCCCGGGCCAGCGGAGCAAGCCCCGGCCCGTGGGGCCCTTCCTCGTGGTGGAGGATCGCTGCTACTCTCGCAGCCATGCTTGGGTAAAGATGACGGGTGGCCACGCGCGCATCGGCATCGATGATTTCGCCCTTCAGCTGCTCGGACCGGTCGAGCAAGTGACCGTGCATAGCCGGAAGGACGCAGCGGTCAAGACGGGCGACGCCGCAGTCACCGTAGTGGCCCGCGGGCGCCGCATGACCCTGCGCTTTCCCGTAGCGGGGACGGTGGCCGGCCTCAATGAGACGGTGCTCGCCGATCCGGCAATGCTCGCGCAGGATTGCTACGACCGTGGCTGGATTTTGCGGATCCGTCCGACCGATTTCTACACCCAGAGCCGCCTGCTCATCGGCCGGGATGACGTCGCGTCCTGGATCGCGGAACAGACGCAGAAGCTGGCCCAGGCCCTCGGCGTAGAGGTTGCGCGCGGGCTCGAACCCGGATTCGGCGCCAAGATCGCCGACAAGGACTTCGCGCGACTCGGCGCACTGTTCCTCGAGGACAAGCCGACCCCGACGATGCCGACACCGATGGCACCACGAACACCGCCGGCGCCACAGACACCGCCGCCGCCAAGGACGATCTAAGGAGAGCGTTCCGATGCTAACAGATGAAGCCAAGCTGAACGAGATCATCGAGCACTGGAAACGCGACAGCAGCTATCTAATCGAGATGCTCCAAGACGTGCAGGCGCACTACCGCTACATTCCCCATCCGTTGGCGCGTCGGCTCGCCGAGGAACTCGACGTGCCCGTCAACCGCATCTTCCACATCGCAACGTTCTACAAGGGCTTCACGCTCGAGCCGCGCGGCAAGTTCCCGATCGCGGTGTGCACGGGGACGGCCTGCCACGTCAAGGGCGGCACGCGTATCCTCGAGAACATCTTGCGCGACCTCGGGGTGGAACGGGAGGGGCAGGTCAGCGCGGACGGCCTCTTCAGCGTGGAGTCGGTCCGTTGCGTGGGATGCTGCGGCCTCGCCCCCGTCGTGACCGTCGGCGGGGACGTCTACGGCCAGACGTCGTCGGTGAAGATCAGCAGGATCCTGGAACGGGTGCGGAAGGCGGAGCAGGCCCACTGACGCCGCTCTGGGAGGTAACCGATGCCCAAACTCAAGATCGAGGATCTGGACCGGATCAGCCAGCAGCAGAAGCGCAGCATGTCTTTGCGCGAAGGGGCGGGACGCGTGAGAATCACGGTCCACATGGGCACCTGCGGCATTTCGGCGGGGGCCCGGAAGATCATGGCGGAGGTGCTGCGCTGCCTGGAGAAGTCCAAGGCGACCGACGTCGTCGTGACCACCACCGGCTGCGCCGGCCTCTGCAGCCGCGAGCCCATGATCACGGTCGAGGTGCGTGATCAGGCCCCAGTCAAATACGTCGACCTGGACGAGAAGAAGACGAGCCGGATCTTCGAGGAGCACGTCCTCAAAGGCACCGTCGTGAAGGACTACGCCCTGGCGGTGGGAAGCGAGCAAACGCTATGAGCGTGAACACCGACACCGCAAGGCCCGAGGAACAGATTTCGCCGCGCGTGGGCGGCTACCGCATGCACCTGATGCTGTGCGCGGGCACGGCCTGCGTCGCCAGCAACTCCTACCGGATCAAGGAGGCCCTTGAGCGCGAGATCAAGAAGCACGGCCTTGCCAACGAAATCGCCGTCGTGATGACTGGCTGCAACGGCTTCTGCGCTCAGGGTCCGGTCATGGTCGTCCAGCCGGACGAGATTTTCTACCAGCACCTCACCGAGAAGGACATCCCGCATCTCGTCGAAGAGCACATGCTCAAGGGCCGGCCGGTCCCCGCCCTCATGTACACCCCGCCCGCCGGCAAGGCCGCCATTCCGAAGATGAGCGAGATTGGCTTCTTCAAGAAGCAGCGCCTTCTCGCCCTGCGAAACCGCGGTCTGCTCGACCCCGAGTCGATCGACGAGTACATCGCCCGCGACGGCTACCGAGCCCTGGCCAAGGTCCTCACCGAAATGACGCCGGAGCAGGTCGTCCAGGAGATGATCGCCTCCGGACTCCGTGGACGCGGCGGCGGCGGATTCCCCACCGGAATCAAGTGGAAGACCTGTCGCGAGGCGCCCGGCGAGCCGAAATTCGTCGTCTGCAACGCCGACGAGGGCGACCCCGGCGCGTACATGGACCGCAGTATTATCGAGGGCGACCCGCACAGCGTGCTCGAGGGGATGGCGATCGCGGCGTACGCCATCGGTTCCAGCCGGGGCTATGTCTACATCCGTCACGAATACCCGCTGGCGCTGCAGCGTCTCGAGAAGGCCATCGCCGACGCTCGAGCCTTCTGTCTTCTGGGGAAGAACATCTTCGAGCGCGGCTTCGATTTCGACGTGAAGATCCACCGGGGCGCCGGCGCCTTCGTCTGCGGCGAATCCACCGCCCTGATGGCCTCGATGGAGGGGCGCCCCGGCGAGCCGCGCGCGAAATACATCCACACCGTCGAGCACGGCCTGTGGGATCTGCCGACGAACCTCAACAACGTCGAGACGTATGCCAACGTTCCCCCGATCATCCTCCGGGGCGCCAAGTGGTTCGCGGGGATCGGGACCGGAGACGTCTCCGAGAACCCCTGGGGTGGCAGCAAGGGAACCAAGGTCTTCTCCCTGGTGGGCAAGGTCCACAACACCGGCCTGGTCGAGGTCCCGATGGGGATCACCCTGCGAGAGATCGTCTTCGACATCGGTGGCGGGATGATGAAGGGCCGGAAGTTCAAAGCGGTGCAAACCGGCGGTCCGTCCGGCGGCGTGATCCCGGAGGAACTGCTCGACCTCCCGGTCGATTTCGACCAGCTCACCCGCGTCGGCTCCATGATGGGCTCCGGCGGCATGATCGTCATGGACGACACGGACTGCATGGTCGACATCGCCCGCTACTTCATCGATTTCCTCATCGGCGAATCCTGCGGGAAGTGCCTGCCGTGCCGTGAGGGCCTGACCCAGATCAACGCCATCCTCAACGACATCTGCAACGGCACGGCCCTGGAAGGCTCGATCGAGCTGCTCGAGGAGCTGGCCAACACCGTCAAGGAGTGCTCCCTGTGCGCCCTGGGTGGCTCGGCTCCCAATCCGGTCCTGAGCACGCTGCGCTACTTCCGCTCCGAGTACGAGGCGCACGTCAAAGAGAAGCGCTGCCCCGCCGGCGTATGCAAGGCCCTGATCACCTACTCGATCGACCCGGCCAAGTGCACCGGCTGCTTGGTCTGCAAGCGGAACTGCCCGCAAGATGCCATCGCCGGCGACAAGAAGGTGGTTCACACCATCGACGCCGACAAGTGCATCAAGTGCGGCATCTGTCGCGACGTCTGCGCCTTCGACGCCGTCATCGTCCGTTGAACGCCCGTCGGGCGGGAGGATTGCACCCCTGGTTCGGCGGCCGCGCGCGGCCGCCAGGTGCCGAAAAAACGGTCGCACAAAAAGGCGTAGCGTGCTTTCTTGGCTAGGGTGCGGCTCGGGCCGTCAAGATGCATGACGCTGTCGATTTCGAGCAACGCTTCATCGAAGTCTCCACACGGCTGCGAGTCGGCCTTGCGGCGAAACGCAGCGAAGCCACGCTCTTCGGTATGTCGAGCTTCCTGCAGCGTTTGATACGCCGCGCAACCTAAGACCGAAAGAAATTGAGACCCTTCGGAAGAATAGGCTGGAAGAAGACAGTCTGGTTCCGGTTGACAGTCGGATCCGTCTGCATCATTCCGGTGGCCAATGTCGTTCTGTCGCTCCTCATCATCCTCAGCATCAGCGGATCGCTCGTCGAGGAAGTCCAGGCCCGCGTGCGCCTGGATCTCAACTCCGCCAGGAGGCTGTACGACCGGCGCATCGACGACATCTGCCTTCTCATGAGGGCGACCTCTACGCGGCGCGTAGTGCCCACCCCGCTCGAAAGCTGGGAAAGGGAAGACCTACACAGACTGCTGCAGCACGTCCGGCAGGCGGGAAAGCTGGACATCATCGCTCTGCTCGAAACGGACGGCCGGGTTGTCTACCGCGAAAACAACCCGGACCAGGCGGGGGACGACGTCTCGTACAACCCGATCGTTTCCAAAGCCCTGAGGCAGAGGAAGTGCTTCCGGGGCACAGCCATCGTGCCATACAAGTACCTGGAGAAGGAGGGTGCGGATCTGGTGTCTCGGACGTCTCTGGAAACAAGCCCCACCTTGAAGACGACAGCCGGAAAAGAGCTCGGCCACCGCGACGCAATGGTCATAGGCGCGGCGGTACCACTCGCAGACCTACGAACAGGCCGGGATTGCGTGGGCTTTCTCTATGGGGCGAGGCTTCTGAACCAAGACCACTCCATCGTCGACGAGATCAAGCAGGAGCTGTACCAGGACGAACTCTATAGAGGCGTGGACGTGGGAGCTGCAACCATCTTCCACCGAAACATTCGAATCTCCACTAGCATGAAAAGCGGGCAAGGCTTCCGGGCCGTCGGCACGTTCCTTAGCCCAGAAGTCTACAAGAAGGTGCTGGAGAGGAAGGAGAACTGGGCCGATCGGGCCCTGGTGGTCAACGATTGGTACATCACCGCCTACGAACCGATCCTGGATCCTGCGAATCGGGTCGTCGGAGCCCTGGGAGTCGGCACGTTGGAGGCCCCCTTCGTACGCACCCGCAGACTGGCGTTGGGATCCTCTCTCGCGGTGGTGGCATTCACCTCCCTAGTCAGCCTCTTGCTGCTTGCACTTGCGACCGGGTGGCTGCTACGCCCCATCGGCCGGATCGTCGAGATGTCAAACCGGGTTGCGGCGGGCGACCTCTCGGCCCGAGTGGGAATACGTCCTCCTGGCGAGATGGGGTTCCTGTGCCAGGCGATAGACCAGATGGCCGATGCCGTCACGCAACGAGAGGAGGCCCTGAAACAGACGACCCGCAGGCAGATCGGCCAGAGCGAGAAACTGGCCGCCGTCGGACGGATGGCGGCAGGTATCGCCCACGAAATCAATAACCCACTGACCGGATTGCTGACCTTCGAGCACCTGCTGAAGGACGAGAAGGGTTTGAGCGAGAAGGGGCGCGAGTACCTCGACATCATGCACAAGGAGACCTCCCGGATGCGGGGGATTGTCCTGGGGCTTCTGAATTTCGCCCGCGAGTCGCCCACAGAAATGACTCTCCTGGACGTCAACGAGATCATCCGTCAGTCGGTCACGCTCCTGCGCAACCAGAAGAAGTTCAACAACATCGCGATCAAGGAAGAACTCGCGTCCAGACTCCCCAGCGTAGATGCGGACGCCAATCAACTACAGCAGGTGCTGGTCAATCTGTGTCTCAACGCCTGCGAGGCCATGCCCAAGGGGGGCACGCTCACCATCTCCACCTGCGAGGAGAACAAATACGTGGTGGTTTCCGTCGCGGACACGGGTTGTGGTATCGAGGAAGAACACCTGGAAAAGGTATTCGACCCGTTCTTCACCACCAAGCCGGTCGGGAAGGGAACCGGTCTGGGATTGAGTGTCAGCTACGGCATCATCCGCCAGCACGGCGGAGTCATCAAAGTGGAGAGCCAGAAGGGCCAAGGCACCGTGTTCACCTTCACGCTTCCCGTGGCGTCCCGATGACGACCTCGCTCTGGAAACCCGGATAACAGGCAAAAGAGGGCCATAGCATGCGCAGGAAAACCAGAATACTAGTTGTAGACGACGAGCTCTCGATCCGCATCTCTCTGGGAGATCTGCTCAGACGCGATGGACACCAGGTGGACGTAGCCGATAGTGCCGAGCCGGCATTGGAGATGCTGAAGACGCAGTCGTTCAATTTGCTGCTCGTGGATATCAAGATGCCCGGCATGGACGGCCTGGAAATGCTGAAACTGGTCAAGGAGCACGACCCCGATGCCCCCGTCGTCATGATGACCGCCTATGGCTCTATCGACTCTGCGGTAGAGGCGATGAAGCTGGGTGCCATCGACTACGTGGTCAAACCGTTCGACCCGATGGAGATCGGCATGCTCATCGAACGGATCCTCGAGGACCAGAGCATTCGGCGCGAGCACCAGCTGCTCAAGCACCAGGTGAGAACGTGCGGCAGCTACGGTCCGATGATCGGACGATCGCCGGCCATGTCGAAGCTGTTCGAGCTTGTCGAGGACGTTGCCACCACCGACTCCGTCGTGCTGATATCCGGAGAGAGCGGAACCGGCAAGGAGGTACTGGCGCGCGCGATCCACGAAAAGAGCTCTCGGTCCGACGGGCTCTTCGTGGGCGTCAACTTCGGAGCGCTGACCGAGTCCCTCTTGGAGGCCGAGCTGTTCGGGTACGAAAAGGGAGCCTTCACCGGAGCCGACAGCTCCAAGCAGGGGCTGCTCGAGGCCGCCGCCGGCGGAACCCTCTTCTTGGACGAGATCGGAGACTCGAGCCCGAAGACGCAGATCGATCTGCTCCGGGTGCTGCAGGAGCGGAAGTTCCGGCGAGTCGGGGGCGTCAAGGACGTGGAGACGGATTTCCGAGTGCTCGCAGCTACCAACCGTGACCTGGAGCAGGCCGTCAGAGAGGGGCTCTTCCGGAGGGATCTCTACTACCGTCTGAACGTGGTGCGGATGCACATACCACCGCTGCGGGAGCGCAAAGAGGACATCCCGGCCCTGGCGGAGCACTTCTTGGACGTGCTCCGCGTGCGCTTGAACAAGAAGACCAACGCTCTCTCACCCGAGGCCGTACAGCTACTGATCAACCACGACTGGCCGGGAAACGTCCGCGAACTGGAGAACGCCATCGAGCGGGCGCTGGTAGTCGGCAAACAAAAACGGATTATGCCCGAGGATCTCCCCATCGCGCTGCAGCAGCCCGTCGAAACGCCGGAGGACGAGGCTCTCGACACCTGGGAACGAGACTACGTCACCAAGAAGCTCGAGCAATACGAGTGGAACATCAGCCGTACAGCCCAGGCGCTGAGGATCGACAGGGGAACGCTGTACGCCAAGATCAAGAAGTATGGCCTCTCCCAAGAACAATGAGCACGCTGGTCGAGATCGTCCCCCTGGGCTTTGAGGACCAGGGGCTACTCACCGCGCTTGCCGCCGAGATTGCGCGCTCCTATCCGCTGACGTGCCGGGTTGGGGCCGCCGAGAGGCTTCCAGCCGAGAGCCTGGACGAGAAACGGGGACAGTATCACGCGACCCGAATCCTCGAGCAGCTGGCAGCTTCCAGGCTGGATGTGTTCCGGTTGCTGGGCGTGACCGACGTTGACATCTTCACGCCGATTCTGCGCTACATCTTCGGCGAGGCGATGTTTCCCGGAAGAGCCGCGCTGGTTTCAACCTACCGGCTCGGCATGGAGCCGTCCCCGGGAAATGCACCCGTTGATCGCTCCCTCTTCATCGGTCGCGTTCTCAAGGAGGCTGTCCATGAGCTTGGCCACACCTTCGGTCTCAGTCACTGTCGAGATCCAAGCTGCGCGATGGCCGCCTCGCTCGACGTGAAGCATATAGATGCCAAGTCCACGCGCCTCTGTTACTACTGCGCATTCCTGCTGCAAGACAAGCTCAACCCATGAGGAACTTGCGCAGGACTTTCGACCAGCGGACGCCGGGGATGCCGGCCAGAGCGTCGCGGGCCAGCGTCGCACCGTCTGCGGCGGTGGCTATCTTGCCCTGGAAAGCGCTGCCCAACCGTCCCGCCTCCGCCCTCTGCCAATCGCGCGCGATCCCGCCGAACATCAACCCGGAGAGGTCTTCCTCGGATACCACGGGACGCACAGCCAGCAGCCAACCATCATCGTAAGGCCGATCCGCAAGAAGCCCAGGCGAATCCACGATCGACCGGTTGACGACCGCCACGTCCGCGTTCATCGGAGAGCGGACGTCGACAGACTCACCGCCGCGGATCAAGCGCAATACCGGCTTGTTCCGGCGCAACCGCTTTCCCGGCTCGGGCATCTCGACGGCGTCGAGGCGTCCGATGAGGTGGGCCACCAGGTCGTCGAGCCCGATACGCACAACGCCGTCTCCGCCGGGCTGCACCCATACATGGCCCCGGCAGTAGAACCGATCGCCAGGCATCTCGCACCCCAGGAGCTCCGGATCCAGCTCGACTGACGGCACCTGGGCACCAGCAAGCGCCTCGAAGCGATCGCTCTCGCGCACCAGATTGTCCGCGCCCAGCGAGGCCAGAAGCGATACGGGATCGTTACGCATGTCGCCCAGCTTCCTGAAACGACGCTGGAACGAGCGCAGCACCGCACGCGAGATCGCCGTGCGCTCATCGGGACAAATCTCCAGGCCGGAAGCCACGATCCCGGACAACATCAACTGCACCCACACCACGTCCAAGGATCCTGCCGCGAGCATGCGCAATGTCTCGTCCATCAACACTCGGCCAGCGGGCACCGCCCCGCCCTCGGAAACCGCCCCGAGAGTCCGAGCCACGATCACGGCCGCAGCCAGCTCGGAGGAGGTAGTCAATCGCCCTTTGTACGCCTTGCCCAGCAACCCCCGGGCAAAGCCAACCAACGTGACCGCGCGCGCAACCGTCTCTGGTTCCAGCCCCGGGGCTCTATACGTGTAGGGCTGGATGCACCGTTGAACCGCGAGCGCCATGTGCGCCATGACCATGGAGGGGTAACTCGAGGACGCCATTGTCGTTTGCATCCTGCCGATCGCGTCGATGTCGAAAGTCGAAAGCACATCCAAGAGGGCCAAACCCTGCAGGGCCCAGAGAGCATCCCATCGATCCTGCTCGGTCCGTTCGCCGGAGAAGGATCCCGAAAGCCCGCAGGGAAGCAGCGCGTGCTCAAACATCGTTTCGGCGAACGCGAAGACATCGACCGAATCAAGACAGTCCAAGAAAGAGGCGGCCGCCAGCAGCGCGAACTGCTCCCTCGTCGTGCGCAAACCAAGGTCGGCCGGGGAGAGCTTGTCCTCCGCCCCCGACTTCCCCAGCTTCCTCAGTTCGAAAAGCCTGCTCAAGAGATCCGCGTGCAGCCCGGGACGACGTCCCGTCTGCTGAATCAGAGAGGCATTCGCGCCGATAGCCAGGCCTCCGATCCCCGTCAGGGTCAACATCCGCAACGCCGGCGAATTGGTGCGTGACCAGTTGGCCATGCACGGTCCGGCGAACGGACATGGCCGGCCCGGGACCGCGCAAGCATTCACCGAGCACCAGTCGAAGTAGTCCCGGCCGAAGTAACTCGTCTGCCTGTGCGCGGCCACCTTGGCAAGGGAGGTGTACACCGGACAGCCCTCGCAGTCGTCCGGTCGCGACTCGCACGTCTGCGCGGACACCACCCCGGATGCTTGCCAGATGCAGCTCCCTTTGGTCTTCCTGCGGGCCGTCGTCCTGACACCCGGGTTCTTGTCTTGCATGACTGCCTCCTTCTCGAAGTTCACTCTCATCTGCGGGCAATCCCCGCGCCAACCGCCGCGAAAGCGCTCGTTGCTGGAGCAAACAGGTCGATATCTTTCAGCATTGTGTTCCTTGTGCCCCACCGCCACCGAATACCCCGCGCGCAAGAAATGCTGGATTCGTCCACAGTCTCGTCCGCCGAAATGGTGGAAAACCCCACAGCCGGTATGTCCAGAAGAGCACCGGCATCGCTCGGGCCTTCGGCGGTCATGAAAGCTGAGCACCCATGTACATGATTCGCGACCACGACGGCCCCTACGGCGAGGCGTTCCGTCGGCGGGGCAACGGCATCGGCATCGAGAAGATCCCGATCGCGCCGCAGTCCCCTTGGCCAATCCGCGCGTGGGGCGCCTCGTGGGCTCCTTCCGTCGAGAATGGGGGCACCAGGTCATCCCCCTCGGCGAAAAGCATCTCCGTCGGATCCTGACCGCGCACCCTCGCGAAACACAGGGTGACGAGCTTGTCGTCGGCGTTCGCCGCCACTTCGTCCAAGGAACAGTCGGGCCACCCGTCTTGCGGCAACCGGCGCGCCCGCAATGGGGTGTTCGCCCCCTTGCCGCAGGGCTGACCGACACGGCCTGCAGACCGACGAACAGCCCCGAGCAGCTGCGAAACACCTGACTGATGTCGTTGCACATCCCCCTGCCCTTGCGGCCCCACCGCGAGCCCCTCCCCATTGCCGCGCTCGTGCCACCGCGGCAATGAGATCAATAGCGTACTCGGCCCGCCAACCCGGCATACACGGCGAAGGGTACGCCGGCGTCCTCGCAAGGCACGCGCTCGCGCACGAACGCCGTCGCCACGCTGCGGCCCGAGACGGTGTCGTGAAAGGCAGCGTCGTCGAAGCCCGCCGCAGCGGCATCCGCGCGCGTGGCGGCGAAGTAGAGAGCCCGCGGCCGGGCCCAGAGAACGGCGCCCAAACACATCGGGCACGGTTCGCAGCTCGCGTAAACATCGCAGCCCGCAAGCTGGTGCGACCCCAGCGCCGCGCACGCCGCGCGAATGGCCAGCACCTCGGCATGCGCGGTGGGATCCCGGTTCGCGATCACGGCGTTGCTGGCCTTTCCGACCACGACGCCGTCTCTGACCACCACCGCCCCGAACGGTCCTCCCAGCCCGGCGCGCGCGCCGCGCACCGCCTCGGCAATGGCCATGGCGAGGAACCGTTGCTTGTCGGCCAGGGACGGCTCGCTCACGGGCGCTCTCCGAAAATCGCGGTGCCGACGCGCACCAGGGTCGCACCCTCGGCGATGGCTACCTCCAGATCGTGGCTCATGCCCATCGACAATTCCGCGAGCACGACGTTCGGCCGGGCTTGCGAGCGGTGCCGGTCGCGCAGCTCTCTGAGCGCCGCGAAATGGGGCCGCGAGCTCTTGGCGTCCTCGTCGTAGGGCGGGATGACCATCAGGCCCGCGCAGCGCAGGTGCGTTGCCACGGAGAAACGGTCGAGCAAGGCCGGCAACTCGGCGGGCTTGCAACCGCTCTTCTGGCTTTCGCCGGCCACGTTCACCTGCACGAGACAGTCCTGCACGACCCCGAGCGCCTCGGCTTTGCGCTCCAACTCGGCCAGGACGGCCACGGAGGCAAGCGAGTGCACCAGCGCGACCTTGCCGACGACGTACTTGACCTTGTTGGTCTGCAGCGGGCCGATGAAGTGCCAGCGCGGCTCGGGCAGGCCCCGGGCCGCGACCAGCTCGGCCACTGCCTTGTGCTTGTCGCGTAACTCTTGCCCGTAGTTCTCGGCGAAATCCCGCTGGCCGGCCGCCAGCGCGGCGGCGACATCCTCGGCCGCTACCGTCTTGCTGACCGCGAGCAGGCGCATGGTCAGAGAGGATCGCCGCGCAGAAACGAGGGCCGTGTCCAGCCGCTCCCGCACCCGGTCGAGGTTGGCGGCGATCTGTTCGGCGCGCGTCATGGCGTGGCTCCGAAGGCGGCGGGCGGGTAGCCGGGCAAGGCCTCGAGGGCGCGCAGATCCGCCAAGGCCTCGGCCAGCGGCAGGCCCACCACGTTGGTGAATGAGCCGCGCACGTCGGTGACGAAGCTGGCGGCGATGCCTTGAATCGCATAGGCGCCGGCCTTGTCGCGCCACTCGCCGGAGGCCAGGTAGGCCACGACTTCTTGGCCATCCAACGAGCGCATGGTCACGCTCGTGCTGACCAGACGCTCGACCGTGCGTTCGCCGTGCCGGATGCGATAGGCGGTGAGCACCTCGTGACGGTGCCCGGCCAGGCGGCGCAGCATGGCCGCGGCCTGCGCCTCGTCGTTGGGTTTGCCCAGGATCTCGCCGGCCAGACATACCACGGTATCGGCAGCGAGAACGGCCAGCCTCGGATTTCCCAGCTTCGCCATGGCCGCGTCGCACTTCGCGCCCGCCACGCGCGCAACGTACGAACGAGCGGGCTCCCCGTCGCGAACGGCCTCGTCGATGACGACCGGCTCGACGGCGAGGACTAGGCCGGCGCTTTCCAGCAACTGGCGCCGCCGCGGGGAAGCGGAGGCGAGGATGAGATGAGGGGTCGGTGCCAAGGTGGCGGGAGTATATCGCTCTTGACCGTGAAGCCTGAGCGGCTTCGCCCCTGCCGCGACCGACCGTGCTGGCACTTTGCCTATCCGGAGGGAAGCCGCGCGGACACCGGCTCGCCGTCACTTTGGCGCGGCCGGCCTGCTCGCCGGCCCCGGAAAGCACGATTCGGTTGGTCGATCCGAGAGTGAGGGCGCCGTCTATCTATGCGATTTCCTTTCGGATGCGGGGGTGGCCGCACGAAGCTGCGAATCGCGCCGAATTCGCGGCCGGTGAAATTCGCCTCCCTTTCGCGTCTCTGATCGTAACCGATATGGCCTCCCCACGCGAAACCATCGTCCGCGAGCTCGTCGAGCATGTCGACGGCGAGGGACCGCCCTTGGTCGTCACGGGCGGCCGTGGAGCGGGCAAGAGCACCTTGTGCGACGGAATCGCGAGCGCGCTCGGCAGGGGCATGCGCTCGTGCGTGATCAAGTTGGTCGAGCAGGGCGGGCGCAGTTGCCACGATCTATCGATGATCGAGGACGTGGAGAGAGAAGGCGCGAAGCTCTTGCGCAACCGGGGCCTCGCGTTTCGCGTTCTCCGTTCCAGGCGCGCGTACGATGGGCCGACGCTGCCGTACTTCGACGTGCAAGGGGGCAGGATCTACCTCCTGATCGACGGGCTGGACCACATCATCAGCTCGCGGAGGATCGACGGGTCGTTCTTGCCCATCACGGTGCCGCCCGGCACGCGCCTCGTGGTTTCGGTCTCGCAGGGCCCAATCGTCGACGCGCTGGCTGCGCGCGGCTGGCGCGTGCACGAGGTCGCGCCCCTCGATGAAGAGGAACGGCGCCGGGTCATTGCGCCGCTGCTGCGCAGACACGAACGTCGAGCGGAGCTGAACCAGGCGCTGCTGGCCTGGCCACACGGCGGACACCCGACGCGTCTGCGTATCGCTGCGGCCTTGGCCGCCGCCACGAACAAGGCGCCCACCGCCGGCGACGACATCGCGGCGGTCGTCAGGCGCCTGCTCGATCATCGGCAACCGGATGCGAAGCAGACCGCGCTGCTGGCCTTGGCCGAGCACGGCGTCCCGCATTTCTCATGGGGCCCCGTGTCCCGCAACGTCGACCTCGCGTCGTTCGAGCCTCTGGTCGTCGATCGTTGCGGGATGCTGCAACCGGCCCTGCCCGAAGTCCGCGCAGCCCTGCGCGCCCGCTGCACGGAAGACGATTTGCGTCGTGGGCATCTGGCGGTGTTCGAGGAATACGCCGACAGAAGCCCGTACGGCCTCTACGAGTTGGCGGCCGAGCATCTGCTCGCCTACGGCGATCCGCAGCGGATGGCGGGCTTCATCACGCGGATGGAGCCCTTCCAGATCATAACCGGCACGGACATCTGGCTCACCACGCGCTGCTGGCGCGCGGCCAACATGGCCGACGATCCTTCGTCCTGCGACCGCATGCTCGAGTCGACGCTGCCGGCGCGGAGCCGCGAGCTTCGCATCGCGATCATCAACAACACCGGGCTGCTCGCCGAGAAGATGGGCTGGAAGGAAGTCGCCCTGCGCCTCAAACGGCGCACGCTGAACGAAGCCAAGCAAGCCTTCCCCCTGACGCACGCCAAGGTCGGGACGGCGCTGTTCAACCTGGCCGCGTACCTCGGCGAAACTCGCGACAACGATGCCGAGGCGGAGCGCACCTACCTCGAGCTTCTCGCCATCTACGACGGTCTGACCTCGGTCGACGAGCAATTCCCCGCCCAGTGGTACGTCCTCGACTACTACGCCCGCTTTCTTGGTGTGCGCGCGCGCTACGACGAAAGCTTGGCCCGCCGCGAGGAGGCCATCGCGGCCGTGCGCAAGGCCATGGGCGAACGACATCCGCGAACGGCCCGGGAGCTGCTCGACACCAGCGACAGCATCCGCTGGCAAGCCCCCGACCGCGCACTCGCCTACGCGGAATCGGCGTACGCCATCCTATGCACCGCGTTCGGGCCCCTGAGTACCGAGGCCACGGCGGCTCTCCGCGCGATCGCCGCTTCCCATCTCGCGCTCGGACAGCCCGTGCACGCCCTGACGGCCAGCCGGCGCGCCCTCGAAGCGGGGTTGGCCATGGTGGCGAAGCATCCCCACGAGGCCGGATATGCCCTCGGTCAGATGGTCAACCTGGCCGAAGCGGAAGGCGATCGCCGGGCGGCTTTCGCGTACCAGCAGCGGCAGTACGACCACTACCGCAACGCGCTCGGCCCGGATCATCCGACGACGCTGTCCGTGGCGGAGCGGGTGGCACGCCTCCACGAAACCGCGGGCGAGCTGGAGCAGGCGCTCGCGGTTCACCTGCTGCGCTGCGAGCGCTATCTCGCGACCAAGGGACCCGGCAACGTCGACCTGCTGGGCGCCCAGACCGCGGCGGCGCGCGTCTCGTGGCGGCTCGGTCGTCGCATCGAAGCCGAGCGACGTCTCGACGAATGGACGGAAGCGATCGAGGCCTGTTCGTCGATCGGCGTCAAGGGCATGGCCCGCATGTTGCGTGCCGAGTGGGCGCGCGAGGACGGCCAAGGCGATGCGCAACGCGCGCTGCTCGAGCAGGCGTTGGCCCTGTACGAGGAAGCGCCGGCGTCGGCCCGCGCGGGGATCTTCCACGTGCTGCTCGCCGGCAACCTGTTCCTTGCCGGCGACCGTGAGGCATCCGAGCGCCATCACGAGGCCGGCCTGGTTCCGCTCGACGACTCGCAACTCCATCTGGCGTTCTTGGTGCTCCGACCCTACGAGGACGACACCCAGCTCGCGGCCGAGGACTACCGTGAGGCCCAGCACCGCCGCCGCGGGCTTTGCGCCCTACTCGCGACGAGCACCCACCGCCCCAGGCTGGACCGCGCGCTCCTGGGCGAGCGCCCCTTGCGTGCGGCGTGGAACCCCGGCGACGGTCGCACGTTCGCCGTGCTCGACGAAGCCGGGCGGACTTGCCTTTGCCACTGGCACCCCGAGGCCGGCCAGATCGAGCGCCTGGACCTCGCCTTCCCCCAAGTCGATTTGCCCAAAGATCGGACCGCCATTGGCCTGCGCTGGTCGGCGTCGGGCCAGGCCCTGCGCCTGCGCACGCCCGAGCGCGAGGAAGTGCTTGGCTGCGTCGCGGATGGTGTGGCCTGGGCGCCGGCCTCCCCGGTTTCGCCCGACGGTCGCTACGCCCTGGTTTCCGAATACCGTGCGCTGGGCCTGGTGCATGCACCGGGTTGGCTTCCCCCTGCATCCAGAAAGAGACAGCACGGGTAGACCCCGCCTGTGACCGCGGACCAGTTGTCTGAAGCGCCGCAATCTCGCGGGCGGAAACGGCACCCTCCGCTGGTCGCAATGCCGGTCACTTCGGGGGAAAACAGGAAGGAACCTAGGAACGAAGACGGATAGGCTAGTCGGGGTGGAGCCCATCGAGCGACCCAGGCCGCGGAGGCCGGAGCGCCGCAGGTGTTGCGGTACGATCTCGAATGCGACGCGCCACCGGGGACTAAGCGTTTGGTCGGACTATGGAAAAACGCATGACAACCCGACGATTGCCCGTCAATTACGTGGTGAGAATGGCGACCCATAGACCCCATGGTCCGATTGCAGCCCGGCTCGCGCAGCCCCGATGGGCTGGCCGGCGCCCCCGCTTGAGCCCCACCCTTGTCTCTCTCCTCGCCGTCGCGCTCGCGGCCTCCTGTGGCCAGACCCTTGACGCGGGCTCCAACATCCTGTACGGCCCGCTGCCGGTGGACGAGCGCAATCCCGTCATCCTGATCAACGACTCGTGGAGCGACAACTGGAGCCCGGAATACGCGGCCTTGTTCGCCAACAACGGCGGGCCGCAACTGGCCGGCATCGTCGTGAACGCCACCCACTATTGGCCGAACATGAACGAGAACCTGACGGGGTACCGCGATTTCGTCGCGGCGGCGCGCAACGGCGGAATGCGCGGCATTCCGGATCCGATAGAAAGCGATGGCCCCCAGCTCATCGTGCCCCCGGATCGACAGATCGCCTCCACCAAGCCCAACAACTCCGCCGGCGCCCAGCTCATCTTGCGCAAGTCCGAGGAGCTGAGTCTGCCCGGGCGTCCTCTTGTCATTCTGTCTTGTTCGCGGCTCACGGACATCGCGGACGCCTACCTGCTCGATCCGACGGTCGTCGACCGCGTCGTGGTCGTGGCGCAGCTCGGATCGTATTCGGAGTCCAAGGGGCCGATGACCGGTCCGAATGGCGATCTGGATCCGTGGGCCGACTGGATCGTCGCCCAGCACTTCGACTACGTGCAAATCAGCGTCTACTACGACCAGAGCGCCGACGTGACCGAGGACGACGTGGCCAACCTACCCACGAACCCGTTCGGCGCGTGGATGTCGAACAAGCGTGTCAAGCTCTCGAACCTACCGACCGCGTCGGACCAAGAGCCGATTCTGGCGGTTTCCGCTCATGATTTCATCGCCTCCGTCGTGCCCAGCGTGGCCGACACGTCGGCGGGCTTCAACGTGCCCCGCGGACAGGGGCCGCCGCTGGTACCCAGCGAGAACGGAAACGCCTGGCTGGTCACGCAGATCGACGCCAGCGTGGCGCGCGCCCGGATGTGGGAAATGCTGAGGAACCCGAAAACCTTCCAACCGTAGTGAAAGCGTGAGACGAACAGCGACGAACACGAAAGGGTCGGGGCTTCTGGTCCCGGGTTGGTGGGGCCTGTGCGCGGCCTGGGCCCTGGCACTCTCGACGCACGCGTGCGACGGGGATCCGGCCGTTCCCTCGGTGACGAAGGACGCCGCCGCCGGCGACGATGCGGCGGACGCGAGGGCCTCCACCGCCACGCCCGGGCTCTTCTGTTCGCCGGGTGTCGATCCCGCCGATCCGCGCATCACCGAATTCTCCGCGGCGAGTTTCAACGGCAACAAGGGCCGGTGGACCGGCGATCCCAATCTGACCTTCTTCACCTACAGCTACCACGACCCTGACGCCCCCGACAGCAGCAACTCCGACAAGGTCGAGGGGGGCGTCTTCACCATATCCGGTCAGGTCGTAGTCCCTGGCTCTGACCCGAGTTACTCCGGCGGTGGCATGCACTTCGACTACTGCGTGAACACGACCGCCTACACGGGGGTCCAGTTCACGCTCACCGGCACGTCGGGCGGATGCACCATCTACTTCGACCTGCAAACCTACTCACAACAGGCCATCCACGAACGAGGTGGCTGCGCCTCGTACTGCTACCAATTTCCGAGGAAGGTGGTCACCCCCCAATCCACCCCCATCACCGTGCGATTCTCGGATCTCGAAGGCAGCGGAATTCCCAGCGGCGCCGCAGCCATGGCCTCGGAAATCATGGGAATGCGTTGGCAGGCGGAATTGGCGCCTAGACAAGACGATGCCGGCCAGACGGCTTGCACCTTCAGCCTCTCCGTCGACGACGTGAAACTCGTGAACTAGACGGAAAGGCGGTCCAGCCCGCGGCGCGGACCGTTTGCGGCGACGACCATGGACGGCGAGTGGCCCAGTGCTCCCGGGCCACCGTCTTGGCCCCGTTCCGCACAGGCACGCATCCGCGTGCGGCCGGCGACTACGGATTGGCGTAGCAGTCCTGGTACTGGCTATCTTCCGGCAGAATCTGCGTGAGGAACTCGTAGAACTCCGGCAGCTCCTTCTCCAGTTCCGCGCGCGTGTTGATATCGCTGTGGTAGCCGCCGTTCGTGCCGTCGATCGCGCAGTCGTACCAGGCTTGCACCCCCCAGGCCATCAATCCCGACGTGCCACCGTCCTGATGCACGTACGCGTTCGCCAACCTGCCGGACGCCACGATGTTGTTGTAGATGGTCTTCAACTGGCTTGCCAGGGCAGGGTCGCCTCTTGCGATGGCTATGTCCGCAAACGTATGGCCGTACTCGTGCGGGCAGATGCAGTCGCCCACCCACGGATCGCCTCGCATGCACATGATGCTATCCTCGGCGCAGATCGTCGGGGTCATGCTCCCCAAACCACGCGCGCGCTCGTCAAGCGACGTGCCGTAGACCGGGCCGATTTCCGGCAGACTCGAGAGTTGCTCGCTCTCCGCGATCAAGGTGAAGAACACCTTCTGAGAAATGATCGCTCTTCGGAGCTCGTCGCGCTTGCTGTACATGTCCAGCAGGAGCGTGCAATCTCTGACAATCGCGTCATCACCGACTTCGGAAGAGGTGGCGATGACAATGCCGTTCGCGGATGCGTACTTCTGATAGAAGGTGTGTATCTTGTAGCTGGAACGGACATCGTCCGGAACCGAGGAAACCCGGCAGCTGTCTGGCGTCGTGGAGGTTCCTGTCGTGCCTCCCCTCGCCGTGCCGCCTCCACTTCCGCCTCTCGGCGCCGCCCCCCCTGAACCGCCCGTCCGAGAAATGGACCCTCCGGAGCCACCTCGCGGACCGGCAGTGCCTCCGGTGCCAGCGTCGCGACCGCCGTTGCCGCCGCCGGCCGCAGCATCCCGGCCGGCCTGGCCGCCGCGACCGCCGTTGCCACCGCTGCCTGCGGATCCGCCGCCGCCCGCCGGGCCGTCACCCCTTCCGCCTGCCCCGCTGTCCGCGCCGGCACTGCCACTCGAGCCACCGCCGCCGGCCGAACCACCGCCGCCGGTGGCGGTGCCGGTGCCCCCACCCACGTCCCCACCCGTGGCGGTCGAGCCTCCGCTTGCGCTGGCGCCACCTGTGCCTTGCCCACCACCCGCGCCGGACGCGCCTCCCGCGGCGGAAGTCCCACCCTGCGAGGCATCCGAGGTGCCGACGATGCCCTTGGTACCCTCGGCTTCATAGCAACTCGCGGCCAGCACCAGGCCGAGAAGGCCAATCCAACCTGAGATGACTGCTTGACGCCTTGGCACGTACGCCTCCCAGGATCGTTGGTAATGAATGTCCAGGCGCGATCCTTTCCGTGGCGGCGAGAATGCCATACGGCGAGCCGGACCCGCGTGGGCGAAACCGGGCGGGCTTCCCGCGTCAGAGGGCCTCGTGGCGAGCCCGGCGGCCACGAGCTTCTTCAGGAGCCGCAAGGCGAGAACGGATGCCGACGCAGGGTGGAAAGGAATCGTGTCGAGCCCGTGCCATCCCCAGGAATCCAATTGCGGACGGGGCCGCGCGCCCATCACGAAGACGCTGGTATACTCGGCAGGAATGCTGGCCGTGATTGTGTTCTTGAGCATGCTCGAAGCTCCGCCGCCGGCCAGCGCGGCCACCTGTGCCCGCGGGCGCGGCGTCAGTCTGCGCGCGGAGGACGTCGCGATGACGTGCGAGCATGGTCATCACGACTGCTCCGGCGTCCTGCAAGTCGTGGTGGTGAACTGCCGAGCGAAGGCCGTGCGACTGGAGAAGCTGGAGGTCATCCCCGTTCCCGCCAGAAGGAAGAACGCGTCGAGCACGCCCAAAGGGTCCAGGGCCGTGGAGCTTGCCCCCGAAAACGCGGTAGTGCCGCCGCGTATGCGCCGCGCTTTCCCCGTCCGGGTCACCGACCAGCAGGTCGCGCTGGTAAGAGGCCGCCTTTCCACGGTCGCGGCCGGCGATCGACCCCCGATTCTGCCTCGGCCGATCAGGGTTCGCGTCACCAATCCGGCGCGCGACGCCGCGCGGGCGGCCTGCCGCGCCTGCAAGGGCCAGTGGGGCCGCCACGGATTGTCCCAAAGGGAAGGCTGCATTTGCCGCACCAAGGACGCCGGCCGTATCTGCCATGGCGGCGATTGCGAAGGTGCTTGCCTCTACCGCAAGACGGTCGACGGGAAACCGCAGGGGCGTTGCGCGGAGCTAGAGACGACGCTGGGGTGCCAAGAGCGCATCACGCGCGGCGCCGATGGACAGACCGCGGTCCACAACGTGTGCGTGGACTGAAGCAACCCCCCGCTCGGCGCCCCGCACCCGTGCCCACGGCGATTCTCCTGTCGGGCCAGGTTTCGCAGCTTCCGCTTGCCGCACGATTGCGCCAGACGGGGCGCTCCTTGACCTTCTCGGGGGTGCCGCGCTAGAAGTAGAGCGTACAGAATTCGATCACGGCAGCGCAATCGCGAGGAGAAAGCGTGTCCGGAAGGACAAATACGTCATTCGCACAAGCGCGTGGCATTGCCACCGCCACCGTGCTGATGCTGCTCTTGGTTCGCGTTGTCGCCATCATCCACGTAGGCCTCGTGCCTCACTGGCTATCGAGCGAAACCGGCGGCTTCGTGCATTCCACTCACGGATCTTTGCCGCACGAGCAAGACGAGGCGCCCCCGCTGCGCGAATCAGCCGGTGAAGAGTGCATGGCTTTCGCGGTCCTGAGCCAGGCCTCGAACGTCGCGGCGCCTCTCGAAGTGGCTGTGGTTTCGATGGAGCTTCCCGGGCGGCTGCCCGTGGTTCACGAGAGCACCCCCGCGGCGAGCCCTTGGGCCCTCTATCGTCTCGCCCCCTCGCGACCTCCTCCGGCCTGGCGCATCTGAGCCGTTCCCGGCGGCGCTCCTCACCACCCGACGAGGCCGGTTTCCGGGCCTTTCGCCTCGACAGGTTGTGGACGAGCGCCAGCCGAGTCACGGCCCGCTCCGCATCCCGCCTTGCCCATGCGGGGTGACGAGGTTGCACGAAGCCACGAGCCGACCCCGGTATCGGATTCCTTGATTGCCACGGAGGGACGAATTGCGAGCCACGAGCGAATTGCGAGCGAACAGGACACACAGGAGCGCGCTTCTGTTGCTGATGACACCCGCACTACCCACTTCGGCGCTGGCCCAGACGGGTGCGCCTGCGCCGGGTCCGGCCGACGTGCCGGCCAAGCCTCCGGTTGCTTCCGGCCCGCTCCGGCCCAGGGATGCCGCCGGCAACGCGTTTGACGCGAGGGCGCGGCCCGGCCCGGACGCCATCCCGCCGGAAGTCGCGGCCGAGCTCCAAGCGCTCAAGGCGGAGGTCGAGGCCCTGCAGCAGCAGGCGGCCGCGCGCGAGCTGGCCGAGCTGAAAGCGGAGGCCGAAACCGCCATCACGGCGGCACCGGAAGGCGACGTGGTCCTCACGAACAAGACGTTCCGGGGCGGGGAAAGATCCTTGCAGGCGCTCAACCCCGAGATCAGCATCGTGGGAGACGCCTTCGCCAGGCTCGTCTATCAGGATGGCGAGAGCTACTCGCCGGCGGGCGGGCACAGCGGTTTTCATCCTCGCGTCGTCGGGATCCATTTCCAGGCGAACCTGGACCCCTTTTCCTTCGCCAAGGTGGTGGCCGGCTTGTCGCCCGCGGGCATCGAGCTCGGCGAAAGCTACGTGACCTGGAGCGCGTTGCTGCCCGGGCTCTCGCTCACCCTGGGCAAGTTCCACCAGCAGTTCGGGGTGGTCAACCGCTGGCACGCCCCTGGGCTCGACCAGTTCTCCTACCCGCTGATGCTGACCGAGCACTTCGCCGGGCCGCTCCACCAAACCGGCCTCGGCTTGCTCGCCACCCTGCCCGCGCTGTGGTCCGACCAGATGGACGTGGAGCTGCAAATCACCAACGGACAGAACGCCAATCTTTTCGCGGGCGAGTTCTTCTCCGTCCCGAGCGGCTTGCTCCATCTGCGCAACTACTGGGATCTCGATCGCAACACGTACCTGGAGCTCGGTTTGAGCGGCCTGGCCGGGTTCAACAACCCGCAGGGCAAGACCGTAGTGCGCGACGCCCCCGGCCAGCTCTACGATGCCGACGGCAACCCCGTGACTTTCTACGACGAGAGCGGCCACCCCGTCGGCCTCGTTTCGTCGGCGGAATCGTCGGTGGTGGACGACGACGACTGGCGTCTCACCGCGGTGGTGGGCGCGGATCTCACGCTGAATTGGGAGCCGCTCAATCAGGCCAAGTACCGCGGCTTCACCTGGCGCAGCGAGGCTCTCTACGCCACCAAGCAGGTGAAGAGCCCGGCCGGCCGGCGCGACACCATCCGGTCCTGGGGTGCGTACTCGTACGTGGAGGGCAAGCCGGCCCAGAACTTGTATCTCGGGGTTCGCGGCGATCTGACCCAGGTCTTCGCGCTCGACAACGGCACCGACGCCACCTGGGCCGTGGTCCCCTACGTCACCTGGTGGCAGAGCCCCTGGGTACGTATCCGGCTCGAATACGACTACATCGACTGGGCCCGCAGCAAGGCGATGGCGCCCGAGCACCGCGTGCTCTTGCAGACCACCTTCAGCGCTGGCCCCCACAAGCACGAACGCTATTGACGAAGCAGAGGTAAGAACATGAAGGCAACCCAGAACGACCGGGCAGGGAACGCCGGTCTGAAGAGACTCCTCATCGTATCGATGGCAGGGTGCGCGGCGCTGCTGTGCCCGAGCCGCGGACTGGCGCGGGAGGCAGGCAAGGTCTACGTCGTGGCCACGCTCACCGACTACGCCGCGATCGCCAGAGAGATCGGCGCGGACAAGGTCCGCGTCGAGGCCATCGCCGAAGGGGACGAGGACCCGCATTTCGTCCGCCCGAAGCCGAGCTACGCGCAGAAGCTGGCCAAGGCCGATCTGTTCCTCACCACCGGCCTGGACCTCGAGCTGTGGGGACCTGCCGTGATCGACAAGTCCCAGAACCCGTCGATCCGGGAGGGCCAGCTGGGCTACGTGGCCGTTGCCGACGGCATCCCGCTGCGGGAGATCCCGGCGGCCATCGATCGCAGTCAGGGCGGCGTGCATATCTATGGCAACCCCCACATCCACACCAGCCCGCTGAACGCGAAGCAGATCGCGAGCAACATCGCCATCGGTCTCCGGAAGGTCGATCCGGGCAACGGTGACTTCTACGCCGCCCGGCTCAAGCGCTTCCGAGACGCCATCGACGAGCGCATGTACGGCAAGGAGCTGGTGGCGCTGCTCGGCGGCAACACCCTCGATCGTCTGGCACGCTCCGGGAACCTAGTCCCCTTCATCGAGAAGAAGGCACTCGGTGGCAGACCACTAGGCGAGAAGCTGGGCGGATGGATGAAAGAGATGCTGCCCCTGCGCGGCCGGAAGCTCGTCACCTATCACAAGAACTGGATCTACTTCACCGAGCTGTTCGGTCTGGAGGTCATCGGCGAGGTCGAGCCCAAGCCCTCTATTCCGCCGTCGCCAGGGGACGTCGAGCGCCTGATCACGAACATGAAGCGCCTGGATGTGAAGGTCGTGCTGGCGGCCAACTACTACGACGAGAACAAGGTGAAGATGATCTGCCGCTCGGTGGGCGCCAGACCGATCATCGTGCCGATGTCCGTCGAGGGAGAGCCCAAGGTCAAGTCCTACTTCCAGCTGGTCGACACCTGGGTGCACGAGCTACGGGCGGGCTACGGGCTTCCCTGACCGGCCGCCGTCCCGCGCTCACCACCACCGGCAGGAAAGAAGAAGGCGATGTCGCCCTGGCAACTCATGCTGCTGCCCTTTCTCGAGTGCCTCGTGCTCGTGGGGATCCACTCCTACCTGGGCATCCACGTCATCAAGCGCAAGGTGATCTTCGTCGATCTGGCTCTCGCTCAGATCGCGGCGTTGGGGACCATCGCCGCGTTCATGTTCGACATCCCGCCGCAGACGACCGGCGCCTACGTGTTCTCGCTGCTCTTCACCTTCATCGGCGCGGGCGTCTTTTCGCTGACTCGCCTGCGCAAGGAGCGGATCCCGCAGGAGGCGGTGATCGGCATCGTCTACGCCTTCGCCGCGGCGGTGGCCATCCTGGTCATCGATCGGGCGCCGCACGGGGCGGAGCACATCAAGGAGATCCTCACCGGCAGCATCCTGTGGGTCCGCTGGCAGACCGTGGCCATCGCCGCGGCCATCTATGCCGGGGTGGGCGTCTTTCACTACGCGTTCCGCGATCGCTTCTTGCTCATCTCGAACGATGCGTCGGCCGCCTATCGCAAGGGCCTGCGGGTGCGACTGTGGGACTTCTTCTTCTACATGTCTTTCGGCCTGGTCATCACCATCTCGGTGAATACCGCCGGCGTGCTGCTGGTTTTCGTCTTCCTGGTCGTGCCGGCCATTCTGGCCATTTCCATCACCGATCGTCTGCTCTTTCAGCTTCTCATCGGTTGGGGCGTGGGAACCGCGGTGAGCTTCGCCGGCCTGGTGGGCAGCTACCTCTTCGACCTCCCGAGCGGCCCCATGGTGGTCGCCGTCTACGGGCTCGCGCTGTTGTTGGTCGCCCTGGGGCTGTACATCGCTCGTTCTGTGCGCCCGGCACGGGCCGCGCTACACGTTGGAGCAGGCGCTGCGGCGGTCGCGGTGATGATCGCCGTTTTCTTCGGTCTGGGCACGTGGCTGCGTGGCGCGAGCGTGGGTCCGGAGCATCACGGGCGCGACCACGGCAACGGGGCCGCAAGCGGCAGCGGAGCCGGGCTCCCCGGGGCGCAGGCACCGGCACGCGCCCTCCTCGACAGGCTGGCCGCGCTCGACGTGGTCGAGCGGCCGGCGCTCCTTGGGGGCGAGCGCGACGCCGCCGTCGTACGGCACGCCTTCGAGCAGACGAACGACGAGGAGCTGAAGACCGCGCTGGCTCGGCGTCTGCTCGATCTCGATCCCGACGTGGGGCGAGATCTGCTGCTGCGGGAGATGGCGACCGGACGGCTAGCCATCTTCCGCAGCGAGGCCTTCGAAACGCTCAAGGGCCTCGCCGGGAACACCTTTGGCTACGAGCCCCTGGACGCACCCGATTCGCCGGCCAATCGGGCAGCTCTCGAGAAATGGCGCGCCTGGCTGGCCAGGCACGGATCCTGAGCACGTGACGAGGCGAGCGTTGCGCACGGTTGACGGCCGTGGGCTCGAAAGCCACGAGTGTGCGGTTGGTCTCATTGCGTCCCCGGGAGGCAGTACCGCTCATGAGCGCAGTACCGATTCTCCGCTATCCTATCCTGCATGCGAAGCTGGTCAGGGATTCTATGCGTTGTCGTTTTCGCTGGCGGAGCAGGAATCGTGGGGAGTGGTTGCGGTAGCTCTGTCGGCACTCCCCGCAAGGACGCTGCACAGGCCATCGATGCTCCAATCTCGTCGGGCGGAACGGGCGGCCGGCTCGGTTCCGGCGGCGTGCGCGGCACCGGCGGCGTTTGGGGCGGCGGTGGCGTCACGACGATGGGCGGTCCGGGCGGTTCGGCCGGAGCTGGCGGCGTCACGATCCGTGGTGCTGGCGGACGCCATACCGGCGGCACGGCTGCCGGAGACAGCGGCGGCACTGTGAGCACTCGTGCAGGTGGCGCGCGCACGGGCGGGATGCCGGGCGGCGGCGGTACCGGCACGGCTGGCGTGGTGAGCGGCGGCGCGGGCGGCACTGGCGCCATTACCCCGGCAGGTGGCTCTGGCGCTGGCGGCTCCAAGGTCACCGCGCTCGACGCCGCCGATTTGGCCGACAGCGGTGCCTCTTGCTCGCCGGACGCAGTCCTTGCATGCAGTCGGGGATACTTCCAGACCAGCGCCACCGCCAACCCTGGCATATGTGCGGATGACTCTGTCGCTCCCACCTGCGACAACGGCACCTGGACGTGCCCGGCCGGCTCCATCCCCACATCTCAGTGCACAGTCGCCCTTTGCCCGAGTACCCTTCCGAGCGGTGCCTGCACACCGGGGGACGTCTTCTCGTGCAGCGGGTACCTCTATCCCTACACCAACGTCATCTGTGAATGCCTCACCGGCACCTGGCAATGCTTGATGTGACGTGCTGCCGGCGTCCATGCTTCCACGTCGTCGGACATCCAGAGATGCAACATGGCGACGCAAAGAAGGCGCTTGGATTCGCTAGGCGCTCTTGCCGGTGACCCCCACGCGGTTTCGCCCCTGATTCGATCGACTCCAGGCTCTGGAGTGGAAGCGCTTCAGAACTCCCCCATCAGGCCGAGGCTCGGGTAGATCACGAATCCGGACAGGTCCAACGTGCGGGCGGGGGCATCGGTGATGGCGGGCGCGTCGAAGCGGGCGCTCCCGAGGATGCGGGTGATGGTCAGCTCGAACGCGACGAAAACGAAGCGATAGCCGAAGCCCAGGCCACCCTGGCCGCCGACGTAGTAGGCCTTGCCCGACATCGATGCCAGCACCGGCTCTTCGGCCACGAGATCCAGATGCATGTTCGTGTCGAAGAAGGTCGCGACGAAGCGAGGCCCGGTCCACGCCCGGAACCAGCGGTTCTGCACACCGATGAGCAGGGGCACGTCAAGCTGCCAGCGCGTGAAGTCGTCCAGTTTCAACACGGGTATGTAGTCGGCGAATGGGATCTCGTAGGTGAAACAAGAGATGCCGAGCCCGGCGCTCATGTCGAACGGCGCGGTGGCGCGATCGAGGAGTTGATAGCGGGTGGCCAGGCGCAGCGCCGGGCCGGCGTAGCGCAGCGACACCTCCAGGCGCTCGATCGGGACATAGGCCAGACGGACGTGGTAGCTGAAGAAGGACGGCGGATTCAACAAGAGCTTCATCCCGGCGTCGAAGACCTCCCATTTCTCCTCGCTGGTCAGGCTCTGGCCGGACGCGGCCTTTTTGCCCACGCTCTTGCCCGTATCGATGGCGGACAGCAGCGACCCGGTCGGGATGGACCCTTCCATGCCGAGCGCGGCCGCGAAGTGACCCTTGGGCGGCACCGCCGCCGTGTGAAAGGTGGAGAGGGATGGCGCACAAGCGCTCAGACAGACCAAGCACAACGTGGCCGCCGCGCACGGCGAAGAAGCCCGGCACCGGGGCATGGCCCCTATCTCGAAACGCGCGCGCTCCACGCTCTCCGGCGCGCCAACCGGGCCGCGGCTTGAGTCGACTCGCACGATGGCAGGCATCGTATCACTTCCCGTCTTCTCTTCGGCACCGGCACTGGCTAGTAAAAGGGCTGCGCGACCAGCGTGAGCAGCCTGCGCAACGTGCGTGAGTCGAGAGGCTCGCTGTGACGAGCGGCCAGAAGCCCGCCGGCTGCGGCGGCGATGCGGCGGGTGCTTGCGAGGTAGTACTCGTAGAGCCGCAGCGCCTCGGTGACCGAATCGGAAGCACGGCGCCACTGCCGGTCGACGGCCGCCAGATCTTCCTCGGCTTGCCGGCGAACCATGGCCTGACTGGCGTCCACGGCCAGGGCGCTCTCGGAAATCCGCGTGTACTGGTCGCGCAGGTTGGCGAGCGTGCCTTGGGCGCCTTCCAGGAAAAGGGCAAGCTCGGCCAGGCGCGCGAAGACGGCGGCCGTGGCCGCTTGCAGCATCTCGCCGTCGAGCGGGCCGTGCGTGCCGTCGGGGCTCGTCTTCCATCGCTTGATCGAGTAGACGAGACGCCGGCCTTCGAGGTACTCGCCGAGTAGCGTGGCCACGCGCATACGGTGTCCCTCGCTCTCGGCGCTCAACCGGCGCAGGGTCTCGGAGAGCGACTGCCATTCGCGGCTGCCCGTCTTCCCCGCGGCGAGCACCCGTAGCTCGGCCTCGGCCTGCCGGCGCTCGGCCTCGCGCTCGACCAGGTGGTTCCACGACTCGCGCAAGCGCCAACCGTGCGCGTTCATGCCACGCAGGAAGTAGTCCTGCGGAGACTCGACCGTGCCCGCCACGAGCAACGCGGTGCGCATCTCGGGCGCCAGCACGCCATCGCGCAGGACGTTGGTGCGGCTCGATTGCACCACCGCGGACAGTCCGGTCTTGCTGTAGTCCACCCCGAAGCTCAAGGCGTAGCGCAAGCTGCCCGTCAAGTCCGATTCCACCTCGGTCGAGCCGCGCAGGGTGATGGCGCGCAGCCGGAAGGGACGCTCGCGCTTGACGAAGAGGCCACCGCGCGCGGTGAACCATTCCTCCTGGTAGCCGCTCTCGGCAAGAACCACCCGGCGCAGGGCCCCCTCGAAAAAGCTGTCCCACCCGGCGACATTGGTGAAACGGCCGAGCCAGCTCTCGCGGATGGCCATCTCGGCCACGGTACGGGCGCCCGCCTCCCCCGGCCTCACGTTCTCCACCAGGCCGGCGGACAACTCCAGCTTCGGCAGGCGCGTGGTCAGCCCGCCGCGCAAGATCGGTCGCAAGCGGTGGCCGAGCCGCGAGAAGCTGCCGTACCAGCCGAGGCTGCACTTGTCGTCCCGACAGCGCTTGAGGGTGCCCGAGTTGCTGAGCGCGCCGGCCTCGAAGAGCGCTCCCAGACCGACCGCACTGATAGCCAGCGCGCCTCGGCGGCTGGCAATGTCGTGCCGAAGCTCGTCCCAGCGCTCCGGGGTCTGGGGGAAAAGCGGCTGTTGCGCGAGCAAGAAAACGCCGAGGTCGAGGATCTCGCGGGCGTTGAAGTAGCGGATGATGGAACTGGCGAGCTGGCTGCCGCTTTGCTGAGGCGAGAGCAAGCTCAGGTCCACGGCGATGAGACCAAGCGAGTCCACAGTCAGGTTCTGGATCCTGCGCGTGCGGATGTCGTCGAGCCGGGTGATCTGCCGCACCATCTGATCGTAGACCGGATAGGCCAGGTGCAACGGCGCGAGGCTCAGCTTGTACGAGGTCGAATCGCTCAATTCCCACGGGCTGCCCACCAGGCGATCGATCTCGCTCTCGATGTTGAAGATCTCGATGCGATCCAAAAACGACAGCAGCTCCCTGCGCGACGCATTACTCGTTCGCACCCACAAGTCGCTGAGGCTGCGGAGGAAATTGCCGAAGCCACTCTCCAAGCGCGACTGAACCGACTGCGCATGGGCCGGCCGACCGGCGCCAAGACCCAAGGCCAGCACCGAAACGAACAGCCCGGTTGCCGCGCGGCGCCTGGGGTGCGCGCGTCTTCGCGCCGGCGTCGCCGGATGTGCAGCGTTGCGTGGCTCCATCCTGGTGCGTCCCCTGTCAGTGTACCCCGGATCCCCTCCGCCGATGCAAAGCCCAAGCGCTCCGCGTCAGGGCGTCCGACGCTGGCGCTCGGCCATTCCGTTCGCGTGGTCGTGCTACCACGACGGAGGTGCAACCGGCCCGCGCTGAGACTACGATTGCCGGCCAGCGCTGCCTGATCGTCGCCCCTACCCCACCAGCCCATGAGCGAAACCACGCAACCCCAAGCCCTGCCCCCGTCGCCCCCGGAGGCGTGGGAGCCCATGATCCGCGTGGCGCGCCTCGCGCGACGCCCGCTCGACAGCTTCCTGCGCATCGAAGCCGCGAGCGGCATCCTGCTCTTGTCGGCCGCGGCGCTCGCCCTGCTGTGGGCGAACTCGCCGTGGCGGGAGAGCTACGACCGATTCTGGCACCTCCCACTCGGCATCCGCCTGGGCGACTTCGTCTTCGAACGCTCCCTCGCGTGGTTCGTCAACGACGTCCTGATGGCCATTTTCTTCTTCGTCGTCGGTCTGGAGATCCGCCGCGAGCTGCACCACGGGGAGCTTTCCCAATGGCGGCGGGCCGTGCTGCCCTTGGCCGCCGCGCTCGGCGGCATGCTCGTGCCCGCCGCGCTCTACCTGGTCTTCGCCGGCGGACCGGACGTGCGTGCCGGATGGGGCATACCGATGGCGACGGACATCGCCTTCGCCATCGGCATCCTCACGTTGCTCGGCAAGCGCGTTCCCCCGGCCCTCCGCGTTCTGCTCCTGGCCCTCGCCGTTATCGACGATTTGGGAGCGATCCTGGTCATCGCCCTGTTCTACTCCTCGGGCATCTCCTTTGGGGGCCTGGTGGTGGCCGCGTCCGGACTCCTGGCCATCCTGTTCATGCAGCGACTGGGCGTGCGCAACAAGGTGATCTACCTCGTGCCGTCGGTGATCGCGTGGGGCGGCATCTACGCGGCGGGGATTCATCCCACTCTCGCCGGGGTCGCCGTGGGGCTCCTTACGCCGGTCCGGGCCTGGCTTGGCCTCGCTGGTTTTCAGCTCGGCGTGCGCCAGGAGCTGGAGCACCTGGCAACCTTGCCTCCGGCCCAGGTCTCGACGCACGCGCTTTCGGAATCGCTGCGCCAGATCGACCTCGCCACCCGGGAGGCGCTCTCCCCCGCCGAGAGCCTGATCGAAGCGCTGCACCCCTGGGTGGCGTTCGGGATCATGCCCGTCTTCGCGCTCGCCAATGCCGGCGTTTCGCTGTCCGCAACCTCCCTCGATCCCTCGGTCTTCGCCGTCGCATCCGGCGTGAGCGTCGGTCTGCTTCTGGGCAAACCGGCGGGCGTGCTGCTCGCGATCTGGGCGACACTGCGACTGCGCCTCGGGACACTGCCGGCCGGCCTCCGCTTCCCTCACCTGCTCTTGCTCGGTCTGGTCGCCGGGATCGGTTTCACCATGGCGCTCTTCATCGCCCAACTTGCCTTCACGGAAGCCTCGCGCTTGTCCGCCGCCAAGCTGGGCGTGCTCGCCTCGAGCGGTGCGGCCGCGTTCCTGGCCTTCCTGCTCGGCCGGCTGATGCTCTCCCCGCAGCCGACTGCGGACAGCGCACGCTCCGCAGACGAGGCAGAGAGCGCGACGCGGGCATGAGCATGTGGCTCGAGTGGGCTCGCCTGGCCGTTGGTGCACTGCTGCTCTACCTTGGAGCCGAGTGGTTCGTCGCAGGGGCGTCCGCTCTGGCGATCGCCATCCGCATCCCACAAATCGTCATAGGTCTCACCGTGGTGGCCTATGGCACTTCGGCGCCCGAAGTGATCGTCGGCATCGAGGCCGCCCTGGCCGAGCACGGCGCGGTAGCGCTGGGCAATGTCATCGGCTCGAACATCGCCAACATCGGGCTCATCCTCGGCGCCAGCGCCCTGGTCAAGCCTCTCGTCGTCGACGCCTCCTTGCGCCGGCGCGAACTCCCGGTGCTTGCGGGCAGTACGATTCTCGTCTGCCTGCTTCTGCTGGATGGCGTGGCCACGCGCTGGGAAGGCGCCGGCTTGCTCGTTCTGGCCTGCCTGTACACGACGTGGATGATCCGCGCGACACGCAGGGCCGCCGTGAAGATCGGCGGTCCGGCGGCTACCGAGCTTCCACATTCCGTGGTGCATCTGGCGGGAAACGCGCAGCCGCGAGGGCTCCTCCGGCTTTCGCTCAAGACCGCTGCGGGTCTCGCCCTCCTGCTGTTCGGGGGCAGTTGGTTCGTCGCGGGAGCGGTCGCGGTGGCCCGGGATCTGCAGATGAGCGAGCGGGTCGTCGGGCTCACCATCGTGGCGGTGGGGACCTCGCTCCCCGAACTGGTCACGAGCCTGGTCGCCGTTCGCCGGGGACACACGGATCTGGCGCTCGGCAACGTGTTCGGATCCAACATCTTCAACGTCTTCCTGTGCCTGGGCTCCGCGGCCCTCGTCCGCTCCATGCCAGCACCCCTGACCGCGGTCGCCGTGGATCTGGCGGCGCTCGCTTTCATGACCGCGCTCCTGGCCCTCTTCACCTGGCGAGGACGCAGCATCTCTCGCCTCGAGGGCGCGCTCGTGCTCGCCGCCTACCTGGTCGTGATGGTCATCACGTTGCTGCGGGGCTGAGCGGACCTGTTGCTTGCCGCCACGCGGTGGCATGGCCAGCAGGTGCGCGTCTGCTGCCGTCAATCAGCAGGACGGGCAGGAGAGTCGTGCCGACTACGGCTCGTGCTTCACCGTCGCCCAGCCGGCTGCAACCACGGAGCGCAACACGCGACATGCGCGACGTCGGATCCCCCAGGGCCCGGTGGAGTACTGCCACCAGAAATCGCCGCTCGGCCACGTGTGCCCTTCCGCATGCGTGTAGAGCGGGACGGTTTGCACCTTGAGGCGGCTTGGCGGCGATGCGACACTTCGTCGCTGCACCGGCGAGAAAAGAGACGATCCGGAGAGCGCAACGTGCCAGGAGAGCGCGCAGAAGCAACAGTGTCGTCGCGACCGCACACGCGGGCGCTGGCGACCCTTGCCGTGGCGACTTTCGCCCTGGGGGTCTTGCTGCGCCTGCCGACTTTCAGCCGGCCGCTCCTGTCCGACGACGAAGCCATCTACGCCACCACCGCCGACGCGCTCGTGCGGGGCGATCTGCTCTATCGCGACGTCGTGGATCACAAGCCGCCGCTCGTCTACCACGTGTACCGGGCCGGCTTCGCTTGGCTCGGCCACTACAACACCCATGGCGCCCATGCCCTGGTCATCCTCTCGGTGCTGCTTGCGGCGGGGTTGCTCCTGGCCATCAGGCGACGCGAGAGCCCCGTCGCAGCCGAAGGCCTGGCAGCGGCCTTTCTGTTCCTGGTCTTCTCGACGACCTGGCACGACTACGATTCGCTCGCGGCGAACTGCGAGCTGTTCTTGCTCGCGCCACAGACGGCCGCCGCCTGGCTGCTGCTGCGGGATCTCGGCAAGCCGGCTCCTGGCGCGCCGGCGTCTCACCTGGCCGTGGGTCTACTGATTGGAGTCTGCGCTCTGTTCAAGTATCAGGGCCTCACTTTTCTTGGTGTGTCGATCGGCATGCTGGGCTGGTGGGTGTTCCTCGGACGAGCCTCCTGGTCGCGAGCCGCGATCCTGGCTCTGTTGCAGACGGTTGCAGCTCTCGTGCCCGCCGCGCTCTACCTCGCGTGGTGCGCGGCGGCCGGCAACGCCGACGCCGCGGTCTACTGGTTCAGGTTCAACTTCTCCTACGTCGGCGCCGGGTTGGCTGGGCTCGCGGCGCTTGCCCGTGGACTGCGCCGGCTGGGACTCGTCGGTGGAGCGGCGCTCGTCCCCTATGCCCTGGGTATCTCGGCCGCGTTTGCGACAGCGGCAGGCGTGGTTCGCTCGATTCGTCGCAGGTGGCACGGCGGGCGCTCGTCCGATACCGGCGAGCCTGCGCCCTCGGCCGTGCTGGGCTTGCTCTGGCTCGTGACCTCCGCCAGTGCCGTGGCAGCCGGGGGCCGCTTCTTCGGTCACTACTTCCACCTGATCCTGGCGCCGCTATGCCTGCTGGCCGCGCCGGTTTTCTGCCGCCTCTGGAACGACCGGCGGTCCTATCGAGTCGCGCTCTCCGTGCTGTGCGCTCTGCCGGCTCTGTTCTTCTTCGCGTTGGCCACCGTCGGCAGGCCACTGGCCGCGGCGCTCGACGAGCGCGAGCCGCCCTACGAAGGGGTCGCCTCTCGCATCGCCGCCCTCACCGCCCCGGAAGAGCGCATCTTCGTTTGGGGCAATTCCCCGCAGCTCTACGTTCTGGCCCGCCGACCGATGGGCGCCAGGTTCTCCTTCTGCAACTACATGACCGGGGAGAGCCCCGGCACGCCCACCGAGAGCGGACAGTGGGACGCCGACAGGAACCAGTTGCCCGCAGCCTGGGACATGTTGTTCGCCGACCTGGAACAACGCCGACCTGCCTTGCTGGTCGACGCCGCCGCGGCCGGCTGGGATGGCTATGAGAAATACCCTCTCGCGCGCTACCCGCGCCTGCGCGCATACGTCGCGCGCAACTACCGGCCAGTCGAGATCCGGGCTGCCGTCGTCTTGTACCGGCGGGAGCGGACGAGGTAGACCACCGCGGCCACGATGGCGACCGGGATCACGTGGGTCAGATGGTAGGTCAAGGCATAGAGGACCGCGACGTCGCGAGACACACCGCACACAAGGAGAGCCATCGTCGCGCCGGCTTCGTAGGTGCCGAAGTTGCCGGGCAGGGTCGGTATGACGATGGCGGCATTGATCCCCACCAGGGTCAGCAGGGCCGTCTGGAAGCTCGGCTCGATATGGAAGGCCCCTTGGAACAGCACCAACATCACGACCTCGCTGCTCCATCCCAGCAGGGACAAGGCCGCCATGGCCGCCACCAGGCGCGGAGTCGAGGCCTGCAATCCTGAAGACAGCGCGCACTGCACGCGTGGCCACCGACCAAGGCGCGGCAGAAGAGAGCGACCGGCGGCGAGCAACGCCACATAGCCCGCCACGGCCAGGCCGGAGAAGGCCATGGCCAGCGCCCCGAGCTCGGTCGCGAGCGCCGCAACGAAGACCAGGACGGCGAGAGCCAACACCTCGGCGCCACGCTCTGCCCAGGTGCACGCATAGTCGACGGCGAGCTGGCCTGGCTGCTGGCGCAGGCGCGCGGCGCGGACGACGTCGCCGCTGCCGAAGCCAATCGCGGCATTGGCCAAGAGCCCCTCGAGGGTCGCGGCCAGCACCCGGCGGAAAGGCGGCGGATTCGTCAAGGCGAAACGCCAGCGCCAGGCTTTGAGCGGCAGGGACACGGCGAAGTTGAGCAGGATGGTCAGCATCACCACCCACGGCGCGCTTGCCGACAGCGAAACCCGCCAGGGCTTCTCCCGCCACAAGACCACCGCCAGGAGGGCAAGCGGCAGACAGCGCAGGGCGAGCTTCCAGCGCGAACGAGTCGTCCCCGTGCCGGGAGAGTCACCCCCCGCCGCGACGAGGTTCGCCGGGCTTGCAGGCCCCATGGCTACGCTGCGGCCTGCGAGCGCCACCCCGCCGGCTGGCCGGATTGCTCCGCGACCCGCTGGTAGACCTCGAGAATCCTGCCCACGATCCGCTCCCAATCGTAGCTCTCGGCGATGGCTCGCCCGCGGGCGATGCGCTCGCCCTGCTCCTGCGAGAGCGTGTCGCTGACGGCGTCGGCAAACGCGGCGACGCTGTCGCCTTTCGCCAGGACCACGTTCGACCAGTGCTCGCCCGCCCCATCGGCTCCGAGCGCGGGCAGCGCCACGACGGGCAAGCCCGCGGCGAAGGCCTCGAGCACCATGATGGAAAACCCCACGGCCCGGGCCGGCAGGAGAAAGACCGAGGACGAGGCCAGCAACTCCGGGCGCTGATGGTAGACAGCGCCCAGGAACTCGACCCGGCCGCGCAAATGCGGCGGCACAAGGGCTTGCAGTTCGTCTCGCATGGGCCCGTCGCCCGCCACGAGCAGGCGCACGTCCGGGAAGCGAGGCGCGACGGCGCCGAAGGCCTCGATCGCCACTTCCGGGCCATTGCGCGCTTCCAGCCGGCCCAGATAGACGAGATTGCGAGTTCCCGGCCGAAGGTATTGCGGGCTTGGGCTCGCCCGCCAGTACGCCAAGTCGATGCCGTTGGGAATGATGGCCGGTGCGAAATCGGCATAGCGACGCATCGATTGCGCCGTGGCCTCCGACACCGAAATGACGGCGGCGGCGCGACGGAATACCCAGCGGTAGTACGGCGCTACGAGGTGCCGCCAGCGCGCATCCGGAAAGCTGGCGTTGTGCAGCGTCAACACCTTGGGTCCACGAAACATCGAAAGCGCCCAAGTGGGCAGGCCGAAATCGCAAGGACCGTGGATGTTGAGAAGGTCGAACCGCTTCTGGCGTAGGGCACGGTAGAAACGATAGGGGGCCAGCGGGCCAATCGTGGCCTGGGTGAAACTGCCGCCGGTCCTGAAGGTGCGCGCGTGCCCGAGACGAATCACGCCCTGCTCGGCGTCCTCGGGCCCGGGCCCCGCCGCCACGGTCGGGCGTCCGGTCAGTACCGCGACCTCCACGCCCCGACGCTGCAGGTGGTTGCGCAGATGGCGCACATGCTCCTGAATGCCGCCAAGGCTGGGGAAGTAGCTCTCGGCTACGATGCCGACGCGTAGAGGGCGCATGAGGCCGTGGTGACCTGACTAGCGTAGCGTCCGGGGCCGGTCAAGCCGAGAATGCAGGGTGTCCTGTGCATTGACGCGGACGCCTAGCGGTGGGCCGGAATCGAGGTCACGGGGCTTCCTCGATGTGCGTTGGCAAGGCCCCCGTCGCCGGAGCCTTGCGCGCGTAGATCTCGAGCTCCCCTGCCGCCAAGACGCGGTGATAGGTTGGCGGAATTGTGGCCCGTGCTTCTGGGGGCATGGCCCAGGCCAGCAAGTGACCGAAGCGCGGCTCGGCCTGCTGCCAGAAGTCGTTCCAGAGCCCGCGCCAGAGCGCCGTACACGCCGCGTCGGCGGCGGGGCGACGGAGCAGCTTGCACGTTCGCGCCGGGGTTCCATGCAGCTCGGCGAAGCGATCGAGAGCGGGTGGGATGAGAGCCGGTGGCGGGAACTCGCGGTAGGTGATGGGATACGACCGCTCCACGGCGAAGACCAGCGGGGCAGACGTGTCTTTCGCCGCCGTGTAGTAACCCCAGGCGTGGGTCAAGCTGGCCACGAAGTCGCCGGTCCTGCGCTTCTCGAACAACAGCGGCAGCAAGGTGGCCCGCGCGGGCACGACGTCCAACCCAGCCGTGAACAGGGCTCGGTCGCGGTCGAGCCGCACATAGTCGACCCCCAGGACCGCCGAGAACGACAGCGCGCATGCCGCCAGGAGGACCGCCGCCGACCGCGGCAGCGAGCTGGGAGCTCGCAGGGCAAGTCCCGCCCACAGGAACGGAACCAGCCGGCAGTTGAGGTACGACCAGTTGCTCAGCGTCTCGGGCAAGCCGACGTAGGCGGCAGCCAGAACCGCCATGGCCGGCAGCGAGAAGAACGGGCGTTGCGACCGTCGCTGCCGCCAAGCGAAGTACGGCAGCAGAAGCAGTGGGACAAGGGTCACGCTTCCCCAGCGCGTGAGGGCGCCGGAGGCATTGAGCCACAGATGGCCGACCGTTTCCCAAGGGTTGAGATAGGAGAGTGCGGCCGCGGCCCGGGCCGCGCCCCGCTCGGTCTTGACCAGGTGCTGTTGGGCGGCCAAGAGCGAGAGGAGCCCGGCCGGCACGAGAGGCAACAGCAGGGCGAAGCCGGCCGCGCCGCGTTCCCGCCAGGTGGAGCGGGTGATGGCGTGCAGGGCGACCAGCAGCGCCACGACGGCAAGCGGAAACGGGTGCGCGTACCAGACCAGGCCTGCCATGACCGCGATGCCGAGGCCACGCAACCACGTCGGGCGCTCCCGCTGCCGATCGAGCACCGTCAACAGAAGCAGCGACAGGGCGAAGGCCAAGGCGAAGTTCAGCATGCCCATCGACACGAAGAAGCCGTGCACCAGGGGCCAGACGAAGAGCATCGCGATTGGCAGGCAGTGCCGCCCGGCAAAACGCAGCACGAAGAGCGGCAGAGCCAAGGCGGTCGTGGCCAGAACGATGGCGACAAACGCCCGCGCCGCTCCGCAAAGGCCGTGACTGCCGACCAAGGCGAACCAGAGCGTGAGCAGCGAGTTCGACTTGAGAAAGCCATTGAAGGCGTACTCGGGATAGAGCTCGGGATGCGCGATGATGTGCGCCGTGGCCACGTGGTTGGGCAAGTCCTGGAAGGGCGGCAGATCGACGAGCAAGAGCGGCCATCCCGCCAGGGCGAACAGCAGCGCCGCCACGAGCAAAGTCAGTCGAGTGTCCGAGAGACCGGCAAGCCATTGCGCCAGCCGTTGCGCCGGCTGCGTCTTGCCGGAGCTCGACGGCGAAGACCCGCTGGGTTCTGGTGCGGCCACGGCGGCAGTGTACCTCGGCGCCTGGGCCGGATGTCGCCGGACTTGGCGCGGTTTTCCCGCCCGCGGCAGAGGCTGCGCCACCTCGGGCGCGGCAGCCGGCTCGACGACCGCGGCGCACTGGCTTCGCGATACGGGCTTCGACGACGGGCAAGCCCGAATGCAGCGCGCAGAAGACAGAAGGACGGGCGAGACGCCGGCTCGCCCTCCATCGCCCAAAGAGGCGAGGCGCAAAGCCGACGGGTCCCTTTCCTTGGTGCTGCTGGCCGCCATTGCCTTCTTCGTTGCGCGCCTACCCGTGCTCGTGCGCCGGCTTTTCGATCGAAATGCGTTCGGGCGCGCTCACGCGGCCTGCGGCGGTCTGCCTGCCGCCGGCTACGTCAGCGCCAGCGCCGCGTCCAGCGCCTCGGTCAGATCATCGGGATGCTCGAGACCAACAGAGAGACGGATGAGATCCGGCGTCAGACCGCCTTCGCGCTGCTGCCGCTCGGAGAGCTGCGCGTGCGAAGTGCTGGCGGGATGCAGAATGAGGCTCTTGGCGTCGCCGACGTTGGCCAGGTGGGAGAAGAGCTTGATGTTGTCGATGACCTTGACGGCCGCCGGGTAGCCGCCCCTGACGCCGAACACGACCATGCCGCCGAAGCCTTGCTTCAGGTACCGGCCGGCAACCGCGTGGGCCGGATCCTCGGGCAGGCCCGGGTAGCGCGCCCACGCGACCTTGGCGTGCTTCTTCAGGTGCAAGGCCACTCGCAGCGCGTTTTCGCTGTGGCGGGCCATGCGCACCGGCAGGGTTTCGATCCCCTGCAGGAACAGGAACGAGTTGTCGGGTGCGATGGCCGCCCCCAAATTGCGCAGGGGCACGGTGCGCACGCGCAAGGCGAACGCGATGGGCGCGAGCGCCTCGGGCAGGTCGTGCGCCCAGCGCAGGCCGTGGTAGTTGTTGTCCGGCTCGTTGAATAGCGGGAAGCGCGGGTTGCCCTTCCACTGGAACTTGCCCGAGTCGGTGACGATGCCGCCGATGGCCGCGCCGTGGCCGCCCAGCCACTTGGTCAGCGAGTTGACCACGATGTCCGCGCCGTGCTCGATGGTGCGCAGCAGGTAGGGCGTGGTGAAGGTGCCATCGACGATGAGAGGCAGGCCGTGCCGGTGCGCCACGTCCGCGATGGCGCGGATGTCGGTGAAATCGAGCGCCGGGTTGCCGATGGTCTCGACGAACACGGCGCGCGTCTTGGCCGTGATAGCCTTCTCGACGTCCTTCGGATCCCTGGCGTCGACGAAGTTCGTCTTGATGCCGAGTTGGGGCAAGATGGCGTCGAATTGGGTGTAGGTACCGCCGTACAGGTTGTTGGCCGAAACGATCTCGTCCCCGGCCCGGGCCAGGGCGATGATGGCATTGAAGATGGCCGCGGTGCCGGACGCCAGCGCCACCGAGGCCGCGCCACCTTCGAGTTGCGTCACCCGCTTCTCGAGGATGTCGGTGGTCGGGTTCATGAGGCGCGTATAGATGTTGCCCAGCTCCTTGAGCGCGAAGAGGTTGGCCGCGTGCTCGGTGTTCTTGAAAAGATAGGAAGTCGTGCGGTACACAGGCACGCCGCGCGACAGGGTTGCATCGGGGGTCTGCCCCGCGTGCAGAGCCAGGGTCTCGAATCGGTAGGAACTGGCGCTCATGGCAGCTTCTCTCCAGCAAGGGGGACGGCAGCCATACCACGCTCGGGGTTCGCGTCAACAAGGAGAGAACGCATGTCCCCGGCGCGAGACATGACGCACGTGGAAACCAGAGGATTCTGCCAAGTTCCACGCGCCAAGCCGGCTTGACGCGGGCGGGAACGGACAGAAGGCCCGTTTGATGTACGTGGCTGGCGCACCTAGACGATAGCATCGTCGCGGCGGCCTTCGAGGATCCCCCAGCTCTCGTAGGCACGGCACCTCGCAGGCGCGAAACAAGACCGAATCTGCCCGCGCGGCTACCCATACGTTGGCGAAAGGGTGTCCTTACAACTGGACATCCGTAGACATCCGCCACGGACCACGTCACCATTTGCGGACTCAGGAGTACACCATGCGGTTCGGTGTTGTAGCTACCATGACAGCGTTGGCTGCGGCAGGCTTCGTCGCCTCTACTACGTCCTGCGGCAATCTTATCGAAACACGATCGCCCACCGGCGGCTCGACTGGCGGCACAACCACCACCTTGGCGTCCTCGGGTGGAGCCGCCTCGGGCGGGACCACGACCCCGTCGGATGGCCAGGGCGGCGCGGGCGGCGGCCAGGCCGGAGAAAGCGGCTCCACGGCCCAGAGCGGCGCCGGCGGCAACACGGCCCAGGGCGGCGACAGCAGCTCGGCTGGTGCGGGCGGCGACCAAGGCGGGGCCGGTGGCGTCGCGGCCAGGGGCGGTGCCAGCGGCACGGCCGGCGCGGGTGGCAGCCTTGCGACCGGCGGTGACACGCCCAAAGGCGGTGCCGGCGGCGCGGGCGGCGTCATGCGGACCGGCGGGGCCACGGGCAGGGGCGGCGCGGGCGGCGCCACGACCATGCCCACCACGGCCGGCGAGTGCACCGATATTCCCCCACCCGGCCAGACGCCAACCTGCGAGGAGTGGAAGTCCTACGGCGTGTGCTCCCAGGAATGGTTCGCCAACTACTGCAACCGCACCTGCGGCCGCTGCACGGGCGGCAGCAACGGCGGCGCGGGCGGCGCGGGCGGCGCTTCATCTCGCGGCGGCGCGGGCGGCACGGTCGGCGCAGGCGGCAGCTCGGCCAAGGGCGGTTCGGGCGGCGGCGGCGTTTCCGGTCCCGGCACCACCAACCCGCAGATCACGGGCACGAATGGCTGGGCCAGCCGCTACTGGGATTGCTGCAAGCCTTCCTGCGGGTGGACCGCCAACTCGAATCCCCCGGTGCCTAGCTGTCAGAAGGACGGCACGACCCGCACCGGGGCGGACGCCAGGAACGGCTGCGAAGGCGGCGGCACCGCCTTCGAGTGCTACGACTTCTCGCCCTGGTACGACTCGAGCACCAACATGTCGTACGGCTTCGTGGCCTTCAACGGCGCGGCCTGCGGTACTTGCTTCATGATCCAGTTCACGGGCAGCGGGCACTCCGGGCCAAGCGATGGCGCTGCCAAAATCAAGGGCCAGCAGATGGTGGTGCAGGTCATCAACATCGGGGGTATCGAGCAGAATCAGTTCGACCTGCTCGTCCCCGGCGGCGGCGTGGGAGCGATGACCGCGGGCTGCACCGCGCAGTGGGGCAACGTCGAACTTGGCGTGACCTACGGCGGCCTGCTCAGCACGTGCGGTGGCGACTGCACGTGCATGAAGGGCAAGTGTCAGTCCGTCTTCGGCAACCTCAACCCGGCCCTCAAGGCCGGGTGCGACTGGTTCACCAACTGGTACAGCTGCGCCGACAATCCCAGTCTTGTGCACAAGCAGGTGAGCTGCCCCTCGCAGCTCAGCAACAAGACCGGGCTCTCGCGCTAGCCACCGGATCTCTGCCTGGGTTCTCCCGGCCATTGCTACGTGGCGGCGAGCACGGTGCCGTGCCCAATCCGGCCGCCTGGCGTGTCCTTATCGAGTAGATTTAGGCTGATCGGAGGCTTTCCATGTGCTTTCCACATCCCCTAAGGCTTGTTGCGTTGCTGGTGCCCATCGTGGGGCTTGGCTGCTCGTCGGCCAGCATCATTTCCGACCAACCCTCCGGCTCGGGAGGCACCACCGGGGATGCGCCCGCCTACATCAACTTGGACGCCCTGCAGACCATCAAAATGGACGGCCGGACCACCAGCACTCGAATGGGCTCCGATGCGCCTCCCGGACCGAACTGCGGCAATGGCGAGCTGACCTCGGACGAGGCCTGTGACGACGGCAACACGCTTTCGGACGACGGCTGCGCCCACAACTGCCTGAGCGTCGAGCCCGGCTGGTCGTGCGTCACGCCAGGTGAGCCGTGCCGCCCGATTGCGCGCTGCGGCGACAGCCTGCCGGTCTTCCCCGAGCAGTGCGACGACGGCAACCTGCAAAATGGCGACGGCTGCTCGGACGGCTGCAAGGTCGAGATCGGCTACAAGTGCGACGGCAGCCCGAGCCTGTGCACGCCCACCACCTGCGGCGACACGATCAAAGAAGGCGCCGAGGGCTGCGACGACGGCAACAGTATGCCCTTCGACGGCTGCTCCTCGGATTGTCAGAACGAGCCGTCTTGCCAGGGCTCGAGCGCCTGCACCTCGCAGTGCGGGGACGGTATCGTCATCAACGAGGAGTGCGACGACGGCAACAAGACGGACGGCGACGGCTGCTCCTCGGACTGCAGGATCGAGCAGGGCTTCAACTGCACCCAGCCCACCCTGGACGAGAAGATGATGGTGCCGGTGGTCTACCGCGACTTCCGCTACCACAGCCCGTCCGACTTCGAGGCCGGGGTGACGGGCTCGACGACCGCGTCCACCGGCATGGTCAAGCCCGAGCTGGACAACGAAGGCAAGCCGGTCTACACGGGCATCACGGGCGGCCCCATCCACGTCGAGAGCGCGGACACGTTCAAGAAGTGGTACCGCGACGCCGCCGGCGTCAACCACGCCACGCCCAGCAAGCTGGCGCTGTGGAACAACGGCAGCGACGCCTACGTGAACCGCTCCGGCGAGAACGGCGAGCAATACTACATTACCGAGAACCTCTACTACTGCGGCAACGTCGGCAACGAGCTAACGGACGCCGACGGCAATCCCATCCCTTGCACCTTCAAGTACGGCTCCACCGACTGCGACAAGGCGGTGGCGGAGGGCAAGACCATCCTGGAGGGAAGCTGCAAGGTCTCGAACGGCAGCTACGTCGCCAAGGCAATCGTCGACGTCATGGACGGCAATCCGACTTTCTTCCCGGTCGACGACGACGACTTCACGCCGGCGTCGGAACGCCAGGCTGCCAAGATCCCGCCGTACTACGATCCCCAGGCAACCTGGCCGTTCGACGTCGACGACGCGGGCAGCAACCGGCTCCACAACTTCAGCTTCACCTCCGAGGTCCGCTACTGGTTCAAGTACGAGCAGGGCAAGTCGTACACCCTCGAGTTCGTGGGCGACGACGACGTGTGGGTCTTCATCAACAAGAAGCTGGCGGTCGACCTCGGCGGTATCCACACGCCGGTGGCCGGCTCGGTCACCATCGACGGCGCGTCCGCCTCCAAGTACGGCATGAGCCCCGGCAACGTCTACGAAGCCGCGGTCTTCCAGGCCGAGCGCCAGACCGAGGGCTCGTCCTACAAGCTGACCTTGAGCGGCTTCAACGCCGCGCCCAGCGACTGCCGGGCGGTGTGCGGCGACGGCATTCTGGCCATCGGCGAGGAATGCGACGACGGCGAGCACAACGGCGACACCAGCTACGGCGGCTGCAGCGTCAATTGCACCCTGGGCGAGTTCTGCGGCGACGGCATCATCAACGGCGACGAGATGTGCGACGACGGCGGCGAGAACGGCTTGCCCGACAAGTGCCCGTTGGGTTGCCGCATCCTGTTCGTGCCATAGGAGAGCCCAGGGCGCGCAGAATCGCGCCCCTACCGGATACCGGGCACTCGTCGTACACTCGGGCCTTTCCATGCTCGATATCCGACTGCTCCGCGACAAGCCCGACGAGGTCCGGGCGGCTCTGGCCAAGCTCGGTGCCGCTCTCGACCTCGATGCCGTCCTCGTTCTCGACGAAGAAGTGCGCAAGCTCAAGAACGATTCGCAGGCCATTCAGGCCGAGCAGAACCGCCTGTCCAAGGAGATCGCCCGGTCGCCCTCGCCCGAGACGCGCGACGCGATCAAGGCCAGAGGCGCCGCGCTCAAGGAGAAGAACGAGCGGCTCCTCAAGGATCTGGCGGCGCAGCAAGCCGCTCTCGACGAGCGGCTCCTGGAGCTACCCAACCTGCCCCATCCCTCGGTGCCGGTCGGCAAGGACGAAAGCGAAAACCGCATCGTGCGCGAGGAAGGCCGCCGGCGCGATCTCGGGTTCGCGCCCGCGGCCCACTGGGATCTCGGCCCGCGCTGGGGGATCATCGATTTCGAGCGCGGCGTGAAGATCTCGGGCAGCCGCTTCTACGTGCTTCGTGGCTGGGGCGCGCGCCTGCAACGCGCGCTCATCTCCTTCATGCTGGACACGCACACCAGCCAGCACGGCTACACCGAAGTCTTGCCGCCGGTGATGGTGCGCCGCGACTGTCTAGTCGGCACCGGCAACCTGCCCAAGTTCGGCGAAAACCTCTATCGCGACATCAGCGAGGACTTCTGGTTCATCCCCACCGCCGAGGTGCCGGTCACGAATCTCTACCGCGAGGAGATCCTCGACGGCGCGGCGTTGCCCATCAAGCACGTGGCCTTTTCCCCTTGCTTCCGCCGCGAGCAGATGGCCGCCGGCCGCGACACGCGCGGCATCAAGCGCGGGCACCAGTTCGACAAGGTCGAGCTGGTCAAGTTCGTGCGGCCGGAAACCTCCATGGACGAGCTTCGGGGCCTGCTCGCCGACGCCGAGGCCGTGCTCAAGGCCCTGGAGCTTCCCTATCGCGTGGTCGAGATGTGCACCGGCGACCTGTCGTTCACGGCCATGGTGAAGTTCGACCTCGAGCTATGGGCTCCCGGCTGCGGTGAATGGCTAGAGGTCAGCTCGTGCTCCAACTTCGGCGATTTCCAAGCCCGGCGCGCCAAGATTCGCTTCAAGGACGGCATGGAGAAGGCCCGCTTCGTTCACACGCTAAACGGCTCCGCTTTGGCCTTGCCAAGAACC
>JAFGPX010000276.1 GCA_016935975.1 Deltaproteobacteria bacterium
CCACGACGTGCACGGCCTCGACGCCGCCTTCGAGCGCGCGCAGCACGGCCTTCGACTTCACGGCCATCCCGCCCTTCACGGCTTTGCCATCCTGCAGCCGGCCGTGCAGGTCGGCGGTCGTCAGTTGACTCAGTAGCTGGCCGGTTTCGTCGAGCACGCCGGGCACGTCCGTGAGAAAGATGAGCTTCTTCGCCTGGGCCGCCACGGCGATCTCGGCGGCCACGTGGTCGGCGTTGATGTTGTAGCTGGTGCCGTCGCTGCCCAGGCCGATGGGCGAAATGACGGGGATGTACTGCTTGTCGAGCAGCATGGACAGCACCTCGTCGTTGATCGACTCGACCTCCCCGACCAGTCCCAGGTCGGGCTTGCCGGGCCGTGGCGCCTGCTTGCGCGCCCGGATGAGGTGCGCGTCCTTGCCCGACATGCCCATGGCCGAGCCGCCCAGCGTGTTGATGAGGCCGACGAGATCCGTGTTCACCTTGCCGGTCAGCACCATCTCGACCACGCCCATCTCGGCGCTGCCCGTCACGCGCTGGCCGTCGACGAACTCGCTCTTCTGACCCAGGCGTTCCAGCGTGCGGGAGATCTCGGGACCGCCGCCGTGGACGATGAGCGGCCGCAGACCCGCCGCCTGCAGCAGGACCACGTCCTGGGCGAAGCTGCGCTTGAGATCCGGCTGCACCATGGCGGCGCCGCCGTATTTGATGACCGCGCGCGTGCCCGCGAACTTCTTGATGTACTTGAGCGCCTCGACGACGAGGTCGCGGCGCAGGGCGAGCGATTCCGCGGGCGCTCCCGGGTTGCCGCTATAGATCATGGGCGATATCCTGCGTCGCTTGCATGCGCGGACTGTGTCACATGGCCGGCCATGCGATCAATCATCCCGTGTGGCCGAAGCCCCCCGCCCCGCGCTCCGTGGCAGATAGCTCGGCCGCCTCCTCGAGCAAGGCGCGCGCCACCGGCGCAATCACCATCTGGGCCACGCGCTCGCCCGGCGCGATGGTGTACGGCTGTTGCCCCAGGTTCACGAGCAAAACCGTGATCTCCCCACGGTAGTCGCTGTCGATGGTGCCGGGCGCGTTCACCACGGTCACGCCATGGCGGAGCGACAGCCCCGAGCGCGGCCGCACCTGCGCCTCGAAGCCTGGCGGCAGTTCCATCGACCAGCCCGTCGGCACCCCCAGCCGTTCGCCGGGCCCGAGGGTGATGGGCGAGTCCGCGGCCGAGGCCAGATCCATGCCCGCAGCGCCCTCGCTCATGTAGCGTGGCAAGACCGCGGCGGGACGCAGGCGGCGGAAGCGGATGCGGGGCACGGCGTGCACGATGGAGGACCATACCGTGCCGCTCGCGCCATGGGTAGGGGCGCGATTCATCGCGCCCGCCGAACGACAAGGGAGCAATGAATTGCGCCCCTACGGTCGCATCCTAGAACTTGAGATTCCTGCGTATCCTCGCCACCGGCTCCTCGAAGTCGGGAACGAATTCGCGGCCGGTGACCAGCTCGTACAGGGCGATGTAGCGACGCGCGGCTTCGCAGCGGATGTCGTCCGACAGCGGCGGCGGCGGGCCGTCGCCCAGATAGCCGGCGGCGGCCAGGGCGTGGCGCACGTACTCCTTGTCCAGTCCGCGCGGCTCCTCGCCGCGGTCGAAGCGAGCCTGGTAGTCGTCGGCATACCAGTAGCGCGAGCTGTCCGGCGTGTGGATCTCGTCGACGAAGCACAGGCTGCCGTCGCGGCGGCGCCCCATCTCGTACTTCGTGTCGACCAGAATCAGTCCGCGCTGCGCCGCCAGGCTTTGGCCGAAAGCGAACACACGCGCGCACATCTCGGCCGCGCGGTCGAACTCCGCGGCGCCGAGCGCGCCCGAGGCCAGCACTTCGTCGCGCGACACCGACTCGTCATGGCCGCCCTTGGCCGCCTTGGTCGACGGCGTGAGGATCGGGCGCTCTAGCTTCTGGTTCTTGCGCATGCCATCCGGCAGGTCGTGCCCGCAGAAACGGCGCGCGCCGTGCGCGTAGTGGTACCAGATGGACGTCGTGGTCACGCCGGTCACGTAGGCGCGCATGACGAACTCGACGGGGATGATCTCGCACTCGGCCGCGACGGTCACCGTGGGATCGGGCACCGCGATGACGTGGTTCGAAGCGAGGTGCTTGCTGACATCGAACCAGTACGCCGCGATCTGATTGAGGACTTGGCCCTTGAAGGGGATGGTGCCGAGGATCACGTCGAAGGCGCTGATGCGGTCGGTGACCACGATGGCCCGGCGATTGTCCTTGACGTAGCAGTCCCGGACCTTGCCCGAGTACTTGGCGCCCAGGGCCGGGAAGTCGGTGGTTTCGAGAGTCCTGGAAAGCTGGGCTTTGATGAGTTCGTCTGAGACCATGTTGTTGCAGCTCCCTCGTGGTCACGTGGCTCGCTCGTCCAGAGCGCGGTCGATAATCGAACCGCTCCAGCGCAGGTGGTGTCGCAGATCGAAGGCCTGATCCAGAGCGCCGGCGCTCAGGCGCCCCGCGATCTCGGGATCGGCCTGGAGGCGCGCGCGAAAGCTGGGCGGCGCGCCGGTGCCCACCTCGGCCGCGGCCGCCAAGGCATGCTTCTGCACCATCTCGTAGGCCGTCTGGCGGGCCATCCCGGTGCGCACCAGCGCCAGCATCACGCCCTCGCTGAAGTAGAGCCCGCCGGTGTGGTCCAAGTTCTTCGCCATGCGCTCGGGATACACCACCAGACCCTCGACCAGACCGGCCGCGCGCTGGACCATGAAATCGGCGATACCGGTCGCGTCGGGACCGATGATCCTCTCCACCGAGGAATGGGAGATGTCCCGCTCGTGCCACAGGGCCACGTCTTCCAGGGAGGCGCTCGCATAGGCGCGCAGAAGCCTGGCCAACCCGCACAGATTCTCCGAGAGAATCGGGTTCTTCTTGTGGGGCATGGCGGACGAGCCCTTCTGCCCCTTGCCGAAGGCCTCCTGCGCCTCGCCCACCTCGGTGCGCTGCCAGTGGCGGACGGTCAGGGCGATGCGCTCGATCGCGGTACCCAGCCGGGCCAGCGCCAGGAAGTAGCCGGCATGCCGGTCGCGCGCCACGACCTGGGTCGGCACCACCTCGGGCCGCAGGCCCAGGGCGGCCAACGCCCGAGCCTCGAGATCGGGGCTGAGATTGGCGTAGGTGCCGACCGCGCCCGCGATCTTGCCGACCGAGATCTCGTCACGGGCCGTGAGCAGCGCTCGGCGCGCGCGGCCGACTTCGCCGAAGAACCCAGCGAACACCAGGCCGGCCACGATGGGCTCGGCGTGGATGCCGTGCGAGCGCCCAATCATCAGCGTGTCGCGATGAGCCTTGGCCTTGGCCGCGAGCACCGCCCGCAGTCGGTCGACGCCCGCGATGATCTCGTCGGCCGCCTCGCGCATGAGAAGGGCGAAGGATGCGTCGAGAATGTCCGACGAAGTCATCCCGAGATGCAGCCAACGCGCCGCCGGCCCGGCCAGATCCTGCACGTGGGTCAGAAAGGCGATGACGTCGTGCCGCGTGCGCTCCTCGATTTCGAGAATCCGCTTCGCATCGAGCTGGCCGGCTGCCTTGGCCCGCACCTCGGCCGCGGTTCCGGCCGGAACCTGGCCGCCGGCTTCCATGGCCTCGCAGGCCGCCAACTCGACCTTGAGCCAGGTCTCATAGCGGCGGCCATCGGACCAAATCTTCGCCAGTGACGGCCGAGTGTATCTGTCGATCATCTATCCGATCCCGCGTATTGCGTTCCGCCACCGGAACCGCGCCATGACACTTGGCCCGGGGTGGCGGTGTTTCTAGCGGAAGTGCGGTGGCGATTCAATGCCTTCACCGGCCGCCGGGCAGGGGAATGACTCCCACCCCGGCCAACACGACCACGAGTCCCACCGCGATAAAGAAAATGGCGCGCACGGTTGTTGCGTCGAACCAACCCGCCGGCTTGGCTTGGCGCCGCGGACGCATGAGCAACTGAATAGCGGCGATGGCCACCAGAATGAGCCCCAGGAAGATGAAGAGCCTCTGTGCATGCGCCGTGATGTTCATCGCGCCTCGCTCACCAAACGTTGATACCCGGCAAGAAGCTGCCGCGTGACCGGACCAGGCCGGCCGCTGCCGATACGCATCGAATCCACCACCGTGACCGGCAGGATTCCACGAACCGCGCTCGTAAGAAAGACCTCATCTGCCCCGCGCAGCTCGCCGGCGTCCACGAACCCGGGCTCGCGCGTCGGGATGCCGTTCTCCCGAGCCAGCGCCAGGACCTTGGCGCGCGTGACGCCGTCGAGGATGCCGACCTCTACGGCGGGCGTGCACAGCACGCCGCCGCTCACCAGAAAGACGTTGCTCGTGGCGCCCTCCGCGATGCTGCCCGTCCCGGCACAGAGGATGGCCTCGTTGACGCCGGGCGAGCGACGCCGCGCCTCGGCCATGGCCAGCACGCTGCTCAGGTAGTTGCCTGACTTGACCATGGGATCCACGCCGCCCGGCGCACAGCGGGATTGCCGCACGACTGCGACGGCCACGCCCGCGTCGAGCATCTCGGGGCTGGGTGCCCCCAAGGGCTGGACGAAGACGACCAGCCGCGGGGTTCGCGCGCTACCGGGATCGATGTCGATGCCGGCCGCTCCGCGCGTGATCACGACCCGAACGCGAGCATCCTTCTCCCCGCTGGCGGCGGCGGTTTCCCGCATCGCTTGCTCGATCCGCGCTCTTGCGGGTGGCTCGATGTAGATGCGGCGGGCGGAGCGCTGCAGCCTGTCCAGGTGCTCGCCGAGAAACAAGAAACGGCCGGCAAGCCGCGCGACGGTTTCGTACACGCTGTCCCCGAACAGGAAGCCCCGGTCGAAAACCGAGATCATCGCCTTTTCTGGTTCGCAAATCTCGCCGTCGATGTATACACGGATTGACATGGATTGACATGGGTGGAAGGGTGGACGAAGCTAATACATCCCAAGACGGCAAGCCACAGCGCCGTTTGTCTGCGAGAGAGGGCGACTTTGAACATTCTCCGAGTCCGCTGTCGAAGCGCGGAGGAATTCCGAAGCTTCTACAATAGCGATCATCCCGA
>JAFGPX010000277.1 GCA_016935975.1 Deltaproteobacteria bacterium
ACCGGTCCCGAAGCCCCTGGCACCTCCAGGCGGTCCTCGGCTATGGTCGTTCTGTCGAATCCGAGGAAAGACCGAGAAGATGAAGCATCGAAGATCGCGCGGGCTCTTGCGAGGCGTCCTGCTCATCGCCGTACTGGTGGTTGCGGGCGCCTGCTCGAAGCGAGCATCGCAGACCCGGCCGAAGTCGGCCAGGCCCGCTCCGGCGGCGAGCCCGGCCACGATCACGAGCGAGGTCGGCAAACCTCCGACAGGTAGCGATTCCCTTCCCGCGCCCTTCGACCTCGGCAAGCTGGATGCGTTCAAGCGCAAGGTCTACGACCAGGTGGTCAACAGCGAAGCCTCGGCGTGCGGCAAGGGCCACAGCCTGCTCCACTCGATCGAGCACGACAGCTCCTGCCGGGCTTCGCTCTATGCGGTCCGCTACGTCGCGCGTCTGGCCGATGCGGGATTCTCGGAGTCCGAAATCGGCGAGAAGGTCAAGCGGCGTTTCCGCGCGCCTCGGGTTCCGTCCATCGACGTGTCACAGGCACCTCACCTGGGCAGCCCAGCCGGACGTGTGAAGATCGTGGAGTTCGCCGACTATCAGTGCGACCACTGCAAGGAGACGCAGACGCTGATGCACCGGCTTCTGGCCGACTACTCCGAGGACGTCGCCCTGTATTTCAAGCACTTCCCTTTCCGCCAGCACATCAACGCCCTCAACGCGGCCCTGGGCGCGACCGCGGCGCAGAAGCAGGGCAAGTTCTGGCAATTCCACGAGAAGGTCTGGGAAAGCTCGGACCGCCTGTGTCCAGCCGTGCTGGAGGGCATCGCCAGGGAGATTGGCCTCGACTTCCCGCGCTGGTACGCCGACGTCGGGACAGATGAGGTACGGGGACGCGTGTACCGGGACAGGACCGAAGGAATTGGCCTGGAGATTCACCGCACACCCGCCATTTTCGTCAACGGCCGTAGATACAGCGACGATCTGGACCTTCCTAGTCTAAAGGACTGGATCGATGAAGAGCTCGGCCGCTGATAGGGCCCCGGCAGTGAGGCGCGGCCAAGGGGCGCGCAGGAGGTTCCAGAAATCCACCGCTCCACCGCCTGACCGTCTGCATTGCCTTGGTCTTGCGTTCCGTGTGAAGATGCCCACGATGCGCGGTTGGATGACGTGCATGCTTCGCAAGGCCGCGCTCGGCATGGCGGTTCTGTGTGGCTTGGGCTGCGGGACTTCGGGGCCGCCGGGCTTCTCGATCGAGGCGACCACGGGCAGCAGAACCGGCAACCCCTTCGAGATCCGCCTGTACGCCCGCCGTTCCAAGCTCGAGGCCGTGCTCGTCAACCGTTCGTCGTCGAGGCAGGTGCTGCTCCACAACGCCAATCTGCAGATGAGCACGCTCGCGCTCGTCTCGGCGACCGGCAGCCCACAGAAGCCCTACGACTCCCGCATGATCAGGAAGTGCGACACCACGCCCTACTGCCGGCTGTTCCTGACGCTCCTGCCCGGCACGAAACTGGTGCTCGGCTCGGTGCGCTTCCAGAAGCTGCGCGACGGGTTTGCCGGCCAGTGGGGGCCATTCAACTTCGAGGAATTGCCCGCAGGCGACTACCAGGCCAAAGTCACCTGGCACAGCGAGCGCGCCCAATGCTTCGACGAGAGCACCCGGCAGATGCGCAAGCTCGGCTCCGTCTGGCGGGGCATCGTGCACTCGAACCAGGTGACTCTGCGCCTGCGCTGAGCATGCCCACTGCAACCCACCCATGGCTTCGGACAAGGGCTTCGCCCCACCTGCCCGGCCCGCTGCTCGTGGCCGTCTTCGGACAGCCCGACCCGGTTCGGGCGCTGGCCGACGATGGCGATCGCCCGCTCGTCGGCGTGGGAGATTCCGGACTGACGTCATTCGCCAAAGTCGGAGCACTCCGTGGAACCCGTTGGGCCGGATCGGTCTTGGCGACCGCTGCCGGCTCCGTGACTCCGGCCGGACCAGCCTTCCTGGTCAGGAAGGCCCGAATAGCCCTCTTTCGCGGCTGTCCCCGAGACGAGGCAAAGAACGTGCAGTGGTTGTGCGGGTGACCGGCGTTGCCGCCGTTGCATGCGATGTTCTTTCCCACTCCGAGTGCTTCGCATAGCCTCTGACCGGCCGCATTGGCTCCATGCTGGCGACATCCGCCGCCCCATCAGCGCTCTGCATGTCCGATCTCGGTCCTCCCGGCCGATGGTTCTTGCCCGGAGAGATGTCCGGACGCCGAGAACTGCATCCGGCATGGGCACGCAACGCGCCGTCGGATGGGAGTGCGGAAGTGATCTACTTGCCAGCCTCCCCGAGCACACGGACGATCTCGGGGTCGTCACGCACGCTGCCCACGTCCGGATCCCGGCGAGCGACTTTGCGATATTTCGGATCGAGGGCGATGGCCTTCGTGATGGAAGCGACCGCTTGCTTGCGGTTGCCCAGCAGGGCGTGCATGCAACCCACGTTGTAGTGTCCCTGACCGAACTCCGGCGAGAGATCGACGAGCTGCTCGAAGCAGGTCAGGAACTCGGGCGCGATCTCCGGCCTGCTTCGGCTCTTCGCCAGCCTGAAGTAGTCGCGCAGCAGCGGTTTGATGCGCTCCTTGGCTTGCGACGGGGACATGGTGTTGCGCGTGCGGCGGGGCGAGCCGTCGGGCACGAGTCCATTCGCCGTCAGCACGTAGTCCTGCTCGAAAATCTCCGCTGCGGCGGCGAAGTGATGGTACCAGATGGCGGCTATTCGCTGCACGAACCGGGCACGGTCGGGCTCCACCCCGGCCAGCCTTGCGTCGATCGGGATGTTCTTCACGGAACCGCACCTACCGCACTCCTTGCTGGGCGGCACTTCACCGGCATCGCAGGGACTCCGCGTGCCTCCCGGGAGCCCGCCGAGAAACCTGCCGCTGCCTTGTACGGCCCAGAAGCCGAAATCCTCGATTCCGTAGAAGCCCTGCCCAAATCTCCAAGAGATGGCGACGACCGGCAGTCCGCCAAGCGAAAAGGCAAAGCTTCCCGCCCAGTCGGCGTACATGTGCTCGCGAGAGGCAGGCACGGCGAGATCCCCGACGATCACATTGTCGCGCAGGAGCCAAACACGGGCCTTGCCAGCCTGGTCCGTGACGGCATAGAGGGTGCCCTGCGGTGTCGCGGCGACCTGGACGGAGCTCGCCGGCCCCTGCAAGCGGCCCTCGAGGGCCGGAGGGGGCGTGGCCACCGGCTCGAATCTCACCGCCGCCTTGCCAACGGCATCGTCAAGCGGTCCGGCCAGACCGGCGGGCCCATGAACCAGCGCCACGGCGGCCACGGTCCCGACCCAGGATCCTCGGGCGAGGAGACTGCGGCGCCATCGGCGCCAGCCTGCCGCTGCAACGGCCGTCGGGATGTTCCGATTTCGCATCTGTTTGTCGCTCATGACGCTGAATCTACATCAACGCCCACGCAGCGGGGGAGTCACAAAGAGCGGAGAATGCGCGCGGGGGCCCAGCGAATTCCAGACGGAATCCGGCCGGGCAGCCATCGGCCTTTCCCGGCGTGGGGCGACGCCAACGATTTCGTGGAGGGCGTTTTGCCAGGAAGGACCTGGCTGTCGCAGACCCGCACCCGCCGCCCGGATGCGGCTCCATTCACAGCTCCAGCGGCTTGGGTCCCCGGCCGGTATCGACACGCTTCGGTCGGGGAGGGGCTGCGTCGGGAACGAACTTCGCGCGGGGAAGGGGACGGAGAGGGGCTGGGGCGATCTTCGGTCGGGGAGCGCGAGCGACAGCGGAGGGAGCTTCGGTGATTCTCTTGCACAGACGCAACCGCTGAGCTGTCTCGCTGCCGCAGCGAGCACAGATCCGCCTGCACCTCGCGGTGGGCCGCTTGCCCGAGTCCTTGTCGTGACAAGCGCAGCCCTCTGCGCAGTGCGCCTCCTCGTCACCGGCCTTCGCCTCACAACGCTGCACGAGGTTCGCACGATAGAGAGATTCCTCGGCCGTCGTCAGACCGGGCAAGTACTTCGGGTAGTCCAGCAGATCGCTCCTGCCATACGTGTTGCGCGGATGCAGCGCCACGCAAGCGGTCAGCAGATCCACGCGAGCCGCCGCGGGCGCCGACTCGGTCTTCGCTCGGCTGAGGGTGCACTGCGCTTCCGATTCCGCGACGTCGCGGGCCTCGCGCAGCAACTCGAGCCGACGCCGGATGACCGCGACGGCGTTCGGGTGGGCTTGCGCGTACTCCTCGATCAAGGGCTGCTCCTCCACCGAGCGACCGGCCAGCCAAAGCAGCCTTCCCTTCGTGGCGATCAGCCGATCCACCTGCTCCGGCGTCAGCCCCAGAACCTTCTCGAGATCCTCGAGCATCGACAGCGCCTCCTCGATGATTGGCCAATAGTCGGGCTCGATCTCCGACCTCGGTTTGTACCTCAACGCTCCTTCCCCGCACTCTTGGCACCTCGCATCGACGAGCGAGGCAAGGCAGGCATCGGTGACGACCTTCGCAAAGGCGTAGACCGGATCGAAGCTTCGCGGAGAGGCCTTGGCCGCCTTGTAGATGGCGTCCATCTGCGGGTTGCGGAACCTGGCCTGGCCCCGCCCGCGCTTGGCCGCCTGTCTCGTTCCGGCGGAGGAGCCTCGGCGGTTGTCCAAGCCTGACGAGCAGCCGGCGCAGAAAACGAGCAGCAGGGTCGGCCACGCCAGCCGACGGTTCTTGAGGTTCACGGCAGGATTGAGCATTTTCGCCGACGCCGACACCTTACAGCTTTCCCCGGAGCACGGCTATCCCCGACCGAGGCGCTCGGCGTCAGGCGATCGATGACGTCATTGCCACGTCGGCCCCGGGGCCGAGTTGACGGTATGGGCCATGAAAACCAGCGAACCCATCCGCCAGACTCTGGCTCTAAGCCGTGGTCGACCAATCCAGAAACGGAGCCAAAGCCCCATGCCGATCTACGAGTATGAAATCCTGAACGAGGACGGAACGCCGAAAGGCGTTTTCGAGACCATGCAGAAGATGAGCGAGCCCCCGCTTGTCCGACACCCGGTAACCCGCGAACCTGTGCGGCGCATTCTGTCGCGCACCTTCGTGGGCTCCGGGCAGTCGAGCGGCAGCGGCGACCACGGGACCAACAGCTGCGCGACCGGGGCCTGCGACTGCTCCGGCGGCAGCTGCGGCTGGGATTGAGACTTCAACGCAGGGGCTTCGGGTCCGGGGAGCAAGTCGGGGACGCTTGTCGGATTCGCCGATTGCCATCTCGATCTGCTAGATCCGTTCCACCGCCCCCATGAACCTCGTCGCGCCCACGGCTTTCAAGGGAACCAGAAGCCCGCTGCAGGCCGCCCGCCATCTGGCCGCTCCCGGCGATCGGCTGTTGCCACTCAGCGATGGCGGCGATGGCTTTCTCGAATGCTTGCAGTACGGGCAAGGCGGCGCGATCGAGGAGGTGCCGGCGCCGGACGCGTTCGGTCGCGTGCGGCCCGTGCCGATCCTGCGCCTTCGCGGCGGCGGCGTGGCCATCGAGTCCGCGCAGGTCATCGGTCTGGCCGGTCTCGACCGACCGGATCCCGTGACTGCATCCAGCCGGGGATTGGGAGAAGTGATCGAGCGCTTCCAGCGAGAGCCGCGCCTGTGGGTCGGCCTGGGCGGCAGCGCCACGGTAGACGGCGGCCGCGACTGGCCCGCGCTGCGCTTGCCGCCGACCACGGTGTTCTGCGACGTCACCACCGACCTGCCCGACGCGGCACGCGTCTTTGCGCCGCAAAAAGGGGCCCGTCCCGAGGACGTACCTCTGCTCGCCGAGCGGCTGGCAGGTCTCGGGCTGCCGCACGGGCCGCGTACCGGCGCGGCGGGCGGCCTCGGCGCCAAGCTGCTGTCGCTGGGCGCCAGCCTCGTCGATGGCGGCGAGCACATGCTCGACGTGCTCGATTTCTCGGCTGCCTGTCGCGGCTGCCAGGCCGTGGTGACCGGCGAGGGTCGCCTGGACGCATCGTCGCTCGAAGGCAAGCTGCCCGTGGTGGTAGCGCGGCGGGCGCGCGCGCTGGGCCTGCGCGTGGTGGGCCGCTTCGGCTGCCGGGGCGAGGGTTGGCAACGGGCGGCCGCCCTCTTCGACGAAGTGACGTTCGAGCGCGAAGCTAGTTGAGGGTTCCGACACGGGCGAGCCGCCTGAGCCCATCCCGCCTCGTCTATGCGCGTGTCGTGTCGAAACTGGCTTCTCCGCTGCCGATCAGCGCGCCGTTGAGAACGACCTTGTACGCGATGGGGAAGGCGCGGCTCAACATGGCGGTGACGCCGCAGTACATGGTCTGCGATGCCTTCACGCTCTTGAGCAGCACGTCGGCGTCCACCTCGCCCCGCACGTCGAAGGTGACGTCGGCGCGGGTGAAGCGCTTCGGATGCCCTCCTTCCGAGACGGGAGCCTCCACCTCGACTCTGAACCGTTCGAGGTTCTGCTTGTGCTTGTGCAGAAGCGCGGCCACGTCCATGGCGGTACAGCTACCCAGGGCAGACAGGAGCAGCTCCTTGGGCATCATCCCGCGATTGGCGCCTATCGGCGGCCTGGCATCGACGGGCACGCGGTGATCCCCCGCCTGGGCCTCGAAAAGCATCTTGTCCGACCAGACCAGTTCGATCTTCATGATGGTGACTCTCCAGCCGGCCAGTCGCGTCCCGGGCTCGGGATCCAAGCGACTCGCCTGCTCCTATCTACCACCTGCGAGCCAGAAATGGAGCACGCGGTTCTTCCACACTCTTGGACCCGCGAGGTGGGCCGAGTATGTGTTCCCCGGCAAGCCGAGCCTGCCAGCCGCGGTGCTAGCCGGGAGCCCGCGCCTGAGGCTGGGTGGACTGCTGCTTCGCGAGTGCCGTGCAAATCGACTGGACGCGAGCCGCGACCGCGGCCGCGCCATGGCGTTTCTCCATGAACGCATCCGCTCCGGAGAGGCTGACGATGTCGCGAATCTCATGCTCCGGGTGCGCCGAGAAGAGCAAGACGGCAACGGCCTGCCCGCTTTCCGCCGCGCGGAAGCGACGGCACAGATCGAGAACATCGATGTTCGGCATGCGCACGTCCGTGACCAGCAGGCAGGGGTGGGATTCCTCGCAGATCTTCATGGCATCTTCCATCGTGCTGGCCGCCCGTGCCACGAGTCGATGCGACTCGAGCACGTGCACCAGGGCCCTGGCCGCGAACGGGCTATCGTCCACGACGAGAATGGTTTGCGCAGCGGGCATCCGACTCCTCTCCTTTCGCTCGACCATTCCTCGGCCCATGCCCGAGGAACAACGGCTGTTTTATCCAATGCAGACAGCGTGCCATCCCCACCCGTGAAAAAACCGGCGGAGAGACGAGCCCCGCGCCCAGTCCGATGGTCACAATCGTCCAAGGCCTGTCCAAATTCGGCCGATCCCTGGCCGCAGGTTTTTCACGCCGCAGGTGTCACTTCTCTGGCGGTCGCCGTCCATGATCCCTGCCGGGCGATACCAACCGAGGTTTGTTTCGCGACGCGCGGATCGTGCGGCGCCGCTGGCTTGACACCGCCAAGCCCCAGGCCAGGGCGAGCACGAGCAAGAGAGTCCGCCCCGGCGCGCGATCGTCGGCCACGTTTCGAGCCGCCAAGCGACACGCGCAGCCGCTGCTCGGCGAGGCGGTCGATTCGTTCGTACCACCGCTGCTCGTCCCGCCGCTGCCGCCAGCGGGCGCGTCCGTCGTCGTGGAAGCCTCGCCACCCCCGCCGCCCGACCCAACGGCTCCCCCACCGCCGACCGCTCCACCGGCCCCCGAGCTGCCCCCGGACTCTGCCTGGCCGCCGGCCCCCGCGGCGCCGTCTGTCCCAACTCGACCGCCGCTGGCTACGACACCGCCCGTGCCAGTCGCACCGCCGGTGCCGAACACCGAAGTCCGGCGGTCGGCGGAGGCATCGCCGCGCGGGCTTGCATCCGAAGGAGTGTCCGGCCACGCGTCCGGCAGCGCGCTGTCGGGAGTACCCCCGTCGAGCGAAGTACCGCCGTTGGCCGTGGCGTGCAGGAAACACGCGGCGGTGCTGATGGCGCAACTGCGGCGGTTGGCCCGGTTCTGTTCCACGAAGGTGACGCTGTCGTTCGCGTTCACCACGTCGACGACTGCCACATGGCCCGTCGTCGCGTCGGCGCCGCAAGAGCCGGGGGCGAAGACGACTACGTCGCCATGCACCGGAGCGGTGGTCTTGACCAGCCCGGAGGGAATGGCGCCATCGCACCAAGTTCCGGCGTTGCCGTTGGGGGTGCTGGCCACGTTCCACTTGAAGCGAAGGTAGCGACGCGCCCATTCCGTGCACTGGTAGCCGCCGCTGCCCTGGGTGCGCACCCAATCGGCGCCGCCCGAGGACGTGGCGGTGTCGATGCCGTTGTTCGAGTACACCGCGCTGCCGCTCGAAGCCGTGCATTGCGCGTAGGCGGGAAAGCCGTCGAGTATGTGGGTGCTCGGCACGGTCTCATCGCAGATGTTCGCCGCCGCGCATGGCCGGGTCATGACGACCGCGAGCCAGAAGGCTCCGAAGACGCACAGCCATCGCCGTAGTCGCATGGGGTTTCCCGTACCCAGGATGATACGCCATCCCTCGCCCAGAGAGCAGGCGCCCAGAACGCCAAGCGATTCGATTCCTATGCGATTCCTAGGCGAAATCCACAGCCCGCGAACCAGCGACCGCGTGCCCACCGGCGTGCCGGCAAGGGTTCCACCACAAACACAGATGTCAGACGAGAAGGAAGGTCATCCCCCTGCGCGATTCGGTCTTCTTGGGGAACCCGGCATGCTGGATTGCCGCGCTTCGCGACATCCGGACGAGCTTGTGACCCACGCCACCTCCCTGGCAACTCCCCTAGATGGAGTACGATGTGATGCTGCTAGCCCCGACCATTGCTAGGGGCCCCTCGCGGGGCCACATCCTCCCGCACGATGGTTCGCGGTATGCGAAGCACGCCGTACCCCACTCGGCCATGGCGACCCCGACCGAACCCAGCCTACCAAGTTCCCCTGCACCGGTTGCGCCGGATGCGGATCTCGTATGCGCGGCGCGTGCGGGTGACAGCCGCGCCTGCTTCGCGATCTGGTCCCGCTACTCGCCCTTCGTGCAGCGCTTGGTGCGCCGATTCCTTGGTCCAGGACCGGACTACCAGGACGTCTGCCAGGAGGCCTTCCTGCGCATCTTCAAACGCCTGGGCGAGGTGCGCGATCCCAACGCCCTGCGCGGATTCGTCATGAGCGTCACGCTGGGCGTGGCGCGCAACGAAGCCCGGCGCCGGCGCATTCGGGCCATCGTGGGCCTGGTACCAAACGAGGTCTTGCCGCAGGTCGCGGCTGCTACAAGTCTGGGCGAGGCACGCGAAGCCGCCCGCTCGCTCTACGAGATGCTCGCCGCTCTCGGGGCGGAAGATCGCTCGCTCTTCGTCGCCCGCTTCGTCGAGAAGATGGAGCTTGCCGAGGTCGCTGCCGTGCATGGCATGAGCCTTTCGACAGCCAAGCGCCGGCTCGCGCGTCTGGCGATCCGCGTGAACGCGCGGGTGCGGGCCAGCCCCGCGTTGCGGGAATACGCGGACGGCATCGGCCAGGGAGGAGATCCCGATGGACGAGCGTGAGGTGAACGACAGGGCAAACGCCGTCTGCGAACGCCTGGGTGCGTTGGCGGCGGCCGCCGTGCCTGCGCGCGATGAGACACCCGATGCTCGGTCGTGGTCGGCCATCGAGGGTAGGCTCGGACGGCGCGTCTTCTGGCGTCCGCGCTGGCGCGTATTGGCCTGCTGCAGCCTGGCCCTCGTCATGACCGGAGTCTGGCTGGCCGGCCGACGAACACTGGCGTATCGCGCGGAGAACTGCACCACGACGGCCGACGGAGCGCTGCTCTCGACCGGCACCGGTGCCATCGCGTTTGCCGACGGCAGCCGAATCGATCTGACATCCGGCACGCAGGTGCGGGTGAAAGCGCTCCGCTTCGTCGCCGGGGCCGAGCTGTTCCTGGACCAGGGCGAGGCCCGGGTCTCGATCGTCCACCGGACAGGCGCGCGATGGGCGGTGCTCGCCGGGCCTTTCCGCGTCGACGTCAAGGGCACGCGCTTCGTCGTCCGTTGGTCGAGCCAGCGAGAAGCGTTCCGCATCGCCCTGCAGGAAGGCGAGGTACGGGTCAGCGGCGGCGCGCTCGCTGGCCCCGCGCTCCTGCGGCCGGGCCAAACCCTGGAAGCCGAAGCAGGCGGGGCCGTCGTCGGGCCGACCGCCGCGCCGGCCCCCCGGCCGCCCGACAACCAGCCTGCGCCCCTGGCCGACCCGCCGTACGCGCCGTACGCCGCCCGCGTACAGCCCGCGGCGAAGCCACGCCCCCGGTCGGCGGCGGCGCAGGCGCGCCGGCACGCCGACGACAGCCCGCCATCCGCACGCGCCGAGAGCACGCCGCAGCCCAAGCAACCGGAGCGGACGGAGGCCTCAGGAGCGCACGCTCTCCGGACGCCCGGCCAGAAGCCACTGCCGCCGCTCGCGCCCACGCGTGTCGCGCCGCCGACTCCCACCACGACGCCGTCCCCAACGCTGAGGCCGGAGACACCCCCGCCGCCCACTGTGCGCGTTCTGCCAGCACGCCGCCGCATCATCATCGACCCCGAGGGATGGCTCGACGGCGGCATGACGGGCTTCGCCTGGTTGGCGGGCGGCGAGGACACGAGGTTCTCGACCCCGGCCGTGCGCCGAACCCCCGCACGCATGCTGGCCAAGAACGGAGAGCTTTGCGTGCACGGCACCGTGGCGGGCCTGCGCTGCGTGAACGAGAACCTGCCGCAGATGCGGTGCAACTGGACCAGCAATTGGGGGGTGCAAGTCGGTTTCCAGGTCAAGGCCGACGGCTCGGCGTGGGGTGACGACGCGGCTCGCGCGATCGCCGTCGAATTCCACGGACGCACCAACCGCTATCGTCTGAATGCCCATCGCAGCGAGCCCGATGAACGGGATTTCTGTATCGAGGGCTACCAGTCCGGCGAGCTTGCGCAGCCAGCGATGTTCAAGTCCAAGTGCTGGGCCGACCAAGGCGAGACGCTGACGGATTTCAGGAACGTGAATCGCTTCAACCTACAGCTCATGCCCGGGCTGGAATACGTGGCCTTCCACTACTGCATCTCTGGCATCGAGATCTTGCCGTAAGGGAAGGAACCCATGCGCTATCCCCCCGACCTCTCGTCTTGCCACGGCTCCCACGTTTCGGCTCGTGCGGGCGAGCTGTCTCGCCCGGCGCGGGGCGCAGGCAGACACGCCCGCGAGCGCTTGCCTGCTATTCCGGGCGCTTCATGAACGTGCCAGCGCTGCAGTTGCTCCGGTAGACGCTGCTCGAGTCGAGGGCGATGCCGCCGTCCCCTTGAGGCTTCCTGGATCGCGAGGCACGAACCAGCACGTGGGCCCGAAGCCTCATGCCACGGCCGCTATGGAAGTCCTGGCGCGCGGCGATGAACAGGTGGAGCAGTCGCTCAGGGGATTGTCGCAAAACCGCCCTTGACGAGCTCGATGGCCGACTCGAACTGTCCGACGAAGGGAAACCACTGCACGACGTAGCCGTCGAACAGGTAGCCGTAGTAGCTCGTGCAAAGTCCGGTCACGATCGCGGCCGCCGCAAACGTCAAGGTCGGCGTGTCCTCGATGCGATGGCGCTTGCCTTCCGTGTCGATCGCGGCCTGCGGCGCCAGGAAGAACAACCGGGTGGCGGCCAGGCAGAAGAAACAGGCCAGAAAGGCGATCGCGTTCCAACGTGCCGAATCCCAGCCGATGAAGTTGAGCAAGAGCGGCGAGACCGTGGCCGCCAGAAAGATGCTGGTCAAGAGCCAGCGAGCGCGCTTGTCGAGGCTCAGGCGGCCGAGCAGACGAAAGCCGTAGCTGCCGAGAAAGGCCAGCCCTGGCAAAGAGACGCCCAGGCTGGTGATGAGGTAGTTGCGATTCACGGGTTGCGACCAGTGCGTGGGCAGGACTTCCAGCAGATTCGCGCGCAGGGATCGCCCCAGTGCATCGAAACCGTCGCCGCGCAGGGGAAAATTGGCGTGACGGGCAATCGACTCCTGCAATGCTCGGATCTGTTCGGCGCTGGCCGTCCCCCAAACCCCGGCGATCCACGAGGCCGCGAGAGCCGCCGTGGCGGCGAGGACGGTGTGGGTCACGAGCAGCACGCAGGTTCTGCGTGGCCTGCCCGCGCCGCGGGTCACGCCGTGACAGACCATCACGAACAACAGCGTGGGCGCGAACATGACGATCATGGACTCGTGGATGAGGGCCAAGACGATGCTCATGGGGATGGCCACGTAGAAGATCGAGAAGAGACGCCGCGCACGGCTGGCCCAAAGGATGAAGAAGGAGACGCCGACGATGCCCGCGTAGTCGAGATAGCCAATCTCGTGAACCAAGAAGACGACGCCCGGCGACGCCGCCAGCACCAGCAGTGCCGCTTGCAAGCCGCGGTCGCCACGGTCGCTGGCCAGCGTCCGTCGGATGAGGAGGAAGAGAGCGAGCGCCGCCAGCAAGAACAGGATAGCGGCGCACAAGAACAGGGAGTTGTACCGATAGACGCGCTCTTCCCCGAAGATGCGCAGCACCTGGCCGAAGAGCCCCCGCCGGACGAAGCCGTGGCTGTAGTTGAAGGTCATGTGGGTCGTGGCCCAGAGGCTCGGCATGCGCAGCCCCTTGAGCATCGCCACCGCGAACAGAAGCGCGACGAGGAAGGGGACGTGGACCGCAGGCGCCTTCTGCGCCCCATCTCCGGCCGAGGAAGACGTATCGGAAAGAGCCATCGCCGCCTCCTGTCTATCAAAGACCGAAGGGGTAGTCGATCCTGGCCCAGGCCGGCAGGTTGCGCGGCGGCGGCGAAGGCTCCGCGCGGCGTTCGAGGAAGAAGAGCGCACTGCCGTCGCGCTGGTCGACGATGCGGCCGCTGCGAAAGCCACCGAGCACATCCAAGTAGCGCTGGATGGCGTCCGCCTGCCAGACGGCCTTCACCACGTCGGCGTGGCTGGCAAAGGCGTTGGGCGAGCGCAGCCACGGCGTCTCGATGTGGAAGTAGTCGGGGCGTAGCTCGGGATAGCAGGCGTGGCAAGTGCGTCCGAACATCGGGCGCACGCCGTCGGCGTTGCCGCGGGTCGCGATGGTGGCGTTGCACAGCCCCCACATGTCGATGACGTGCGCATCGGTGAAGTAGCCGACCGTGCCGGCATAGTCGGTGACCAGGCGCTTGCCGCTCGGCACCACCAGGCTGAGCAGCTCGGCGACTCGCTGCAAACGAACGACGTGCGCGTCGTTCTCCCCGGGGAACCACAGGCGTGCCCGCTTGCCCGCGTCCGTGTCGGGCCAAGCGTTGTTGCTGCACATGGCAAGGCGGCCGAGCACGAGCACGGAAACCAGCAGAGCCGCGGCATGCAGCCGCCGCGGCCAGCGGCGCAGGGCCCGGGCGCGCGCGGCCAAGTCGGCCATGGCCCAGACCCACAGGACGCAGGCGATGGGCACGATGGGAACGAAGAAGCGCGCGAACGGCATCCAGTCGCCGCCCACGCGGATCACGTAGGCGATGTGGCCGAGCGCAAAGAGCAGCAGCATCCACACCGAGCGCACCAGGCGATGAGCGAGCAGGATGAGAAAGGGCACCGTGAGCAGCGCTCCGGTCGCCGTGAGCTTCTCATGGGCATACTCCCAGCCGCGTTTCGAATCGAGAATGGGTAGAAGCGCTTTTGCGTAGTAGGTGCTGGGCAGGGGCAGGCCGTAGTACAGGTAGCGCCAGACGAACCAGGTGGCGTAGAGCAAGAGCCACGGCCCGGCCCGGCGCAGGTAACCGAGCAGATGCAGCCGTCGCTGCACGCGCGCTTCGAGCAACTCCCAGGCGAGCAGAAATCCCAGGGGCAGGAAACCATCGATACGCATCAGCGCCGCCAGGGTCATGAGGGGCAGGGCCCAGCGGCGACGGCGCGCACCGAGCGGAGCCGCCTGGCAGGCAAAGGCGGCGGTCAGAAGTGCGGTGTAGGGCACGGTCTCCAGCCCCGAAAGGAGGGCCCACATGAGATCCGAGTGCATGGCCACCAGCAAGGTGGCGGCGAAGGCCCAGGCGACGCCGACGCGCGCGCGGGCCAAATGGTAGGTGGCGAAGAGGAGCAGAACGAGAAAGGGCGCGGCGAGCAGGCGCGCCGACAGGTAGACATCCAGCGTGGGATCCACAACGAGCGGCAGCGCATTGAGCACCATCCAGAGGAAGTTCGAGTAGCCTTCGACGCGCACGCCGTGGCTGAAGACGGGACCGTGGCCCGTGGCCAGGTTCTTCGAGAACGAGAAGGTGATGTAGGCGTCGTCGATGCGGAAGGGACCGACGGCGAAGATCTGCCAGACCACGAGACCCGCCAGGGCGAGGCTGGCCGTCACCGCCAGGGCGATGTGCGCGGGCGGGCGTCGCGAGAAGGCTCGAAGGCGGCCGGACACGCGGGCAGCCTACTTGGTCTTCGCGCCGGTTACCAACCTGTCCAAGCCTGTTCGGGCAACGGCGGCGTTGCCCGCGGTGGACCCCGACAGTCGGCGGGCTACGGCGAAGGACTGTCGCGGCGCACGTAGACGGTGAATCGATCCCCGTAGACCACGGCCGGGGTGAATCGACTGCGTAGCGCGGCCGCCAGCGCCTCCGGTAGAACCGCCCGGGCCGGCACGAAGACCACGTTCACCCGGTCGATGATCTCGGGCGTCGCGGCCTCCTCCATGGTCGTGGTGATCTCCGGCGGTCCATGGTGTCTGACTCCGTCGGGCATGGGGTCGAAGGCATTCATGGCGTCGGCGCGGTAGACGCCGTCGGGGTAGCCCGGACATCCTAGGCTGAGAATACGATAGGGCGCTTCGACGGGCGGCAGGGTGGCGGGCAGCTCGAACACCTCGTATTCCCCTTCCCGGAAGACATTCGCCGCGAAGCGCTCGATGAGAGACGCGAACATGGCCTCTTCTTGCTTGGAGAGAGCTGGCCAGACTCCGGGTTCGTGAACGACGTGGGTTACGCCCAAGGAGCGCAACAGCTCGACAAGCTGGCGCGGGGTCGTGACGGCGCGGTAGTCGATGAGGGCTTGGTGTCCGGGGAGATCCTGGAGGACGCGGCGGTCGAGCCCGAGCGCCAGGCGGGTGTTGTGAAAGAGCACGACCGCGTCCTTGGGCAGCTTCTTGTCGAGCGCGCGCTGGGTCGCGAGGTACTTGTCGAAGCGGCTCTTGGCGTGTCCCTCGCCGCCCTTGCGCAAAAAGGCAAGCGTCTCGTCGATGCCGCCGAAGCTCTGGTTGACCAGGATGTCGCCACCCCAGATGATCTGAAGCCCGAGCAAGGCGACCAATCCCACACGCGCCAGGTGACCAAGCTGCCAAGCGCGAACCACGATGGCCGCGGCCACGGCCGCGAGCATGGGGATGAAGGCCTGGGCGTTGCGCTCGATGGGGTAGGTCATGCCCCAGGTCAGGAGCGCTCCTGCCCCCACGGCCGCGCCCCACCAAAGCCGCCGTTGCCGGGCGAGGAAGGGGAGCAGGGGAAGCAGCACCACGAACAGAGAACCCGACTCGAACGGCCTGCGGAAGGAGGAGCGCCAGGCGACGTGGATCGCCTTGTCGAGCCTCTTGAAAATGGAGCCCCTGGGGATGTCCGGGTCGCCCAGGAAGATGTAGCGCATGAGCAGCGGCGTGTCGGGCAGCTTGGGCCTCGCACCTGGGAAGAACTCCGAGGCATAGGGGTAGAGCGGATTGCGGTAGAAGATCCAGTTGCGCAAGAACTGGGGAAAGACCACGACGCCTGCCACGAGCCCGAAGATCAGAAGCCCGCGCCAGTGGCACAGCCTGCGCGCTCTCGCCACCAGATAGAGCCAGCGAGCCCCGAGGAGCGCGCCGAGCGGAGCCAGCATGGTGATGGCCTGGTACTTGGTCAGGACCGCTCCTCCGGCCAACACGCCGAGCAGGGCGCAGCGTCGGGGCGCGAAGTCGCGGCCGGCCCGCATGCCCGCCAGGAAGAGGACCGGGGCGAAGAAGCCGAGGACATGGTCGGCGCTGCCGCCGATGTTGCTATCGTAGATGAAGAGGATGGGAAACAAGAAGAACGCCACCCACGCCCCCTTGACCTGCGCGCGCTCGAGCATCCAGGCCGCCCCGGCGACGATACCGGCCAGCGTCCACAGCACGATGCAGAACTCGTTGTGCAAGACGAGCATGCTGCGCAGGGGCAGATCGAGACCGGGCACGAGCCAGGCCCAGGTGTGAAGCAGGCTGGTAAGGGGCGGGATGGCCTTGTTGTAGTCGGCGAAGAAGGGAACGATGCGACCCTCTCGCGCATAGTCCTGGGAAATCGTCAGATGGCACCAACGCGAGTCGTAGTTGAGACTGCCGGGCGTGAGGCACTGCAGGTAGAGCACGAAGACACAGAGCGAGCCGAACAGCAACACGGCCGCGACGAGCAGCCGTGAGGTCAAGCGGGACGGCAAGACCGGGATCTGTCGATTCCGGGCGCGCAGAAAGTAGACATCGAAGGACGACGCCCCAATCGCAATCATCAGAAGCGGCAGGAGCACGGCAAGCCACGGGCGGAACAAGGCCAGGCCACCTGCCACGTACATGGCCAGCGCGAAGCTCACCACGCCGACCGCCATGCTCACGACGAACCTCTCGACCGCCGGCAGGTCCGTCAAACGAAGCCATCGGGTCACGACCACGTGTCCGAAGCAAAGGCATGCGGCGTCGAAGTACAAGCAGCAAGCCCACAGCGCAAGCAGCCTCCAGGTCAGCCAGTCGCGCAGAGGATAGTCCGGGTTGATGGACCGGCCCAAGAGGGCGACACCGCCGGCGCAGAGCAACAGAACGGCGACACTGCGCAGAACCGTCCCTCGGCGCGGATGGAGCAGATGCCCGATCATTGGCTCTCGCTTCATAGCACGGAAGGCCACGCCGTCCCGGTGGATGGCGCTTGCGGCCTCGCTTCCGACGGCCGGCCCGCGGCGCTCCCTGCCCGCGCGACGAGGGCTGGCTTTCGCCCTACTTCACCCGCCGCCACGACGGCTGGTAGCCGGCGCCGGTCATGGGCGGGGCCTCGTCCGCGATGATGTAGTCGGCGCGGCGGTTGCGGATCTCGTCGGTGTTGTCGGGCGTCTGCACGCGCAGCACGGTTTCGCCGAAGCCCTCGTAGGCGATGGGGATCCCGACGCCCTTCTGCCGGAACCAGCGCGCCAGAGACTGCGCCCGCGCCAGCGACAGCCGCTGGTTGTGGGCGTGGCTCCCCACCGTGTCGGTGTGTCCCGCGATGTAGAGCGTAAGGTTCTTGTGCTCGCGCGCCTTGTCCTTGGCGAGAACCTCTTGCACCTTGGCCAATGCAGCCTCCAGCTTCGGCACCTCGGGATCATCGATTTCCGACGAATCCGTCCGGAAGTTGACGTCTTCGTGCGGGATGGGCACGTACCAGGCCGAGTACTCCTGGTCGATGTAGTGTTCGTCACGGTCGTGCATGCGCAGCGAGATGGAGCCGATCGGCTGGTCGGGCGACTGGTCCCAGCGCACCCGCAACGGCGCATTGGCCGGCTTGCCCGTGAAATCCTCGATCACGTCGGCGATGATCGCGCCCTCCTCGGTCTTGACCGTAAGCTGGATCTTGCCTGGCGGCCGCGACATGCGGATCTCCATCCAGTGCTCGTCGAGCGCGTGCGACTTGTCGACCTGGACCCGCAGGGTCGGCCCGCGCGTCTCGCCGCGCCTGCCGCCTCCCTTCCTCTTGGCGACGGCCGGGGCCGCCAAGAGGAGTCCGCAAAGAACAACACCGAGGAAGGTCAAACGCTGTCGCGCTACGGGAAGGGTTGGCATCGACTCACCTCCTGACGCGGGCATTCTGGAATCTCCGGTAGGCAATTGCAACCATCAGGCCAGCTCACGATTGCCGCTCGTCGGCGATAGGTGCACACTGCTGCCATGTTGGACCTCGGACGCGCCCTCATCCTTGTCGTTTTCTGCCTCTGCACTTTCTGCTTCGCCGTGCATGCGGCAACGCCAGACGAGGTCGACAAACGGGCGCTCGCCATCCTGAAGAAGATGACGCTCGACGAGAAGCTCGACTACATCGGAGGCATCAACGGCTTCTACATCCGCGGCAGCAAGCGCCTCGGACTGCCCGAATTCAGGATGGCGGACGGGCCCATCGGCGTGCGCAACTTCGGACCGTCGACCGCCTATGCCGCCGGCATCGCGCTGGCCGCGTCGTGGGACGAGGACTTGGCGGGCCGCGTGGGCGCCATGATCGGCAAGGACGCGCGGGCTCGCGGCGTGCACTTCCTGCTCGGCCCGGGCGTCAACATCTACCGGACGCCACTTTGCGGCCGCAACTTCGAGTACTTCGGCGAGGATCCGTTCCTCGCCGCCCGCATGACCGCAAGCTACGTCAAGGGCGTGCAGGCCCAGGGCGTGAGCGCCACGGTCAAGCATTTCATGGGCAACAACTCCGAATACGACCGCCATCACACCAGCTCGGAAATCGACGAGCGCACCATGCGCGAGATCTACCTGCCTGCCTTCGAGGCCGCCGTGCGCGAGGCCAAGGTGGGCGCCATCATGAATTCCTACAACCTGGTGGGTGGCGTGCACGCCACCCAGCACGACTATCTCAACAACCGGCTGGCCAAGCGGGAATGGGGCTGGGGCGGCGTCCTGATGTCGGACTGGGACGCCACCTACGACGGCGTGGCCGCGGCCAACGCCGGCCTCGATCTGGAGATGCCGTCCGGCAGGTTCATGAACCGCGCCAACCTGGGCCCGGCCATCAAGGGGGGCAAGGTTTCCATCGCCACCATCGACGAGAAAGTGCTGCGTATCCTGCGCACCGCGATCCGCTTCGGCTGGCTCGACCGCGAGCAGACCGACCGGGGCTGGCCTCTCTACGCGGAAGCGGGCCGCAAACTGGCGCTCGAAACCGCCCGGGCGAGCATGGTCCTGCTCAAGAACCAGGACGGCCTCCTGCCGCTCGACAAGCGCAAGGTCAAGACGGTGGCGGTCATCGGCCCGAACGCCTACCCTGCGGTTCCCGTGGGCGGCGGCAGCGCCCAGGTGCGCCCCTTCGTGGCGGTGAGCTACCTCGAGGGCTTGAGCGGCTATCTCGGCGGCAGCGCGACCGTGACTTGGAGTCAGGGTCTGGTTTCCCTGCGCGAGATCTTCGAAGACGCCGCATTCGTGACCGCACCCACGGGCGGCAAACCGGGTCTTTGCGCCGAGTACTTCGCCAACCTGAACCTGACCGGCGCGCCGGTGGCCACGCGCACGGATCGGCGCATCCACTTCGGATCCGACGGCAGTGACGCATGGCCGGCCGGGCTCGGTCGCCAGTTCTCCGCACGCTGGAACGGTTTCTTCGTCCCCAACTCCTCAGGCGATCACCGTTTCTCGATCTCCAGCTACGGTCTCGACGGCTATCGCCTCTTCGTCGACGGCAAGAAGATCCTCGATCGGCTCGGCCAGCCGCAGCCCATCGCGCACGCGACCCTGAAGCTGCGGGCCGCCAAGGCCTACGCCATCCGGCTGGAGTACGTCCACTTCGACCACCACGCGCGGCTGGGCCTGGGCGTACGCAAGGCGGACGCTCTCATCGCGCCGGAGGCGAAGCAACTGGCGGCGCGCGCCGACGTCGCCGTGGTGTTGGCCGGTTTCGATCCTAGCAACGAGGGCGAGGGCCAAGATCGCACCTTCCAGCTTCCCGCCGGGCAGGACGAGCTGGTCGCCACGGTCCGCAACGCGAACCCGAACACCATCGTGGTCGTCACCTCGGGCGGGGGCGTGGACATGTCGAGGTGGGTGGACGGCACGCGCGCCGTGGTGCAGGCCTGGTACCCGGGACAGGAGGGCGGCCATGCCCTGGCGCAGCTCCTGTTTGGCGACTTCAGCCCGTCGGGAAAGCTGCCCGTGACCTTCGAGCGCAGGCTGCAGGACAACGCCACGCACGACAACTACCTCCCGGATCCGCAAGGCAAAATCCGGTACCGCGAAGGGGTATTCCTGGGCTACCGCCACTTCGACAAGACCGGCAGGAAGCCGCTCTTCCCGTTCGGTCACGGCCTCTCGTACACGACGTTCAAGTACGCCAACTTGGCGGTCAAATGCGAGGCGAAGGATCAGTCGCTGGTCGCCTTCGACGTGACGAACCAAGGCCGGCGCGAGGGGGCCGAGGTCGCACAGGTCTACGTCGGCGACAGGCACGCGCCTCTGCCCCGCCCGCCCAAGGAGCTGAAGGGCTTCGCCAAGGTGAAGCTCGCCCCGGGCAAGAGCCAGCGCGTGCAGATCGCGCTCGACCGCCGTGCTTTCTCGTATTTCGACGCCAAGACGATGACCTGGACGGTCGCGCCCGGCGAGTTCGAGATCCTCGTGGGCTCCTCCGCGCAGCACATCGAGCTGCGGGGGAAGGTGAGGATCGAGTAGCGCTACCGCTCGTACGGCCCGAGGTCGACGGGCGCGTGGCGGGGCGTGCCGGCACGGTCGCTCGGCACCTCGGGCAGCAGGTTGCCGTTGTCGAGCCACGGCGCCGTGGCGCTCGGCGCGAAACCCGCCGGGTCGCGGGCCAAGGCCGGCGGGAAGGCGGCGAACCAGGCGGCATCGAAGTCGGTCAGGCGCAGCTCGGTCGCGTTCGGCGCGTACTCCGGTGCGCTGTCTTCCGAGCCGAAGAACCCCGAGATCCAGATGTTGTGCTCGAAGGTGTTGGCCTGCACCGTGGTGGCGTCGGTCGCCAGCAACTGACCGCTGGCGCTGGCCGAGACCGTGCCGCCGTTGATGCTGACCGTGAGCACGATGTTGTTCTTGAACTGGTTGCCTGTCGAGTTGTTGGTCACGCCGATGGCTTGCCGGTTCGCGGTCTGCGTGACGAAGAGATTGTGCGCCACGAAGTTGTTGGAAGCGCCGAGCTTGGGATTGTCGGTCTCTTGCCAGAAGCTCGCACCGTGACGGGCAGGCAAGGCGAAGATGTTGTTCTTGATGGCGCTGTTGCGAACCGAGGTGAAGTTGGGGCCCTGCGCCTTGCTGTGGTGGAAGAAGTTGGCCTCGATCAACATGAAGTCGGAAGCGCCCCGGCCGCCGGTCGGATGGCTGCCGGCCACCGCGTCGCACTCCGGGCTGTCGTAGGCAATCCCCTCGTCCTCGCATGTCGAGATGGGATCCGCGTTGATCTGGAAGTCTGAGGACACGGTGTTGTAGGTTTCGTTCCAGCGCGCGATGTTCCAGTCGCTGCCGTTGGAAAGATAGATGCCGTGCCCGTCGCCGCTCCCGGAGTCGTAGCCCGTGCAGCGCTCGATGACGAACCAGTCGGACTGGCCCGTGAAGAAGGGATCCTTGTTCTGGCCGTGGCCGACGTTGTTCAGCACGGCAACGCCCTTCTGGTGCCCATCGGCGGCATAGCTGGCCCCGACGGCGCGCACGCCGTAGTCACCGCCCGAAAGCTCGAAGCCGTCGATGGCGACGTAGTCGGCCGCTTCCAGGTTGATGCAGGTCCTGCGGCCACTCGTGCAGCAATTGATGATGACGGCGGGCGAGCCGTCGGCCTTCTTCTCGCCGACGAGCACGATCGGATCGTCGTAGGTGCCGCTGCGGTCGGAGTCGAGCTCGTAGCAGCCCGAGTACGTGCCGGCCGCAAATACGATCATCCTGCCCGGCACCGCGGCCGCGAGGGCGCTGGCCACGCTAGCGGCGTCGGCAGGCGTGCTGCCGTTGCCCGTGCCGGTCGGGCTGACGTACACGGTGCTTCCCGGCTGCCAGGCGCAGTCCGTGTAGTAGCGGTTGAACTTCTCCGTGAAGGTGAAGTATTGCCCGCCGCGCGTGACCGCAGGCGAGCACCCGGCCGTCGCGCCGCCATCGAGGCCAGGCGTGCTGCTGCCGTCGATTGCCCCGCCCGCGCCGCCACCCGCACCGGTTCGAGCGCCGCCACTGCCCAGGCCACCCGTGCCCCGGCCACCGGTTGCGACGATGCCACCCCCGGCTCCCCCGCCGCCGCCCCCGGCGCCGCCGTCACGACTGGTACCTCCACCCTGCCCGGCCGCTCCGTCGGGTGAACCCGAAGTCGAGCTGCCACAGCCAACCCCTATGAACAGACCCATGGACAAACCCAATGCCAGCGCCCGCTTGGTTTTCATAGGCCGTATTGTAATGCGCCGGACAGCTCGAAGCCCAACGTGATCTTTCGAAGCGGTGCTAGCCGACCGCCGCCGCCAGCGTCCGGTCCAGGCTCTCCAGCAGATGGCGATTGCCGTCCTGACGGTAGCGGCCGAGGTTGCGTTCGAACTCGGGCAGGGCTTCGAGAAACTGGCCCAGGCGCGCCGGGCCGATCTCGTCGGCGGCCAAGCCGTAGCCCTCGCGCTGGAGATAGCGGGCGTTGAGCATGTGCTCGAACTGGCCGGCGATGGGCACGGCCAGCATGGGGCGGCGCAGGTACACGGCCTCGCCCATCAGCGTGAAACCCGCGCTGGCCACCACGCCGACGGCCGTGCGCAGATCCTCGATGAAACCCGCCTCGGAGAAGGGCCGGTAGCGCAGGTTGCCGTCCACGACTTCGCTCTCGATGTCGCGGCGCAGGCCATAGACGCGACACTCGCGACCGCAGCGCTTGAGGATCTCGGGCAGAGCCTCGTTCGAGGTCGACGTCTGGTACACGAGCAGGTGCTGCCCCGGCTCCGGCCGTGCCGCCAGGATCTGGGGACGAAGGATGGGCGGATGCAGGGTGGTGTTGGGCTTGCGCGTGGGCGGATAGAAGAAGGTGGTGATGTGGTAGTGGAAGGCGCCCGGGATCTTGGCCTTGACCACGGCGTTGGTCAGGCGGAAGTCGCGCTTGCACCCGGCCAAAAGCTCGGGTGCGTGCTCGCAGCGGTTGATGATCTGCATGTTGTCGATCGAGACAATGGGCAGCTCGTGGCGCAGTCCGAAGAGGTAGCTCCAGCTCTCGAAGTCCGTGATCACGAGGTCGGGCCGAAACTCCTCGGCCATCTCCAGGTAGGCGTAGATGTTCTTGGGCAACCCCCGCAGCGCGCCCTTCAGGTTCTGCACCACTGTGCGCCACTTCCGGAGCTGGTTGTCTTTGTAGGCGAGCGTGTAGCCGTGGATCTTCCGCACCGACAGCACCTCGCTCGAGCGCTGGGCCAGGTAGTCGGCGGCGCGGCCCGAGACGACAACCCTGATCTCGTGCTTGGCGGCCAGCGCATCCAGCACCACCCGCGAGCGCATGGCGTGCCCCATGCCTTCGCCCGTGACCCCGTAGAGAATCCGCATGGCAAAGAGCATATGCTAGTCGGGGAGAGACGGACACATGACTTGCACAGCCCACTTTGATGTTGGCTACGCTCTTGCCACGCTGCCGGGAACCATCCTGCTCTTCGCGTACGCGCTGTTCTTCGCGCTCGTCGAGATCGAGATCGAGGGCAAGGACGGCTGGGCCATCAACCTGCCCACCTGGTTCCGCCGCAAGCCGTGGTACGCCCGCGTCTTCGGCTTCCTGCTCTCCGGCAAGCCGCTGACCGGGTACCACGCGGTCATGCTCTTGCTCCCCTTCCTCGGCTTCCACATCGGCCTCGCCTTCGGCCAGCCATGGTCATGGGGGATCGAAGCGCGCATCATCGCCAGCTACTTCGTGTGGAACGTGACGTGGGATTTTCTGTGGTTCCTGTGGAATCCCGCCTACGGCTGGGCGCGCTTCCGCAAGGGCGAGATCTGGTGGCATGGCGGCCCCTGGCTCGGCCGCTTGCCCGTCGACTACTTCAATGCGCTGTGGGTGTCGTTTGTCATCGCCGCCCTGCCCTGGCTCGTGCGCGGCAACGGCAGCCACCTGCGCCATCATGTCCTCTACGTGGCGACGATGCTCGTCCTCGTCGCCCTCGCCGCCGCCGCCGCCCCGCTCTATCGGCGCTGGTACCTGCACATGCGGAGACCGGGGAGCGACGAACGGCCGGAGCTGGACGTGAATCAGCGACTCCAAACACGCCAGGTTGGCACGCCCAGTTGTAGCGACCGCCCATGAAGGCGCACTTGACAAAGCGTCTGGCTCGCATCCGGGGATTCGGCGAGCGGGACGTGGTCTTCTGACACCTTGATCGACGCGCAAGACGGGGTAGGTTTGAGCCAAGGAGTCGGAATGAACGCTGCCCCCCGTGGAGTCCGTCTGCACATCGGCACCTTCGGCCGGCGTGGCGTCGGCAAGTCGTCCCTGCTCAGAGCCTTGACCCGCCAGCAGGTGTCGACCGTCTCGCCCGAGCCGGGCACGACTGCGGATCCAGTCGAGAAGCCCATGGAGCTCATGCCGCTGGGTCCGGTGCTGTTCATCGACACGGCGGGGATCGACGACGTCGGCGCTCTGTCTGCGCCGCGGGCAGAACAGACGATGAAGGTCTTGGATCGCACCGAGCTGGCCGTCCTGGTCCTGGCGGAAGAGGGCCTGGGCAGCCTGGAGATCGGTCTTCTCGATGCCTTCGAGCAACGCAAGATCCCAGTGCTTCCGGTGCTCAACAAGACGGACTTGTCCAAGCCGGACGAGGTCACCATGGACAGGCTGCTGCACCATGGACTCAAGCCCGTCGCCCTCAGCGCCACGACGGGCAAAGGCCTTCCCGAACTGCGCGAGGCCCTGGTGGCCCTGGCGCCGGACGAGTTCCTCAACGCGCCCACCATCGTGTCGGATCTCGTGGCCCCCGGCGAGTGCGCGGTGCTGGTCGTGCCCATCGACAAAGAGGCGCCGAGAGGTCGCTTGATTCTGCCGCAGGCGCAGGCCATCCGCGATCTGCTCGACCACGACGCCTGCGCCCTGGTCGTCAAAGAGCGCGAGCTGCGCGAGGCGCTCGCCCGATTGACGCGCAAGCCGGCGCTGGTGGTGACGGATTCGCAGGCGTTTCCCAAGGTCGCGGCGGACATTCCCACCGACGTGCCCATGACCTCGTTCTCCATTCTTTTCGCGCGGCAAAAGGGCGATCTGCTCGCCTTCGCGCGCGGCGCACTGGCCATCGACAGCCTGAGGCCGGGTGATCGCGTCGCAGTCGCCGAGGCCTGCTCGCACCACCCCATCGGCGAGGACATCGGCCGCACGGAAATCCCGCGCTGGCTCGGGCAGCACATCGGTGGCCCGCTCGAAGTCGAGCAAGTGCAAGGACGCGACTTCGTCGACGAACCCACCCGCTACAAGCTGGTCATCCATTGCGGCGCGTGCATGCTCGGCCGCCGCGAGATGCTCTCGCGCATCTTCGCCTGCCAACGTGCGGGTGTTCCCATCACCAACTACGGCATGGCCATCGCCCATTGTCTGGGCGTCATCGAACGCGCCTTGCAGCCGTTCCCGGCCGCGATCCATGCCTATCGCGAGGGCGCGGCCGCGCGCCCAAATGCTCGCTGAACGCCGGCGTCGGGCGTGCCGGCCCCAAGCCGCTCCGGGGCCGCGTGGGAGCGATTTCCAATGTCGATAGAGGCTCCCCGATACGCCGGGTGCGGACGGGACCGGCCGCAAAGTCTCCAGAAAGGCGACTCGAGTCACCTACCCAAACCAATCCAGTATGGAATCGAACCGTTCGGCTTGGTCACAATTGAACAGACGGGCCGGGTGACCTACCCGGCCAATGGCGCCTGTGGGCACGCAGGAGCATGGCGCGGTCCTGTCGGATACCTGCACTTGCACCTGCCATCGTGGTTGCCATTTACGACCGCTCCAATTACCATACCGGCAACAAACCACCCAGGAGAGGACATGCCGAAACTCCAGTCGAACATCACCGCACTGATCGAGAACTTCGCCCGCCAGTTGGTTGCGGCCACCGAGGCCTCGGCCGCCCAACGGATCCGGGAGGCTTTGGCCGAGGCGTTTGGCGTCCCCCAGAAGCGCGGACCCGGTAGACCCAAGGCGCTTGCGTCCGTGGCCAAGCCCGCCAAGGCCACCCGCCCCAAGCAGCTGTGCCCGGTTCCAGGCTGCAAGAATCCGGCAGCCCCAGTGTTCGGCATGGTCTGCGCCAAGCACAAGGATGTGCCCAAGGCACAGATCAAGAAGTACCGAGAGCAGCGCAAGGCCAAGGGTGCGGCCGCAGCGACCGCCAAGCTCGTGAAGGCAAAGCCCGCGAAGCCGTCCAGTGCCAAGCTCAACCGTGCGCGCAAGCTGCAAGGCCAGTATCTCGGAGCCTTGCGGGGCTTGGGTGATGCGGATCGGTCCAGAGTGAAGCAGGCCGTAAGAACCAAGGGCGTGGTTGAAGCCCTGAAGCTGGCGAAGTCGCTCAAGACGGCCAGGAAGTAGCTGCCCCTCCGGCTCTCAACGACCAAAGGTAGACAGCCAGGGCCACCGGCAACCTCTTCAACCCCACCTGCGGCATCGCCTTTCCCTGGCGTCAGACGGGGTCGCTTCCGTCCTCGTCGTTCTCGTCGCCCGGCGGCGGCGTGCCGTCGGTCAGGCGCCGCAAGCGGCGGTCCAGGGCGCGGCGATCGACGCCCACCATACGCGCTGCCGCGCTCTTGTTGCCCGCGCTGGTTTCGATGGCGTGGTGGAGCACGGCGCGCTCGATGAGGTCCAGCTTCGAGCCAGTGTGCGTAGGCAGAGTCAGGATGGCTTGGACAATCTTCTCTACCTCTCGCGCCGTCCGGCTACTGTCCTGCTCGACCAACTCGTCCAGGGCTGACGCACTGATCTCGTCGTGCTCGGCCAGTAGGTTCAAGCGCTCGACCAGGTTGCGCAACTCGCGGACATTGCCCGGCCAACGCCGCAGGCGCAGCCATTCGACGGCGTCGGTGGTGAACGTCAACTTGCGCGGTAGCTCCGCCGCGAATGCGGCCAGCAACTCGATGAGATCGCCACCGCGCTCGGCCAGGGGCGGCAGAACGATGCTGACCACGTTGAGCCGGAAGAACAGGTCTTCGCGGAAGCGGCCCTCGTGCATCCGCTGCTCGAGATCGACGTTGGTGGCCGCCAGAACGCGTGCGCGCAAAAGCAGCTCGCTCTCGGCGCCAAGAGGCCGAAAACGGCGATCCTCCAGCACGCGCAGCAGCTTGGCCTGCAGCTCGCCCGGCATCTCGGCGATCTCGTCGAGCAGCACCGTGCCCTCCCCCGCCACTTCGAAGTGGCCGCGCACGCGACGATCGGCGCCCGTGAAGGCGCCCTTCATGTGACCGAAGATCAGCGATTCGATGAGAGTGCCAGGCAACGCGGAGCAGTTGACCGCCAGGAAAGGCTGGTCGCGTCGCGGGCTCAGGTTGTGTAAAGCCCGCGCCACCAGTTCCTTGCCCGTTCCAGTCTCTCCCCGTATCAGCACGGCCGCGTCCGATCCGGCCACGCGCTCGATCAGACGGCGCACGCGCTGCATCTGGGGCGACGAGCCCACCAGCGCCCGCAGCCCCCACGTGCTGTCGACCTGCTCGCGCAGCCGCCGCACCTCTCCGGCCATGACCATCTTCTCGCGCAGCCCCTGCACAATAGGCAGCAACATCTCCGGGCAGAGCTCGTCCTTGAGCACGTAGTCCTTGGCGCCCAGGCGCATGGCCTCGCGGATCTCGTGCAACTCCGTGGAGCAGGTCACGACGACTGCCGGGATGGCCAGGCCCTTTTGCTCCACCCAACGCAGTAGATCCAATCCACCTCGATCGGTGGCCCGATGCGATAGTCGAATGTCGACCAGCAGGAGATCGGGCTCCATGCTCTGGATGAGACTGCAAGCTTCCTCCAGGCTGCTCGCTTCGCCAAGCTCGATGCCCTCCAAGCCGGCAAGCAGGTCGCGCAATACTTGGCGGGCACTGCGCTGGTCGTCGACTATCAGGATCTTCATGAGACTTCGGTCGCTCGGGCGCGCTCTCTATGCTCCTCGGAGCATACTACGTCAGGTTCCCGAATCGTGACGACGAACGAGGTTCTACCACTTTGGCGAGATGCCTCGATGGTCCAACCGTGCGCCCTTACCAATCGATGGGTGATGGCCAGGCCGAGACCGGTTCCTCGCTCCTTGGTGGTGTACCAGGGAGCGAAAAGCGTGGCGGCATCGCCCGCAAAGCCCGGACCGTCGTCCCATACCTCGATCTTCGCCTCCTTGCCGTCGAAGCGCCAGGACACGCCCACGTGCCCAGAGCCGTCGGTGGCTTGCAGGGCGTTGGCCAGTAGGTTGACCAGAACTTGCGTCACCTGATCCGGGTCGCAACGAATGGCGAGGTCGGTGTCGCCCTCGAAAACGAGCTGCCGGCCCTCACACGCATCCCGCAGCAACATCTCGGCGTGCCCACAAATCTCCCGGATAGGCATGACCCGGCGCTGGATATGGTGGGCTGTCATGCGGCGCAGCCCGCCCGCCAGGCGCTCCAAGCGTTCCACCTCCTCGCGGCCGACGTCGATATCGGTCGGCGAAAGTGGTTGGTTGCCGGCCCGGCCAAACAGGCTGCGGAAGAAGTTCAGCGGGTAACGAATCTCGTGCGAGATTTCGGCCGCGACGGTCTTCACGAGGGCCTCGCGCTCGCCGCGCCAGGCAGCCGCCTGCTGCTTGCGCCTTTGCTCCAGCTCCTGATAGGCGCGCGCGTGGGCCAGGGCCAGCGCGCCCTGGTTGACAACCGTGCCGAGCAAGTCCATGTCGTCGCTCGTGAAGAGAGCGCCACCGGGTTTGGTTCCCACCTCGAGCACACCTAGGCGCTCGACCCCGAACACCACCGGCAGGACGAGCTCGGGGGGCGACCCTGGCGTTGGCGCGCAGGCGGGGATCTCCTCGGTACGCACATCGCCGGCTGGCGCCGGAACGGCCGTCCCGTCGTCAGATTCGTCCACGGCACTCCCGGTCGGCACCAGCCGAATGTGCGCGCACGGCAGCCAGCGCCGAATCGTGCGCTCGATGGCCCGGCCCACCTCCTCGGGCGAGGTGATATTGATCAGGTCCGCGCCGAGCTGTTCGATGCTGGGCTTGTAGCCCGCGCGCGTGGGGAATATGTGCTTCTCAGCGGCGCCAAGCGCTACCTCCACGAGAATCGCAGCCAGAACCCCACTGGCCGTGGCCGTAATCACCGCCGAGCGAAAGAGCACGCCCGCCGCCGTGGCCAGCGCAGCCCCGGCCGCAACGCCGAGCAGACATGCGAACGCGCCGACCGCCAGACGCGTGACGATGCGCGACAACAAGATGCGGCTACCCCAAAGGTCGTAGCGAACGAAGGCGTAGCCCACGGCAATCGGGACGAGGGGTAAGGCCGGGTAGGCGAGCACCTGGGCGTGTGAGAACCTGACTCCCAGCGGCTCGGCTGCCATGAGCACACCAAGCGTGACAAAGGGCAAAACCATCGCCCCCGCCAGTGCGCGCAGGATGTCGCGACGGTGACCTCGCGCACGGAGGTAGCGCACAACGAAGGTCAGTGCGAAAAACATGAAGCTCGCCCCGAGCACGATCGACCAAATCTCATGGAGATAGGGCATCGGTCGGCCGAGCGCGAAGGGCACGGTGAAATACAGAGCCACTGCGATCCCCGCGACGGAGGTGGCCCGCTCCAGCCATGGAAATCGCCGAAGCAGGGGTGCATCATCGGGCAGCCGGAGCGCCAGCACGCAGATTGCCCCTGGAAGCAATGCGAAACTGACGAGGAAGAGCGGCACCAGACGGTAGGAGGTGTGGTAGTCGAAGAAGGTGAACATGAAAAGCGCCGACGCTGACGCCACCACCACAGAACTACGGGCCAGGCGCGCGCGAGGGCTCGCCCACAACGCAACCAGACCGGCCACCAGGAACAGCAGCCCTGCGAAGAAAAGGGACCCTGCCACCAGCCACCAGGTCGTACCATCCAGTCTCTCGATTGCCAGCCGAATCCGCCTATCGCTGCCGCCCTGCCGGACATCGATCCTGACCTGCGAGGCGCCCGCACTGACCGCCTGCCTCACAATATGCGAAAGGCGTGGCCCGCGTTCCGATTGAGGAAGACCGTCAAGGCGGACTCCCTCAATCGCGATGATCTGGTCGGGAAAGTGCAACCCCTGGCGCGCGCCGTCCCAGTCCAGGTTCCTCACGCCTGACACCACGGCATCTGGGCCAACCAGCACGCCCGCGACCGGCTGCCCGTACCAGTTGACTGCCCCGGGCAGAGCCACCGCAGCCACGGCGAGGGCCAACGCGCCAATCGCATAGACGAGCCAGCCGCCACGAGCGGTTCGGTCGGTTGGGATCGACCCTCCAATGGGAGAGCGCACAAAGGGCATTGGAACAGATTATGCCCCAGGAACCCCGACACGGGGCGACAAAGGATGGCGGTAGCGGCAGGCTAGGATTGAAAGCCGACGTTGAGAGAGAACGCTTGCGTAGTGGAGCTGTACTCGCCCGCCGTGCCGGTCGGGGCCAGGCCGGCGGCGCCCAAGGTGCCGCTATTGGACATCAAGGTGTACGAGAGTTCGAGGCTGAGAGTACGCGTGATGCCCCAGCCAGCGCCCATGCTTACCAGGTACGTGGGGGCGGGCGCGCCACCGCTCGTGGCATTGAGATAGGCGTGGTCGCGGAAGTCATCGAAAAAGCCAACGCCCAATCTGAGAGGCACGTTCGGCTTCACCCTCACCTCGCCGCCCAGGCGAAGGATGTTGCTGTCGGAGAAACGCTGGGGGGTGTTCATGCTGCCCGCTGCCGAGACGACCACGATGTCGCTCGACCGGCTGTAGAACTGCCGTTCGTAGTCGAGCGAGGTGAGAAACATGCCCTCAATCCATTCGTAGGTCACGCCGGCCAGCAGCTTGTCGACGTTCTTCACGCGCGCCGTGATGTCCATCTCCGCCACGGCCGACGTCGCCACGTCCGTGACCGAGGTCTTGCCCGATAGGTCAACCGCGATAGGCGTACGGTACGCGAGTCCCAGCTTGAGCCGGCTGGTGGGATTGGCCTGCACTCCGATCTTGAAACCCGTGAAATCCGTGCCGCTCATGCTGGTCTCTGCGTACAGGGGAATGCCGCTCGCCAGCGACGCTGGGTCGTAGCCCCTGAGCCTGCCCCGCACCCAGGTCATTCGGTAGGCGATCCCAAGGTTGAGCCGCCAGGGCAGGCGGAACGCCAGCGCCGGTCCACCCTCGAAGTCGTACATGCTCGTGCCGAAGGGACGTGGCGGAAGGCCGGGAACGCCGAAGCTCACGTCGTCGAACGTCGCCCCCGCACCCGACGGCGTGTAGAAGAAGACGCCAGCGGCCAAACGCTCGGTGAGACGATACGCGGCGGTCATCATGGGCAGCGGAACGAAGGATGTCGCGCGCACGTCCGTGTTCGGGCCATCGGCCGGCGCCTGGACACTGCCATACGCGCCGACGAACGAAAGGTTGACGTCGAGGCGATCGGTGG
>JAFGPX010000029.1 GCA_016935975.1 Deltaproteobacteria bacterium
GGCGGCACGACGACCGGCAAGGTGGCGGGCAAGATCCTGAACGGCGGGGCCGACTACCAGCTCTCGGGATCCGGGGGCACCACGCTCGACGCCCGCTATACGCTGGCCCCGAGCGACGGCTACTTCATCATCGTGCGCAACTGCGGACCGATGAGCGGGCTGGTGCCGGCCTTCGAGGCCGCGTCCGACGGTCCCTACGCGTTCCTCAACACCGGCAAGTTCCTCAGCTCCTCCCCGGGCGCCGGGTCGGGCGGGGTGAGCATCACCTTCTACGAGCGCAAGTAGCGGGGGCAGGCGCGCTGTCGTCGCGTCGGCAACTCGACCTGCGCGACGCGTTGGTTGGTCAGAAGTAGCCAAGCCGTCGTTGGCGTGGGATTCTCGCCTCGCCCGGTAGCATGCAAGAGCGCCTCCTCGCATTCCTCTTCGACCTGGGCCGGCGCAAGGGTCGGATCGTCGTCGCCTGCGCCGCCTTGGCCACCCTGGCCGGCGCGCTGTCGGCCGCTTCCGGCCGCATTTCCACCTCGCAGCGCGATCTGGTGCCCGCGAAGCATCCCGTGCAGCGCGCCTACCGCGCCTTCGTCGAGGACTTCGGCGCGGCCGACAGCCTGATCGTCGTGCTTCACGGCGTGCGCCATGGCAATCCGGTCGTGCTGCAGCAAGCGGCGGACGCGCTGGCCGAGCGCTTGCGTCGGGAAACCAAGGCCATCGCCTCGGTCTTCTACAAGGTCGATCTCGCTCTCATGCGCGATCGCGCGCCGATGTTCGCGCCGCTGCCCGTGCTCGAGCGCGCGGCAGCAGCGCTCGCAGGGCAGCGGGTCCTGCTGGAACGAGCCGGTCGCGTGCACAACCTGCCGGATCTGCTGGCCGCGATGGAGGAGGGCTTCGCCCGGCCCGAGCTGGCAGCGGACCCGGCGGCCGCGGCGCTCTTGTTCGACGGAGTGGGACGCTTCTTCGACGAGTGGGGCTTCCACCTCGGCGATTCCAAGCGCAGGTTGCCCGGGATCGACGAAGCCATGGCGGTAGCCGCGGGCGACCAGCAGTCCGTGGTGCGAGCCGGCGGCTATCTCATGTCGCGCGACCAGCAGTTGCTCTTCATGTTCGTGCAGCCCGCCTCGTCGAGCGACGACGCCACCTTCTTGCGGCCGCTCGTGTCCACGGTGCGCCGGGCGTTCTCCGAGGTCATGTCCGCGCGTCCGCCGTTCGCCGGCCGCGTGACGCTGGCGCTGACCGGCCTGCCGGCGCACGTGCTCACCGAGGCCGAGACGGTCTTCTCGGACGTGGGCCACGGTGCGCTGTGGTCCGTGCTTCTCGTGGTGATCATCGTGCTCGTCGGATTCCGCACCTGGCGCAAGGTGCTGATGGCGGTGATCCCCATGATCTGCGGCATGACCGTGGGGCTTGGGCTGGTGATGCTGGTGCTCGGGCGGCTCAACTTGATCAGCGCCGCGTTCATGGCGGTGATGTTCGGCATGAGCATCGATTTCGGCATCTATCTCGTCCGCCGAGTCGAGGAGGAGCTGGCCGCCGGCGCCGATCGCGCGTCCGCGGTGCGCACGGCCATGGTCCAGACCGGCAAGGGGGTGCTGACCGGCGGGCTCACCGCCTGCGCCGCCTTTGCCGCCATCACGCTATCGGACTTCGCCGGCTTCGCCGAGCTGGGCGTGACCGCCGGCATCGGTGTGCTTGCGTGCCTGGTCAGCGTGTTCGTGTTGTTCCCCGTGTTGGCCCTGCGTATCCGCCTCGAACCACGGCGGCCCAACCTGGCACGCGTGACCGAGCGCGCGGATCGGCCGTGGGCCAGGCGGGCCATGGCCGCCAGCGCGGTCGTGGTGGGCGGGCTGGCGGTGTGGGCCGCCGTGGTGGCCCCGCGCATTCCCTTCGAGTACGACGCGCTGACGCTGCTCCCGCGCGACACCGAGTCCACGCGCTATCAGTTGCGCATGCAGCTCGAGAGCGACTTCCAGGTTTCCACCGCCATGGTGGTGGCCTCAAGCCTGCCCGAGTTGCGCGGCATCGTGTCGCGCCTGCGCGCCGTGCCCGAGGTGGCGCGGGTGGAGTACCTCGGCGACCTTCTGCCCGAGGACCAGCAGCGCAAGGCCGAGGTGCTGAGGCATCTGGCGCCGCTCGGCGAGCTGCGCCTCGACTACTGGCCAACTGCCCTCGACGCGGTGGCGCTGGGCGCACAACTCGCGCGCCTGGCGAACCGCTGCGGCGATGCCGAGGAGGCGGCCTTCGCCGCGGGCAAGAGCGAGATGGTCATGGGGCTGAGCCGCGTGCGCGAGCGGATCAACATGCTGCGCGCGCGCCTGGGACAGATGCCGGTTCCGGCGGCGATGGGGAGCACGCGGCGCTTCGAGGAGGCGCTCTTCGCCCTGGGCCAGCAGGGGCTGCTACTCGCACGCACGTGGCTTGCGGCGCGGCCGCTAGCCGAGAGCGACCTCGGACCCGAGCTGCTCGCGCGCTTCAAGAGCAAGGGCGGCCGCTACGTCGCCTACGTCACCCCGCGGGGATCGATCTGGGATGTGGACTCCCTCGATCGCTTCGTCGGCCAGCTCAAGCGCGTCACCTCGCGGGTGACGGGCTTCCCCATCACCCACCAGGTCTACTCGCGCATGGTGGTGCGCGGCTTCGTCCAGGCCATGCTCTACGCCTTCGTCGCCGTTGTGGTGTTGCTCCTCCTCGACTTCCGGCGGGTGCGGCCGGTGCTGCTCGCACTCTTGCCGCTCGGGCTCGGGTTCCTGCTCTTGCAGCTCGTGGTCCATCTCGCGGGCGTGGACTACAACTACGCGAACATCGCGGCCTTTCCCGTGCTGCTCGGCTACGGCGTCGCCTACGGCGTGAACATGGTGCAGCGCTGGATGGAGGATCCCGGGCAGACCGCGTTCGTGGCCGCGGCCACCGTCGGCAAGGGCGTGCTCTTGTCCGCGGCCACCACCTTGGCCGGCCTGGGCAGCATCGTGCTGGCTCGCCATCGCGGTGTTTCCACCTTCGGCTTCCTGCTCCTCGTCAGCATCGGCCTGTGCCTGCTTGCGGCCACCTTGGTGCTGCCCGTGGTGATCGATCTGCTGTACCGCCGTCGGTGAGAGCGGCCGTTCGGGGCGCTGGCGGGGTGGCGATGACCTCCCGTCCGAGCCCAGCGCGTGATGAGAAGGGCGGGCCGGCGGGAATGCCGGTCCCCTGAGGGGAGACAGGGCTGAACAGAGCCGCAGAGGCGAACAGGAGTGCGGAGAACGCCATGAGGTTTCCGGCTCCGTTTCTCGCTGACTTCCTGTTTCCCTCAAGTGGCCGGTGTTGGGGCAAAGGGGCAGCGCCACCTTCGCTGTGATAGATCTCGCCTATGCCGACGAGGTCGTTTCTCTGCACGTTGCTACTCACATGCGGACTCTCCTGTCCGGTGTTGGCCGCGGCCAAGGACGGGGCGGTCGCGCTGGCCATCGTCAATCCCGGCGGGCCGGACGCGGGGGCCGAGGGCAGCAAGCTGGCCGCCGAGCTGGCCGCCCACCTCGCGGCCTCGGCCGGGATCGCGCCGGCGAAGCTCCGGGCCGCCTACTTCAACCAGACCGCGTCCGCGCTGACCTACCTCAAGAAACACAAGGAGGCCTTCGTGCTCGGCGGGCTGGGGGTGTTCCTGGGGCAGCGCAAGGCGCTCAAGCTGGTGCCGCTGGCCCGTCTCGTCGGCAAGACCGGCGGCGACGAGGAGTTCTCGGTGGTGGTGCGCAAGGGCCGCTACGCGAGCTTGCAGGAGCTTCGGGGCAAGACGCTGCTCGGCTCGGTGCTGGCCGACGACGCCCGCTACGTGGATCGCTTCGCCTTCGGCGGCAAGCTCGAGGCGAGCAAGTGGTTCCGGTGCATGCCCAGCGAGCGGCCGCTGTCCGCGCTGCGCAAGCTGGCCGCGGACGAGGTGGACGCCGTGTTGCTCAACCGGGTGCAGCTCGAGGCGCTAAGGCCGATGCCGCTCTTCGAGAAGCTGCAGGTGCTCCACAGCTCCGGCCCGGTGCCCACGGTGGGCCTGATGATGACCGCGACGCCTCGCACGCGTGCCCTACGCGACAAGGTCGTGCAAGCCGTGAGCAAGCTGTGCGGCGCCGAGAAGGCCGCGCCGGTCTGTCAGACCTACGGCATCACGGGGTTCGAACCGATGAGCGAGGACGCGCTTGCGGAAGCGATCAAGACCTACGAGAAACGCTAGCCTCCTTTTCGTGTTGGCCGGCTGCGCTTCGGCGCCGGCCGCTCGGCCCGTGGCGCTGCCCGCGGCGCCATCGCCAGTCGTCTCGGCCGAGCAGACGCCGGAGCAGCTCGCCGCCTCCGCGGCGACGAACTGCCGTCTGCTCGCCGCGCCCGCGGAGCGGACTTGGGGGTTGGCGGCCGCGCGCGCGGCGCACGCCCGGGCCCCGGCCGCGCGGGCGGCCGCGCTGGCGCTTGCCCGTTGCGCCCATCTGGCCGCCGACCTGGAGAAGGACGAGGCCCGCGTGATCGCCCTGGCCGAGGAGGGCATGACGGTGCTGGCGCAGGCGCACCTGCCGCCTGGCGATGCCGAGGCGGCCTACCTGCACGCCTTGAATCTGGGCCTCTTCGTGCGCAGCCGGGGCATGACGGCGGTGGGACGCCTGGGGGATTTGGTGGCCTTGCTCAAGGTGGCGGGCGAGAAACCGGCGCTGGACCAGGGCGGGCCGTTGCGCGTGCTCGGGCTGCTCTACGTGAAGGCGCCGAGCTGGCCCTTGGGGCCGGGCGATCTCGAGGCTGCGATCGAGCTGCTCGAGCGGGCGGCGCGCGACTACCCCGAGCACCCGCTCAATCACCTGTACCTCGCCTACGCCCTGCTGGACGCCGGCGAACGCGAACGGGCGCGCGAGGAGATTGGGCGCGCGCGCGAGCTATGCACAGCCCAGCGCTTCGGCGAATGGGCCGCGCACTGGCGGGACGAGATCGAGCAATTGCTGGCGCGCGCGCGGTAGCGCGGTTCCCCGGGCCATCCCCGATCCGCGAAATCGTGGCGTCCCTCCTTCCCAAACACACCCCGGCGGGTATTACAGGACGGAAGGTCTGCAAACCGGCATGACAGGACGATCGTTTTTCGACTGCTTCCCCTCGTTTTCTCTCTCTTTTGCCCCGGCACTGCTCGCCGCCTGCGCCGCCGACCCTCCCCCGTTGCAGGCCGATGGCGGCCCATCGGACGCGGCCCATTCCGACGGGAACGACGCACAAGGCGCGCGGCGGGACACGGGTCAGACAGCGCAGGTGATCGATCTCGAAGGCGTGCTCGTCGACGATTTCGAGGACGGGGACGGGCATACGACCTACCCCGGAGGCGGCTGGTACGCGTACGACGACCGGCCGGGCGGCGGCGGTTCGACCATCGCGTACACGGGCGGCAGCGACGGCGTCGCGGTCATGTCCGGGCCAGGCTACGCATCCAGCCTGTCGCTGGAGGTCTCCTACGCCTTCGACCAAGGCAGTCTGGCCTATGAGCCCTACGTGGGATGGGGCGCTTCGCTCGGGGACGCGTCCGCGCCCCTGGACATCTCGCCCTACGTCGGCATCGGGTACACCTACCGCGGTAGCGCCCACCGCGTGCGCATCGAAACCTTCGAGGTCACCAACTACGACTACTTCGGTATGGCGGTCGCGGAATCGGGCGATTGGCGGACGGTCGTCGTGCCCTTCGCGCGGCTCGGCCAGCAGGGCTGGGGCGCCGAGGTGGCCTTCAACCCGCAAAACGTGGGCAACATCAGCTTCGAAGCCCGCGGCGCGACGGGCGAGGCGGGCCTGGTGAACATCGACAACCTGATGCTGCTTTCCCGTCTACCCGAACAGCCGCCCGACATGACGGTCGCGACGCCCCAGCCGCCGGCCGACGAGCCCATCTCCTCCATCACCATCACCCATCCCGGCCAGGCCAAGGCGCGCGCCTACCTGACACGCGGCTACAACATCACCAATTGGCTGGAAGAAGCGCGCTTCGCGGGCTTTGCCTACGACGAGGCCTATGTCGCCAAGCTGGCCGCGGCGGGCTTCAAGTCGCTGCGCTTGCCGGTGGACCTGGATCGCTACGTCACGAGCAGCACGATCACGGGGGAGGTCGCGGACGTGGTCGTGCACGAGGATCTCTTCACCGTGCTCGATGCCTTCGTCGCCTGGACGGCCGGCTACGGCATGTCCCTGACCATCGACTACCACCAGTACGACAAGTCGCTGGACAAGGCCAAGCCCGAAACCATCGCGGTGGCGGTGGCGGTGTGGGGCAAGGTGGCGGCGCGCTACGCCGCCCACCCGCGCGAGGATCTCTTCTACGAGCTGCTCAACGAGCCGGAGCTGTCGATGGACGGCGCGCCGCCCACGCAAGACGAATGGACCGCCATCGCCGAGCGCATGATCGCGGCCATCCGGAAGAGCGACAGCACGCACACCATCTTGTTCGGCGACGTGCAATGGTACGGCATCGGGCCGCTGTCGAATCGCCAGCCGCTCTCCGACGGCAACGTCATCTACGTCTTCCACGACTACGAGCCCTTCGTCTTCACGCACCAGGGGGCGAGCTGGGCCGGCATGGCCTCGACCCACGACCTTCCCTACCCGTACGCCGCCGAGCGCTGGTCGCCGTACTTCGGGGATCTCGGTTTCAGCACCGCGATGGACGCGTGGATCTTGTCGGCAGCCAAGGACTACTACCGGACCGGCAATCGCTCGTTCGTTCGCAATCAGGTGGTGCAAGTCAAGCGCTGGGCGGTCGCCAACAACGTGCCGGTGATGTGCAACGAGTTCGGCGCCTACGACCGCACCTCGCGCCTGGAAGACCGCGCGCGCTATCTGGCCGACGTGATCTCCATCTTCGAGGAGTTGGACATTCCCTGGCAGCAGTGGTTCATGATCATGGACACGGACGGGAACGTGCCGCCGGAATACCGGGCGGCGCTCGACCTCGGGTCGTAGCCCGCAGGCGGGCTTCCCGGAACTCATGCACCGGGCGTAAGATGACGCGGTCCCTGCCCCGGCCGATGGTTGTCGGACGGGTCCACCTCGTGAGAGCGCAGGGCCGTGCCTATTGCCGAAAGGAGCGGATCCATGGCGACACGAATAGCGACCTTCGCGGATTGCGTCTCGCAAGAAGAGAGAGACCAGCGATTCTCGGTGACCTTGGTGAACGTGCTCCTGTGGCTCATGGTGCTCGTGGCCGTGATCGGGAGCATGGGTCTGCTCCTGCTGTTCATTCTTCCCGGCTGGCTGATTCGCCACCTGCTGAGCGAGTACATGGTGCGCAGCATCCAGGCCCTGGGCGCCACGGTTTCCGAGAAGCAGTTTCCCGAGGTGCACCGGGCCGCCGGGGAGGTGCTGCAGCGCTTCGGCGCGACGGTCAGCCCGCGCATCGTGGTGGTCGGCAGCGGCGAGGTGAATGCGCTCGCCATCAAGTTTGCGCGCCGCCGCGTGATCGTGCTCTTGTCGGAGTTGCTCGAGGGCATCATCGACAATCCGGCCCAGCTGCGTTTCCTGCTGGCGCACGAGTGCTGTCACCACGCCCTCGACCACGGCCCGCGCGGCATGTTCGAGATGCACAAGTCGGCCAAGTACCGACAGGCGCGCGAGCTGACCTGCGACAACGCCGGCCTCGTGGCCGCCAACGACGCCAAGGAAGCCCGCGGGATGATTCGCCGTCTGTGCGTGGGCCATCGGCTCAGCGAACGGCTCGACGAGCAGGAGCTCAAGAAGGAGGCGCGGTCCATCTACACCGGCTTTTCGGGCTGGCTCCTGCGGCGCAAGCTGTCGCATCCGCCGGCCGGTGCGCGCATCAGCAACATCGAGAGCTTCGCCAACCGGCAGGGCATGCTGAGCGTGCCGAGCGCAGGCATCATGCAGTATCCGCTGGGATCTTGAGAGCCTGCCAGCCGGCTTTCGCCCGGCCGTGTCGTTCTGGCCAAGCCTCGGCACATGTAGGCCCAGGTGGCGCGAGCGGAGCGGACGGCGCATCACACCAGCGAATGGACGATTGTGGCTTCGGCCGGGTCAAGTCCCGGGCGGTTTCGGGCGATCCGTAGATCTGGACCACCCACACATCTCCCTTTCGACGCGGTGGTTCGCCCACCAACAAGCGAGGCACCCATGAGCTGGCGAGGTCGCAAGCAAACCGGTCCCACCATCGACAAGATCGAGACCGTGGTCGGGCGCTCGTGTGTCGTACGGGGCGATCTGGCTGCCGACGGCGCGTTCCGGATCGACGGCACCATCGAAGGCTCGGTCGAGTCCAGGGCCGCCGTGGTGATCGGCGAAAGTGGCGCGGTGACGGGCAACGTGCGCGCCGTGGACGTGCTCGTGGCAGGCAAGGTGCACGGCAACGTGTGCTGCTCGGGCCATCTGGACATCGTGAGCACGGGCGTGATCGAGGGCGAAATCGAGGCCAAGAGCCTGCGCGTCGAGACCGGCGGCGTCTTCGCCGGCACGAGCCACATGGGGGCCAAGCCCGCCGCGCCGGAGTCGGCGGCCGAGGTGCCGCCGTCGCTGAGCGCCGTGCGGTAGCGCGCGATCGAGGCAGGAGCATGGCAACCTCGCCCGACGGGATCATCGCTCCGGAGCTCAAGCGGTTGCGCAAGCTGCTCGCGCGCAAGCGCCGCGAGCCGATTCGCATCATCATCACGACCGATCCGACGCGCCCGGTGCGCACGCTGACCCTGCCGCGCTTTCTCCCCGTCGCGCTGCTGGCGGGCCTGGCCGTCTTGGTGACGGTGGCCATCGTCCTGAGCTTCAGCACGTGGACGATGAGCGGCACCATCGTGGGTCTCAAGAACCGCGTGATGGCCATGATGCAGCTCGCGGACAGCGTGGCCCTGCCCTCGCCAGGCATCGTGCAAGCCGGCATGTTCGACAAGGGCGCCCCCGTCCACCTGCACAAGCCCAGCCGCGGTCGAGGCCATTTCACCATCGAGGCGGCGAACACCGGCGAGCAGGTCGAGATCGGCTTCGATCTCGGCAGCGGCGACATGGACGAAGCCTCGTATCGCGCCGTGAGGCATCTGTTTCGCTGCCGGCGCACCGGCGCCGAGTCGCCCATCGACCCGCGGCTGATCGAAATGCTGTGGCAGCTCGCGCGGCGCACGGGCCAGAAGCTCGTCCTCATCTCGGGTTTTCGCGCGCTGCCCTTCGCGTCGCCGGGCAGCTATCACCTGCGGGGCATGGCCGCCGATATCCGCATCCCCGGGCTGACCGCGCTCATGGTGCGCGACCTGGCGCGCGCGTCGGGAGCGCGTGGCGTCGGCTACTACCCTCGTTCGCAATTCGTGCACGTCGACGTTCGGGAGGAGCCGTTCTTCTGGACCGATCTCGGCGCCGGCGAGGACGGCTCCGAGAACGAGTTCGAGGGCGGCAAAGACGAGGCTGCGGGCAGGAGCGGGATCATCGCCGACCCGTGACAGTCAGCGGGGCCCGTGTGCCGCGCGGCGCGCGGGCTTGCGCTTCTCGGCCGCGGCCGCCGCGGCCGCCGGCAGGTTCACGCAGCGGGCATTCTCGCTGGCCAGCCAAGCGAGGGCGCTCGCATCCGGAATGCGCCCGAGGACTCGACACACCTCCAGGTACTCGCCCGCCGCGCGGCAGGCGGCGCCATGGCGATGGAGTGCCCGGGCCAGAAGATCCGCGGCCAGCGCGAGATCGCCCGCGAGTCGGGCCCGCATGCCCAACACGTAGGCCCGAGCGGGATCCAATGCGGCGCGCCCGTCGTCGGCGACGCCAGCGGGATGTCCCTTGGCCGCGGCCGCCAGCGCGGCGAGATCGGCGTCGCCGTCCTCCGACTCCGACAAAGCCTCCGTCAAGGCCTTCGTGCTTCCCGTTGCCAGGGCGACGCGGGCCCGCATGAAGGGGGCCCAGGGCGAGGAGGCGACCGGAACCTCCGCGGGCAACTCCGCCAGGTGTCCGCGACCGAGATCGAGGGCGAGTCGAGCCCATCGGATCGAAGGCAAGGCCGGGCTCGCGCCGCGCACGGCCTCATCCACGAAGGGCGAAGCCCGGTCCACCGCGCCCAGGGACGCAAGCAGCTGGGCCGCACCCGCGAAAGCGCGCGGCTCCGGCGGGCGGTAGCGGCCGGCGGATTGGGCGAAGCGGACGGCCGTCTCCCAGTCGCGGCCTTGCCATGCCTTGCGGGCGCGCGCCAGGGCGCAAGCGCTGGCCACGAAAGGCGACCTGGCCGCGTCGCGCGCGCAGGCGGTTTCCCAAGCGGCGGCCGTCGCGCCGCCACCGGGCGACGCAGCCTCGGTTTCGGCCCAGAGCAGGTGCGCGCGGACGTGGTCGGGGGTCCGTCGTAGGGCCGCCAGCAACGCCTCCCTCGCCCTGGCCGGCTCGCCCAACTCCAGCCAGGCCTCGGCCCAGTCCACCCGCGCTTCGACGAGCCCTGGTTCTCGCACCAGCGCAGCCTGAAACGCGGTCGCGGCTGCGGCCGGGTCGCCCTGACGGAAGCGCACGCGTCCCAGCACGAACAGGGGAGAGGCCTGTCTGTGCCCCAGGGCAACCGATTGGCGCGCCAAGGCCTCGGCCCGTTCCGGGTGGCCAAGCGTGACTTCCACCAGGGCACGCGATGCCAGCTTCAGGGCTTGGGCGCGCGGGGAAGCCCGCGGCGTCGACTCGACGATGTCCGCGGCGGTCAACGCCGTTCTGGTTTCGCCCAGCCCATACTCGCTGGCCAGCAGGGCGTTGGCCAGGGCCAAAGTCGCGGCGGCTTCGGCATCGCGGGCCACGGCGGCCCAGCCGAGGGTCAGGGCCCGCGCGCGCAGGAGCCCGGGCAGTCCTCCCCGGAGCAGCGCGCGCTCCGCCGCCATCTCCATCTGGCGCGCGTGGGCACGGGCTTGCGAGCGCAGATGCATCTCCAGCGCCACGGCGGCCAGCGCGAGGAGAAGGAAGAAGATCGAAAAGCCACGGAGCACGACACCCCATCATTCCACGATTTCGCTCCGGAGCGATCGCCGCCGGCGCGGTCCTCCTGGCGATCGCCTATTGCCGTCGCGGTCGCTCCGGCAAGAGCCATCCGGTGTCGCGTCTGCTCCCGGGACCTGCTACGGCTACCGGAGCCCCGTTGGCCAGTCCGGCGCGCCGATGCGCGGGCGGAGCCGACCGAGCGATGCGGCATCGTGGCCCGCAAGATGAGCCGAGATGAATACCATGGGGACACTGTTAAGGTATTCCCCTTTGGAGAGGAGGAGCCTATCCATGCGCAGTACCTACGCATTGCTCGTTGCCGCGGCCCTGGTCTTGCCGGTGGGGTGCTCCAGCACCGAACCTGGTGGCGGGCCGTCGGGCTCGGGGGGAAAGACCTCGACCGACACGAGCACGTCCAAGGGGGGAAGCGGCGGAACACAGTCCGGTACCGGCGGCTCGACGCCCGTTGCCAGCGCATCGGGCGGCGTCTCGGGCTCTGGTGGAAGTTCGACGGGGGGTGCATCGGGCGGCGGCGCTTCCGGCACGGGGGGACAGGGCAGCGGCGGTCGCACGGGACGGGGTGGCTCCTCGGCCGGAGGCGCCGCCGGCAGTGGCGGCGTCGGCGCGGGCGGCCAGGGCGGCACGGCGAGGACCGGCGGCGCGACCGGCAGGGGCGGCGCGGGTGGAACCGGCGCGGGCGGTAGCGGCGGGACTCGGAATACGGGCGGCACGACGGGGGCCGGCGGGGCCGGCACCGGTGGCACCACGGCCGCGACGGGCGGCGGTCCTGGCCGAGGCGGCGCGACCGGCAGCGGCGGCGCGACGGGCACCGGTGGTAGCACGGGCAGCGGCGGTAGCACCAGCTCGCAGCACTGGGTGGGGACATGGACCGCGTCGCCCTACTACGATTCGGGCAACCAGCCGCCGTCGTCGCTGTCGAACGCCGTGCTCCGTCAGGTCGCACACATTTCCCTGGGCGGCAGCCAGTTCCGCTTCCAGTTCTCCAACCTGTTTGGCAACGGGTCGGTCAACATCAAGTCGGCGCACATCGCGCTCTGCAA
>JAFGPX010000278.1 GCA_016935975.1 Deltaproteobacteria bacterium
GGTCAGATTCGCGGAGCCGCTTGCGGGCACGGTCACGGTGTCGGATTCGGGGCGGACGACCAGATTGTAGGCCGAGCCCCACAGGTCATGGCACCAGTGGCCAAGGACCTGGGACGGAAGCAGGCAGAGCGAAAGCGCCGTCCCGAGCATGACACTCATCGTTCGGAATCTCATACAGATCTCTCCCTTCGCCACATCGCGAGGCGAAAACACGTTGTGCGCGGCGAGCTTGCCAAGGGAACCCATCCCAAGCAGTCGGCCTTTGCGGGGCCTTCCGTCACCTATTAGTGACAGATCCACCTGCAGATAACTCATCAATTCACGTAGGAACACCTGGCCTCTCCCAAACGCGCAGGTCTCGACAGACAGGAGCGACGAGGGACCGGCGGCTACTCGCACACCACGGTGGTGTTGATCAGCTCTCCGATCTGCACCATGGCCTCGCTGAAGTCGTCCTGACAAATGCTGATGATCTTGCCCGTGGGCCCGAACGCGTCCACGAGCTGCTTGAAGCGCAGCCCCACCGCCGCGGCGCCATTGGCCGAGTCGCAGATTGGCATCGAGCCCAGAGAACCATCCACCGTGGCGTCGTACTCGAGGACGTAGTTGGCCGAGGCCGGATCGGACGGCCAGCCGCCGATGACGGACACGCTCACGCTCAAGGTGCGCAAGAGCCGCATCTCATCGACGAAGGTCTGCACCGGGAGGAGCTTGCCGCCCCCGTTGACAGCCGCGCTGCAGTTGCCGAGCGGAGTCGAGAACACCTCCGCCGGCACAGGAGCCCCGCTGCACTGGTGACCGGCCAACGGGCAGCGCAAGCTTCCGTCCTGCCCTTTGACCCGTGTTTCGAACATGGGGCTGTCGGCCGGCGCCGAGCAGTCGTCCTCGTCGGTGATGTACACCACCGCCAGATGCGCGTCGCTGCGCAGGAATCCGGCATTCCCCGACACGAAACCGGAGAGCGCCATGCGCACCGACTGCAGTTGGTGCTCGTAGCCGCAGCCACGAGTGCCCAACTTGGCCAAGCACGCGAAGGCCTCGGAGATATCCCCCTGGAAGTTGTTCGGGGAGCCGTCGGCCGGCGCGATCAGAAAATGCCCGTTTTGCACGTCGAGGCCACAACCCTCCTGCACCTGGAGCGCGCCGCCCTTGCTCTGCGAGCGTCCACACGCCCCTTCCGTCTGCCACGTGCCCGCCCCCATGGTCGAAGAGACCACGCCGAGGTGCAGGTCGGGAAAGCCGGCAGGCAGCTTCTCGAGCTCGTCGATGAGACGCGGGAAATTGCGCGCGAGATTGGCTTGCTCTTCCTGCATGGACGGGGAATCGTCGATCAGGAAGAGCAAGTCGAGCTTGATGGGCGTGTCCAGTCGTTTCACCCTGGGTGACTGTCCCGGCGGGCACGGCCCTGCCGCCGTGCCCCCGGTGGCGGGATCGGTCGGCAGGGTTGCGCCCGCATCCCGAAAAGCGACCTTCAGCGCCCGTTGGCCGTCGCAACCTGCCCACGCAAGCGCGACGCAGGCCAGGATCGCTTCGCCACTTGGACACATGGCTCTTTGAAGATACCGCAAAAGCCAGCGAGCGTGCTATGCCATGCTCACCCGCGTGACATGAGACACACTCCGTTCCTCGCCGGCTGCGTCGCGCTTCTGGTCTTGCAGGCTTGTGCCGCGCGGAGGCCCATCGCACGAGGTGTCGCCGTGAGCACCCAAACCAAGGCCTTTCCTTTCCCTACCGTCGAGACAACCCTGCCCAACGGCCTGCGCGTCTTCGTCGTCACGTACGATTCGCCCGGGCTCGTCGCCTACTATTCCGTCGTCCGCGCCGGCTCGCGCAACGAGGTGGAGCCCGGCAAGTCGGGTTTCGCCCATTTCTTCGAGCACATGATGTTTCGCGGGACCGCCAAGTATCCGACGGACAAGTACAACGCCGCCCTCAAGGCCATGGGCGCGGACTCGAACGCCTTCACCTCGGACGACATGACCGTGTACCACACCCTGGCCGGCACGGCCGCGCTGCCCACCATCGTCGAGATCGAAGCCGACCGCTTCCAGAACCTGGAGTACGGCGAGGCCGAATTCCAGAAGGAAGCCCGCGCCGTGCTTGGCGAGTACAACAAGGGCGCTTCCGATCCCTTGCAGCCGATGGTCGAGGCGCTCTACGACAACGCCTTTTCCACCCACACCTACAAGCACACCACCATCGGCTTTCTACGCGACATCGTGGACATGCCGAACCAGTTCGCCTACTCGCGCCAGTTCTTCGACCGCTACTACCGCCCCGACAACGTCCTCCTGCTCGTTGTCGGCGACGTCACCGCCGACCGGGTCCTGCCTCTCGTCGAGGAGCATTACGGAGGCTGGCAGCCCGGCCCGCCGCGCCCGTCCATCCCGAGCGAACCGGCGCAGACGCGCGGCAAACGGGTGGTCGTGCCTTGGAAGTCGGCCTCCATCCCCATGCTGCTTGTCGGCTACCACGCGCCCGCCTTCTCGCCCAGCGACATCGACAGCGTTGCCCTCGAGGTTCTAGCCGAGTTGGCGTTCGCCGAGCGGGGCCGCCTCTACCAGCGGCTGGTCCTCGACGAGCAGAAGGTCGAGCACATCGAGGGGGCCTGCGAGCGCCACGTCGATCCCAACCTGTTCACCGTTCTGGCCAGGGTGAAGCGCCGGAAGGACATGCCCCATGTCGAAGCCGCCATCTCCGAAGAGATTGCCCGCATCGCCTCGGAAGGAACGGACGAAAAGACCCTCGCGGAGGTGGTGGCGCACACCCGCTATGCCTTCACGGGCCACTTGGCCACGGCCGACAAGGTGGCGCTGGTCGGCGCGGAATTCCTCGCCCTGACCGGCAGCCTGGCCGCCATCGACGGAACCTTCGCGCTTCTCTCGCGCGTGACCGTCGCCGACGTCAAGCGCGTCGCCGCCAAGTACTTCACTCCCGAAAACCGCACGGCCGTCGTCCTCGAACCCGAGGCGCAATGACCCGACACCGTCATCGCCCGCGCTCGTCATCCCCTTCGCGGAGGTACCTTGCCATGTTGCTTGCCACTTCGGCGACGGCCGCCGGCACGACGGCCGCCGCCGACACAGAGCCCCCCCGGATAGTCCGCCTGCCATCGCCGTCGAGCCCACTCGTCAGTATCCGGCTGGTCTTCCAGGTGGGAACCTCGGACGAAAAGCCGGGCCAAGAAGGGCTGGCCGCCTTGACCGCCGCCATGCTCGGCGAGGCGAGCACCCGGAAGCGCACTTGGTCGGAGGTGCTCGATGCCCTCTACCCCATGGCCGCGCACATCGACTACTACGGCGACAAGGACGCCACGGTCTTTGCCGGCACCGTCCACCGGGACAATCTCGAGAAGTTCGCAGCGCTGCTTGCCGAGCAGATCCTGCTGCCGCGCTTTTCCTTGGAGGACTTCGCCCGCCTCAAGCAAGACGCCCTCGACTTCATCACCAAGACCTTGCGCGGCAACGACGACGAAGACCTCGGCAAGCAAGCTCTGGCCACGCTGCTCTACCCAGGCCATCCCTACGGCTATCCGACGCAAGGGACGGTAGCCGGACTCGACGCCTTGAACCTCGACGACGTCAGGCGTTTCCACGCCGAGCGCTTCACGCGCGACCGTCTCATCCTCGGCATGGCGGGCGGCTATCCCGAGACCTTCCCCGCGGCCTACGCCGCCCGCTTCGCCGGGCTGCCCGCTTCGGGAAAGCCCCGCCGCCCGCTTCCCCCACCGGCCGGCCACAAGGGACTGCGCTTGCTTCTGGTCGAGAAACCTTCCCTCGGCAACGCCATCTCGATCGGACACCCCATCGCAGTCACGCGGGCCGACGACGACTTCTATCCGCTGTTCGTCGCGGCCTCGTACTTGGGCGAGCACCGCACCTTCAATGGCGTGCTCATGCTCAATATGCGCCAGAAGCGCGGTCTCAACTACGGCGACTACGCCTACATCGAGAACTTCATCCAGCACGGCTACACCACCTTTCCCTTGACAAACATCCCCCGCCGCCAGCAGCACTTCGAAATCTGGCTGCGCCCGGTACCGCCGGCCAGCACCGGCTTCGCCGTCCGCCAGGCCATCTACGAAACCGACAAGCTCATCCGCGAAGGCATCCCGGCCCCGGGCTTCGCGGCCACCCGGCAGTTCCTCGGCAACTACGTCAACCTGTGGGCGCAGGACGGCTCGCGCCGGCTGGGCTACGCCATCGACGCCGAGATCTACGGCAAAGACGTCATCGCCGAGCTTCGGGCGCGCCTGCCGCGCATGACCAAGGCCGACGTGGATCGGGCCGTGCGCAAGCACCTGTCGGCCGAGAACCTGGCCGCGGTCGTGGTGGGCGACAAGGCTGCCGCCCTGGCCGACGCGCTCGCCGCCGGGCAGCCCACCCCCATCGTCTACGACACCAAGGACACGCCCGCCGAGGTGCTCGCCGAGGACAAGATCATCGAGAAACACCCTCTGCGCATCTCGCCAGGCGACATCAAGATCGTGCCTGTGAAAAAGATGTTCGAGAAGTAAGATAGCCGGCGCATGCCGCAGGGTGGCCGCTACCACATCGCCCGCAAGATCGCCGACGGCGGAATGGCCGAGATCTTTCTCGGCACCCAGCACGGCGCCGAGGGCTTCGCGCGCCCGGTGGTCCTCAAGCGCATCTTGGCCCCGCTGGTCGCCGATCCGCAGTTCCGCAACATGCTCATCGACGAGGCCCATGTCGCGATGGGGCTCAACCACAGCAACATCGTGCAGGTGCTCGACCTAGGCCACGTGCAAGGTCGCTACTTCCTGGTCATGGAGTTCGTGGACGGCTGGGATCTCGGCCAAATCGTTGCGCGCGCCGCGCTGGCCAACTTCCCCTTGCCCCCGGAGATCATCCTGTACATCGCGGCCGAGATCTGCCGCGCCCTGGCCTACGCGCACTCGCGCACCCGCGACGGCGAGCCGTTGGCCCTCGTCCACCGCGACGTCAGCCCGCAGAACGTGCTCATCAGCGAGCAAGGCGAAGTCAAGCTGACCGACTTCGGCATCGCCAAGGCCATGGGCCGCCGCGAGCGTACCCACCAGGGCGTCATCAAGGGCAAGTTGGCCTTCATGTCGCCCGAGCAGGCTTCGGGCTCCGTGCTCGACAACCGCTCCGATCTCTTCTCGCTCGGCACCATCCTGTACCAGCTCTTCACCGGCAAAAGGCCCTTCGACGCGCCCACCGACATGGAATCGATCGTGCGCGTGCGCGAGTGCCGCTTCGTGCCGCCCGAGGAAGCCAAACCGGGGTTGCACCCCGAAATGGCCGCCATCATCCGGCGCGCCATGCAAGAGAAACCCGCCGATCGCTACCAGAGCGCCGACGAGATGCTGCTGGCCATCGAGAACGTGCAGCGCACCGTCTACCGGCCTGCGGGCCAGACCGAGCTCAAACGCTGGTTGGCCGATCTCCAAGGGCGCGATCACGTGCCGAGCTTCGGCCGCGCTCGCCCCGCCAAGGCCGCGCCATCTATCGACGAGGAGCTCGATGTCGGAGAAGGCGCGGACGTCGTCTTCGACCAATCCGACTTGATGGAGATCTCCGAGATCATGCGCGGCATGCAGCCGACCATCGCCGCGCCAGCGCCCCCGGCCGAGCCCCTCGTGGAGGAAGCCCCGGTCGCGGCCAAGACCACGACCTCGGTCCCCGCCGCGCCCGGCCGCAAGCCCTCCCCGTTGCGCCGCCTGGGTCTCGGGCTCGTCGTGCTTGCCGCCTTGGCCGGCGGCGTCTGGCTTCTCTACGCCGCCAGCGGCGACGAGCCGGCCGAGCCGCACCGAGCGCCACGCGCCAAGACGGCCGCGACGCACACCCCGACCGGGACACGAACGCGCGTGGCAGCCAAGGCACCCGCGCCGGTCGACGCCATCGACGCGGGGACCGCTCGGGGCGTCTCCCCGGTCGACAGCCAACCGCCGGAGTCCGAGGGCGCGGCCCCGCCTGCCGAGGAAGAAGAGGATCTGCTCAAGAACGCCGAACCCGAGTCGAGCGATCGGGTCATCGGCGAAGACGATGCCGTCGCCAAGGCCAAGAAGAAGCTTGCCCCACCCAAAGAAGGGATCCCACCCGAGGCGGTTTCCGTGCACATCGTGAGCGTGCCCGAGGGCGCGGTGGTGAGCATTGGCAAACGCGTCTTTGGCCGCGCCCCCCTGCACCTCCGCTTCCGCCCCGGCATCACCTACGAATTGAACTTCGTCAAGAAGGGCTACCAAAAGACGACCAAGCGACTCTTCGTGAGCAAACGGGCGAAGCAGACGGTCAAGGTCGCGCTGCGGAAGAAGAAATCTTCCCGCCTGCCCGCCCCCAAGAAGTCTCTGCTGCGCCGGATTTTCGGTGGTTGAAGACAACCACCGCGCTTTCGGTGGTTGCGGCTACTCTCCGCCCGGGTTGTAGACCCCGGGAAGGCGCGCGCCGCGCTGGCGCTCGCCTGGCTCGCTACGATGGCGTCCGCGCTTTCGCCGTCGTCTGTGTCGGCGACCGTTGTCACCGCCCTGCTGTCCTCGCTCGGCCGCCTGGGCCCGGCGCCCCTGCTGCGCGCCCTGTGACTGGGCGTTGCCATTGCCAGTACCGCGTCCCGCCTGCAAGGTAGGCAGCGAGACCGGCGGCGGCACGATCCATTCCACGAAGGGACGGATGTTCGCATCGCGGACGGCCGCCCAGCTCGCGACGAACGCCTCTTCCGCTCCGGCCTCGTCCGGAGCTTCGGCAACGGCCGCGCATTCGCCCAGCCAGCCCTCGTGCTCGCCAGGCTCGACGACGGTCTCGCCCGCCAGCGGCACGCCCTCCGCGACCTCGCCTTGCCACACGGACGGATCGACGGTCGCCTCGCGGTCGGGCGGCGGCACCCACGGCAACGGCACCGTGGCCGGCATGACCTCGGGAATCGCTGTCGCGAAAACCGGCCGTTTGGCCTGGGCCGCGGCGGCCTTGTCGGCGCCCTTGTGACGGCGCCGGCGCGTCCGGCCGTGGAAATCGGTCGCCGCGTGCAGGCTGTGGCGAGCATCGGCGTCACCGGGATCGAAGACTTCGCTGTCGAGCCCCGCGCAGGAATCGCACAGGCCGCACGCCGCTCCCGGCTCCTCGCCGAAGTACATGCGCAGCATCTGCACGCGGCAGCGCTGCAGGTTCATGTACTTGAGCAGCTCGGCCAAACGCCGGCGATCCGAAATACGCCGCGATTCGAAGACCGAGGCCGCCCTGTCGACGGCCTCGCGCGTCGGCCGCGGCTCGACGCCGGTCCACCGCGCGGCACGCACCTCCTTGGCCACGCCCATGGCCTCGAGCACCGACAGCACGACGCGGACGCGTCGCTCGGGCAGCGCCATGGACAGGGCCAGGTCGCGCACCGAGACTTCCTTGCCCTCGTCGCTCCAGGCATAGAGCCCCTCGGCCACCAAGCGAGCCTGCGTCTTGGTCGGGTGCGCTTCCTTCAGGAAGTGTTCTTGGATGGCGATGTCGTCGGGCTGGAAAAGCAGCACGCAACGGGCCGGCTTGCCGTCCCGGCCGGCCCGCCCAGCCTCCTGCACGTACGCCTCGGGCGAGCCCGGCATCTGGTAGTGGATGATGTATCGGATGTCCGGCTTGTCCACGCCCAGGCCGAAAGCGTTGGTCGCGATCATCACCACCTTGCGGCCCGAGGCCATGAACGACGCCTGCGCCGCCTCGCGCTCCTCGGTGGTCATCTTGCCGTTGTAGCGTTCGACGGGGATCTTGCCGTGGCGCAGGGCCACGTAGAGATCGTCGACCGCGCGCACGGTCGCGCAGTACACGATCCCCGGCCGGCGCAGGCGCTGGATCAGCTTGCCCAACACGCGCAGCTTGTCGGCCTCGCCCGCCACCTTGCGCACGTCGAACGCCAGGTTGGGCCGGTGGAACGACACCCGGCAAACGTGCGACTTCTTCATGCCGAGCTGGATGAGGATGTCTTCGGCGATGGCCGGAGTGGCCGTGGCAGTCAAACCGAGAATCGGCGGCCGGCCCAGGACCTCCGCGGCGCGGCGCAAGCCAAGATACGACGGCCGGAAGTCGTGGCCCCACTGCGACACGCAATGGGCCTCGTCGACGCAGAAGAGCGAGAACTTCACACCCTCCAGGGTTTCCTGAACGGCGGGGGAGCACACCGACTCGGGCGTAATGAGCACCAGCCGCGTCTTGCCCTCCCGCACGGCTTCCAGATCCGCGGCACGCTCCTTCGCGGTGCGTGTGGAATCGATGCGCGCCACCGGCACGGACGCGGCCTTCATCTTACCGACTTGGTCCTCGATCAGGGCAATCAGCGGGGAAACCACCAAGGTCGGCCCCGGCAGCCACAAGGCCGGAAGCTGGTAGGTGAGCGACTTGCCGCTGCCCGTGGGCATGATGGCCAAGGTGTCGCGCCCGGATAGCACCGATTCGATGACCTCGGCCTGGCCAGGCCGCAGCTCGCGGATGTGCAGGAGCGATCGCGCCCGATCGAGCGCCTCGCGCAGTGCCGGCGAGTGCTCGCGGGTGGGCTCGACCGTAGGCGGCGTCACGACCTGGGTGTAGACCGGCACCGGCATGACCGGTCCCTGCTCCGAATTCGCTGCGTCTTCCTCGCCGGAAAGGCGGATCACGAGCGTGGGCTCGGATTCCTCGCCGTTCGGCTCCGCTCGCGCGGTGCCATTGCCGACCTCCATGCGCGAAAAGTCATCGGCAGCGACGGCTTCGGCCGACTTGCCTTCTAATGAATTGCTCAGTCTCGACTCCTCTCCGAACTCGATCTCGGTGAATGTGCTGCGTTCTCCGACCCTTGGGGTTCGCCTGCCCGAACCGACCCTAGAGAAGGGCTCCCTAGGGGTCGGCCCTAGAAGCCCTCGACCCAACTGCGCTCGGGCAAGTACCTAGCTCGCCTAGCGAAAACGCAGATCCACAGTAGCACGTTTCTTGGCGAACACAAGGAAGGAGCGCGCGGCCCCCGCAGCGCCCGCGGGCTTTCGGCACGTTGCGTGCAACAGCATCCGGCATGCCCGCGTTACTCGCCCTCAGCCCCGAGGATCGCCCGCGCGAAAGACTGCTTGCGCGCGGGCCTTCCAGCCTCTCCGACGCCGAGCTTCTGGCCATCCTCCTGGGCTCGGGCCGCCAGGGCCAAAATGTCGTTGAAATCGCTCACGATTTGCTCGCTCATACCGGCGACTTGCGAGCCCTGGCCGAGTGCGCCGAGGCCGAGATCTGCGCCTTGCCGGGCGTCGGTCCAGCGCGCGCCGCAGTCATCCAAGCAGCGGTCGAGGTCGGCCGCAGGGTGACCGGATCCCGGCCAGAGCGCGGCCGTCTTCTGGGCAACGCGGCCGACGTCTGGACACACTACCGGGCCCGTCTGTGTGCCTCGCCGGTCGAGGAGTTCTGGATGCTGGCGCTCGATGTCCGCCACCGGGTTCTCATCGAGGCTTGCGTGGCGCGGGGCTCGCTCACCGGCGTCGAAGTCCACCCCCGCGACGTCTTCCGCACACTCATCCGCAGTGGAGCTGCATCGGTCATCTTCTGCCACAACCATCCCTCCGGCGATCCCACGCCCTCGCGACAGGACTTGGATCTCACGGCCAGATTGCGACAGGTGGGCGAGCTGTGCGGCATCGCCGTGCTCGATCATGTGGTTGTCGCGGCGGATGGCTTCGTCAGCCTAGCCAGCCGCGCCTGGGGCTAGCTTTTTGGAGTGGGCTCTGCCTCGACCTATTATCGGGGCATGCACTGCAAAACGATTGGCTGCCTGCTTGCCGGACTTTGCGCCTGCCTGGCCCTGGAGACGTCGGCGCGGGCCGAAGGACTGGTTTTCCCGGGCACGCGCCCCCTCGGCGCCGGGGGAGCCATGCGCGGCTATGCCACGGGCGACGCCGGCCCCATGCTCAACCCATCGGGTATCTCGCTCATCCGGTCGTATACGGTCGAAGGCGGATACCAGTACGGCAGGAGCCTCGGCTCGCACGATGCCCGCATCTCCGCCGTAGACTCGACCTCGGGATTCAACCTCGGCGGCGCGCTCTTCTACACCTACCACCGCGATTCTCCCGCCAACCTGCCAGCCCAGACCGGCCACCTCGTCGGCGGCTCCCTCTCCTTCCCCTTCCTCGACAAGATTTTCCTGGGCGCCAACCTCAAGTACGTGCGTTTTTGCGATGCCGCGTCTACCACCCGCTCCGGCTTCACCTTCGATGCTGGGCTGACCGTCCGGCCGTTCCCCCAGATCGCCCTGGGCGCGGTCGCCTACAACCTGCGCGACTTGGACACACAGTGGGCCCCCCGCGGCTACGGCGGCGGTCTGGCCGTGTTGCCCATGCCGATGCTGCTACTCGTCTTCGACACGGTCTGGACCAAGGTCCAAGGTGATCCCGGAGACCACGTTCTACAATTCATGGGCGGCGGCGAGTTCTCCCTCGCCGCCGGGGCCGCCGTGCGGGCCGGTGGTGGCCGCGACGGTTCCAGCAAGAACGCCTATTTCTCCGCCGGCGTGACCGCCTTCTCCGCCCAGTTGGGAGCCATCGACATAGGTCTGCGCCAGGACGTGTCGGGGGAAGAGAAGACCACGATCGTGGGCGTCAGTCTGCGTCTCTTCGTTCCCAGCACGTAATCCGAGTAAACTGGCCGCGCTTGCGACCACGAAGGAACTTCTTGCCCGCCGCGGTGTCTGTAGCGCTGTGGAGGCTTCTTTGCCGCGAACCACACAGGCGGGGCTTTCCGCCGCGCCCGAGCGCAAGCTTCTCGCGCGCAGGCGGCAGCGGCGACCGGAGTACCACATGAGCCTCGGCGAGCGCCTCCTTCTCGGCCGATTGGTACGGCGTGACGAGGATGCCTTCAACGAGATCGTCCGCGCCTACAGCGATCGCGTGTACAACTTGGTGCTGCGCCTGGTGGGCTCGCACGCCGAGGCCGAGGACATCGCGCAAGAGGTATTCGTGACGGTGTTCAAGAGCATCGAAACCTACCGGGGCGAAGCCAAGCTGTCCACCTGGATCCTGCGCATCGCCGCCAACCACTCCAAGAACCGCATCAAGTATTTGTCCCGGCGGCGGACCACCGGCCAGGAGCTGCGCGACGGCTCCGACGCGACCGAAATGGCCGACGAGGGCAAGGCACCGGCGCAGGCCCACTTTGCCTCCCCCGAGGTCATGTTCGAGGCCGCCGAAACCGAGCGCATCATGCAAAAAGCCATCGCCCAGCTCGACGAGGAGCAGCGCCTGCTCGTCGTCCTGCGCGACGTCGAGGAGCTTTCCTACGACGAGATCGTGGAAATCACCGGCCTGCCCGAAGGTACCGTCAAGTCCCGTCTGCACCGCTCCCGCATGGCGCTCAAGGATCTGCTCGAGGGGAAACTCAAGTGAAAGCCGCCGACGTCCACCAGCGAACCAGCGAGGCCTTCTCGGCCTATGTCGAGGGCGATCTCCCACCCGAGGAGAGGGCCCGAATGGACGAGCACCTGGCCTCCTGCACGCAGTGCCGCGTGTCTCTGGAACGTTTTCGCCGCACCGTCGGCCGTCTGGGGGCGCTCAAGCGCAGAGCGCCGGGCGATTTCCTGGCTGGCGTTCAGGCCCAGATCAACCGTCGTTCGCGCGGACGCTTCTTCGGCAAGCGCCACATGCTCTTCGGACGGATCCCCTTCGAATGGCTGTCGCTCGCCATGATCATCGCGATGCTGGTCTACTACATCGTGGTGTTGCAGACCTCGCCCACCGGAGTCGTGCCAGCGAAGTAGGCCGGCACGACGGGCACCGGAATGGGAACCACAGAGAGCCCAGAGGGATCGGAGTTCATCGAGGACGAACGGGCCCGGATGCCGAGAGCCGGAATCCTTGCTGGCTGCGTGCTCTCCCGTTCCTCTCCGCGCTCTCCGTGGTTCCTCGCGACGGATTCAGGCCACGTGGGCGAACAGCACCTTCAGGTACTGCCCCTCGCCGAATCCCGGCGGCAGGGGGTGATCCGGGCCGGGGCCCTGCCGCTCGACGATGCGCACCTCGCGGCCGGCTTGGCGCGCGGCGGCCGCGACGATGCGCTCGAACTCGACCGGACCGAGGTTCTGCGAGCACGAGCAGGTGACGAGGAGCGCACCCGGGGCACACACGGCCAGGGCCAGTGCGTTCAGGCGCTCGTAGCCCTTGATGGCCGCCGCGAGATCCTTGCGCGCGCGCGCGAACTTGGGCGGATCGATGACCACCAGGTCGTAGGAATGCGGCGTGGCGGTTTCGAGGAAACGAAAGGCGTCCGACTCGACCGCGCGAATCCGACTGCGGTTGCTCCTTCCGTGCGCCTCGATGCGCGCCACGGCGCGCGACGAGCTGTCCACGGCCGTCACCTCCCCCGCTCCGGCGCGCGCGGCTTGCAGCGCGAACCCACCGCCGTAGGCATAGCAGTCGAGCATGCGACCGAACTTGCTCGGTGCCGCGGCCACAATCTGGCCCACGCGCACGCGGCTCGGGCGCTGGTCGAGGAAGAGCCCGGTCTTCTGGCCTTGCAGCGGCTCGGCCTCGACCAGGATGCCGTCTTCCAGGCAGGGCACCTGGGCGCGCGTCTCACCGCGCACGACGCGGGTTTCCGCAAGGAAGCCTTCCACCTCGGCGAAGCTGCCCGCCGCAACTTCGTAGACCGTGACCGGCGCCAGGATCTCGGCGATGCCGTCGGCGATCTCCGTGCGCCAGAAGGCCATGCCCAACGTGGTGAATTGCAGAACCACCGCGTCCGCGTATACGTCCACGACCAGGCCTGGCAGACCGTCGCCCTCGCTGTTCACCAGCCGGTAGGCGGTGGTCTTGGCATCGGGCAACGCCAGAGCGGCGCGCAACGCCAGGGCCGCGCGCAGGCGCCGGCCAAGAAACGCGGCATCGATCGCCTCATCCCTGTGCGTCAGCAGACGGACCGGTATCTGCGATCGCGGGTTGTAGATGCCACGACCGATGAAGCGGCCGTCGTGATCGAGAAGAGAAACCACCACCCCGGGTTCGGCCTTGCCCTCGACGCGGTCGACTGCATTGGCGTAGACCCAGGGATGGCCGAACCACAGCGGACGCGCCCGGCCCCGGCGCAGCACGACCCTGGCGCTCGAGTCCCGCGCGGAAGCGCCGCTCGCACGGAAATCGGTCGAAAAGCCGCTCGCCTTGGTTGCCGGTTTGCGAGACATCGACGCATTATAGACGTGGCCGGGCATGTTGCCCGCAAGACCCTATTCGACGTGGCTCCCCCAAGCATGGATTCCAGCATAGACGGCCTGCTCGGCAAGCGACTCCTGCTCGTGGTGGGCAAGGGTGGCGTGGGTCGCACCACGGTGGCCGTCGCCCTCGCGCGCCGGGCGTCGCGCGCCGGCAAGCGGGTGTTGCTGGCGCAAACCAACGCGCCCGAAAGCCTGACGAGCCTGCTGGGCGGCGAAACCGGCATCGGGCCGACCGTGACGGTCATCGACGAACGCCTTTCGGCGGTGAACATGTCGCCCAAGATGGCCCTGCGCGAGTACGGCGTGCTGCTCCTCAAGTACGAGCCGATCTATCGCGCCTTCTTCGAAAACAAACCCATGCGCAGCTTCCTGGCCGCGTTTCCGGGTTTGGACTACTGGACCATGCTCGGCAAGGCGTGGTGGCACACGACCGAAGTGCAAGACGGACGGCACAAATACGATCTCGTGGTGCTCGACGCCCCGGCCTCGGGGCACGCCGTGGCCATGCTGCGCATCCCGGAGGCCGTGGCCAGCGCCATGCCCAAGGGGCCCCTGGCCCGCGACGCTTTGCTGGCGCACGACCTGCTCACGGATCCGAAGCGAACCGCAGCCACCATCGTCACCCTGCCGGAGGAGCTGCCGGCCCGCGAAACCGTGAAGCTGGCGCGCGACTTGCGTGAGCTGCGCATCCCGCTTGGGCCGCTCGTGGTCAATGCCATGCCTCCCGGCGAAGCCGTGGAGCCGGGCGTGGCCAAGGTGCTCGCCGCCGCCGCCCACGCGGCCGTGCCCGCCAACCTGGCCGGCGTCCTGGCCGGCACCGCGATCCTCGCCGCTCGCCGGCGCGACGCCGAGCGCATCCTCGAAGAGCTGGCCAGCGACCCGGGCTTGCCCACAATCCATCTTCCCCGCCTGCCCAAAGGCCGGCTCGGCCCCGAGGAAGTCGAGCATCTAGCTGGCCTGCTCGAAGAGCGATAGGGAGATTTCGAGCCGTCCAAGCCCGACAACTGGTCGTGGCGAGCCATGAGGATGCAGCCCGAGCACATCACGTCCGAGATGTTCGCCGAGGCGCTGGAACGACCGCACGAGAAGAAGCCCTCCCCCGGCCTCGACCGCCTGCGCCTGGAACGCTTTCGCGAGGACCTGTGCGTGCAAACCATGCACATCGGCCCCTACAGCGAGGAGCCCGCTCCGTGGCGCGCTTGCGCGCCTTCGCCGAGGACAACGGCTACAACTACCTAGCTTTCCATGAAGCTCTTGAGCCGTTTGCTCCTCGACGGGTGCCGCAGCTTGCGTAGGGCCTTGGCCTCGATCTGACGGATGCGCTCGCGGGTGACCTCGAAGTCCTGGCCGACCTCTTCGAGCGTGTGGTCGGACTTCTCGCCGATACCGAAGCGCATGCGCAGGACCTTCTCCTCGCGCGGCGTGAGGGTGGCCAGCACCTTGCGCGTCTGTTCGGCCAGGTTCATGGAGATCACCGCGTCGGCCGGCGACACGATGCTCTTGTCCTCGATGAAGTCCCCGAGGTGCGAGTCCTCCTCCTCGCCGATGGGGGTTTCGAGCGAGATCGGCTCTTTGGCGATCTTCAAGACCTTGCGCACCTTGTCGAGCGGCAACTCCATCTTGTCGGCGATCTCCTCGGGCGTGGCTTCACGCCCGAGTTCCTGCACCAGGTAGCGGCTGGTGCGGATGAGCTTGTTGATCGTTTCGATCATGTGGACCGGAATCCGGATCGTCCGCGCCTGGTCGGCGATGGCCCTGGTAATGGCCTGGCGAATCCACCATGTCGCGTAGGTCGAGAACTTGTAGCCGCGGCGGTACTCGAACTTGTCGACCGCCTTCATGAGACCGATGTTGCCCTCCTGGATGAGGTCCAAGAACTGCAAACCGCGGTTGGTGTACTTCTTGGCGATGGACACCACCAGGCGCAGGTTGGCCTCGACCAGCTCGGCCTTGGCCTGCTCGGCCTGACGCTCGCCGTCCTGGATGTCGTGGACCGTGTCGCGCAGCCGCGCCTCGGGCAGCCCCGCCTCGTCCTCGACCTTCTTCATGCGCTTGCGCGCCTCGCCGATGCTTTGCAGGCTCTCGTCCAGATCCTCGACCTTCAATCCCAGGCGCTGCAGGTCCATGCGCTTGTTCACCTTTCGGTGCCGCAGCGCCGAGCCACGAGCCTCGCGCAGGATCTTGCGCATCTCCTTCTCGCTCATGCGCACCCGCTGCTCCTGATCGAGGATCTCGCGCCGCCCGGACTCGATCCGGGACACCAGCCCCTTGAGCCGGACCACGATACGATCGATCTGCTTCTTGTTCAGGCGAAGGTCGTGCAAGGCATCGAGGAGATCGTCCCGCAGCTTGTCGGCCTGGGCCTTGGCCTTGCGCTTCGTGCTTTCGGACAACCCGCGCTTGCTCTTCTTCGCCTCGACCTTCTCGACCTCCTTGGAGACGCGCCGAACCTTGTCGATGAGCTTGCAGATGCGGTCGACGTGAAAGACCTCATCGAACTCCTCGTCGTCCTCGTCGGTGTCCTTGACGACCTCCTTGACCCGTATCTTCCCTTTGCGCAGCTTGTCGCCCAGGTCCAGGATCTCCTCGATCGCCACCGGCGAGTCCAGCACCACCTTGAGCACGCGGCGCTCGCCATCCTCGATGCGCTTGGCGATTTCCACCTCGCCTTCGCGGGTCAGAAGCGACACCGAGCCCATCTTGCGCAAGTACATGCGCACCGGATCGTTGGTCTTCGCGTAGCTGTCGTCTTCTTCCTCCTCCTCGACCTCCACCGGCCGCGGCGGCGCCCCGGCCTCACCTTCCTCCTCGGCTTCGGCCGGCGGCGTCTTGTCCTCCACCTTGACCTGCGTCGACGCGTCGACGATCTCGATGCCCTCGCCGCCCAGGGTCGACAGCCAGTCGTCGATCTGGTCCGACGAGACGATGTTCTCCGGCATGTGATCGTTGACCTCGTCGTAGGTCAGGAAACCCTTGGCCTTGCCCATGGTGATGAGCTCGCGCTTCTTGCGCTCGCTCTCCTTGCTGCCGCCACCCTTCTTGGCCGCGAGCTGTTTGCCCACCTCCGCCAGATCGTCCTCGTCTTGATTGTCGTCGTTCAGGCGGTCCTCGGCATCCTCGATCATGTGCTCACACCCCCGCTTGGGTTGGCTAGTCCTAGCTTGGTCTTGATCAACTCCATCTCCCGAACGGAGATGGTCCGTGCCTCTGCTTCGTCGCCCCGCGCGAGAGCCTCGCGGTGCTGCCGCCGAGCCAGCGCCAGCTCTTCGTCGACTCGCAGACGATCCAACTTCGTGGCCAGGGCGCGCATCGCTTCCTCGGGCGTCTCGACCTCGGCCCAGCGGCCGTCCATGAGCGCTTGGCCGACCGCCGCGCGGATGTCGGCCGGCCCGCTGTCGAGCCAGGCGGGGACGTCGGCGCGGACCCCCGCGCGCAGCGCATCGAGCGCCGTCGCGTAGATCTGCTGGATTCCCGGATCGCGTAGCAGATCCGCGATGTGCCGAGCGTGCTCGCACGAGGCAACCTCGGGACGTGTCACGAGCAGCACCAGAGCATCGAGCTCATCGGCCTGCGGAATCCGGCCGACCGCCTCGCCCGCCTCCGCGGCCGCCTGGCTCGCGGCGCGCGCGGGCTGGCTTGTTGCCTCGCGCACCATGCGCGCGACCTGATGAACCGGCACCGCGAGCTTGGCCGCCAGCTCGCGCACGTAGAGATCGCGAACCAGCGGGTTGCGGACCTTGGCCAGCACTTCGGCCACGCGCTTCGCGGTGTTGGCCTTGCCGGGGATGGTCGCGTCATCCGCGGCCCGCTGAATGAGGTGGTCGAGCATCGGCCGCGCCTGCTCGACCAGGGCGCGGAACGCGGCGGCGCCTTGCTGGCGCACGAAATCGTCGGGGTCGACCCCGGGGGGCATCTCGGCCACACGCCCGTCGGCGTCGGCTTCGGCAAAGAAGATGCCGGCCTCCACCGCCACGGGCACCGCTTTCTCGGCCGCCCGCTGGCCCGCGCTGTCGCCGTCGAAAACCACCACGATGCGCTTGGCCATGCGCCCCAGAAGGCCTATCTGCTCGACCGTGAGGGCGGTGCCCATCGGCGCCACCGCCTCCTCGATGCCGGCCTCGTGCAAGGAGAGCACGTCGAAGTTGCCTTCGACCACGATGGCGACGCCGCCGCGGCGGATGGCATCGATGGCCACGTGGAGTCCGTAGAGGTTCTCCTTCTTGTGAAAAAGCGGGGAATCCGGCGAATTGACGTATTTGCGCTCTTTGGCCTCGGGATCGAGCAGCCGCGAAGAGAAGCCGATCGGGCGCTTCTGCCGGTCGAGTACCGGCAGCACGATGCGGTCGCGGAGGAAGTCGTAGTGACCGCGATCATTGCTGCCGATCAGCCCCAGCCGCTCGGCCACGACCACCGGTACGCGCGCCTCGGCCAGGTGCTTGCCCAGGGCGTCCCAGGCCGCGGGGGCGTAGCCCAGGCGAAAGCGCTCGGCCGTGGCCCTGGAGATGCCGCGCTGGTCGAGATAGGCCTGTGCCGCCGCTCCGCCCGGCGCGCGCAACTGCGCCTCGTAGAAGCGCGTCGCCGTCTCCATGGCGCGCAGCATGCGCTCGCGCTCGGACTCGGCCTCTTCGGCGGCCTTGCGCTCGGCCGGAGTCAGGGCGGCCTCGGGCAAATCGACCCCGGCCTGCGCCGCCAGGTCGCGCAGCACGTCCATAAACGAGCGCCGCTCGATCATCTGCAAGAAATGGAACACGTCGCCCTTCTCGCCACAGCCAAAGCAATGAAAAAACTGCCGCTGTTCGTGCACGTGGAACGAGGGTGTCTTTTCGGCGTGGAAAGGGCAGAGCCCCTTCCAGCTTCCCGTGCCGGCCCGCTTGAGCTCCACGTACCGCCTAGCAACATCAACGATATTGGTCCGTTCGCGGACGTCGTCAATTTTCTCGCGTGGCAGCAAAGGCAATGAGGACCCGCCCCCAGCAAAATTGGGTGGTTGTTAATAACCTGCGCCGGAGCCGAGTCAAGAAGAACTTCGGCGGGTTTTCCCACGGAACCCCTGCAGGATTCTTGCCATATCCCATGAGAGAACCCCGGCGGATACGGCCCGCCGGGGGGCACCCGACAAGGTGGTGTGCCACGCCCTGCTACTGGCCGGCGTCGCCCTGGAGGAGCACCTCCTCCACGCGCTTGAGAATGATGAACTCGACGCGGCGGTTTTGGCTCCAGCAATCCTCGTTGTGCTGCGTGCAGACCGGCCTGGTTTCGCCGTAGCCGCGGGCACGCAGGCGGCCCAGCTCGACGTTGCGGTCCTCCAGGGCGCGCATGACGGAATGAGCCCGTCGATCCGTGAGGTCGAGGTTGTACTCGTCGTCACCACGCTCGTCGGCGTGGCCCTGGACCTCGATGAGCGCGATCTCCGGGTGGCCCTTGATGGTCGCGGCGATGGCGTCGAGCAACGGGAAGGACCTCGACATGATGACGTCGCTGTCCGTCTCGAAGTAGATCTTGTCGAGGATCTCCAGCTTGCCGCGCTGGACAATGACCATGCCCTTGTCCGGACAGCCGTCCTCGTCCTCGACGCCGTTGTAGGTTTCCGGCTCGTTCGGGCACTTGTCGTTGACGTCCAGGATGCGGTCCTTGTCGTTGTCCGGATCCGGGCAGCCGTCCTCGTCCTCGAAGTTGTCCTTGTCCTCGGGATCGTTCGGGCACA